>DATGYO010000195.1:0-12888 GCA_035297905.1 Nocardioidaceae bacterium
CGCAACTACACGCAGGCCGCGCGCGAAGGAAAGCTCGACCCGGTCATCGGGCGCGAGAAGGAGATCGAGCGCGTGATGCAGGTGCTCTCGCGCCGCACCAAGAACAACCCCGTCCTGATCGGTGAGCCCGGCGTCGGCAAGACCGCCTGCGTCGAGGGCCTTGCCCAGTCGATCGTGCGCGGCGACGTGCCCGAGACGCTGAAGGACAAGCAGATCTACAGCCTCGACCTGGGCTCCCTGGTCGCCGGCTCCCGCTATCGCGGTGACTTCGAGGAGCGCCTGAAGAAGGTGCTCAAGGAGATCAAGACCCGCGGCGACATCATCTTGTTCATCGACGAGCTCCACACGCTCGTCGGTGCGGGTGCCGCCGAGGGCGCGATCGACGCCGCGTCGATCCTCAAGCCGATGCTCGCGCGTGGCGAGCTCCAGACGATCGGTGCGACCACGCTCGACGAGTACCGCAAGCACCTGGAGAAGGACGCCGCGCTCGAGCGCCGCTTCCAGCCGATCCAGGTGCAGGAGCCCTCGATCGCCCACACGATCGAGATCCTCAAGGGCCTCCGGGACCGCTACGAGGCGCACCACCGCGTCACGATCACCGACGAGGCGCTCGTCGCGGCTGCCACGCTGGCCGACCGTTACGTCTCCGACCGGTTCCTGCCGGACAAGGCGATCGACCTGATCGACGAGGCGGGTTCGCGCCTGCGGATCCGCCGGATGACGGCTCCGCCGGACCTGCGTGAGTTCGACGACAAGATCGCCGACGTGCGCCGCCGCAAGGAGGGCGCGATCGACAGCCAGGACTTCGAGGCTGCGGCGTCACTGCGCGACGAGGAGAAGAAGCTGATCCTCGCCAAGAGCGAGCGCGAGAAGCAGTGGAAGGCCGGCGACATGGACGTCGTCGCCGAGGTCGACGAGGAGCTCATCGCCGAGGTCCTCGCCGTGGCCACGGGTATCCCGATCGTGAAGCTGTCGGAGGAGGAGTCGACCCGTCTGCTCAAGATGGAGGACGAGCTCCACAAGCGGGTCATCGGTCAGGAGGAGGCCGTCAAGGCGCTCTCCCGGGCGATCCGTCGTACCCGTGCCGGCCTGAAGGACCCGAAGCGTCCCGGTGGCTCGTTCATCTTCGCCGGGCCCTCCGGTGTCGGCAAGACGTGGCTGTCCAAGACGCTCGCGGAGTTCCTCTTCGGCGACGAGGACGCGCTGATCCAGCTCGACATGTCCGAGTTCAGCGAGAAGCACACCGTCTCGCGGCTGTTCGGCTCGCCTCCTGGCTACGTCGGGTACGAAGAGGGCGGCCAGCTCACCGAGAAGGTGCGCCGGAAGCCGTTCTCGGTGGTGCTCTTCGACGAGGTCGAGAAGGCACACCCGGACATCTTCAACTCGCTGCTGCAGATCCTGGAGGAAGGTCGCCTGACCGACTCCCAGGGCCGGGTCGTGGACTTCAAGAACACCGTGATCATCATGACGACGAACCTCGGTACCCGCGACATCGCCAAGGGCGTCAACCTCGGCTTCCAGCAGGCCGGTGACACCCAGGGTTCGTACGACCGGATGAAGGCCAAGGTGTCGGAGGAGCTCAAGCAGCACTTCCGTCCCGAGTTCCTCAACCGTGTCGACGAGATCATCGTGTTCCCGCCGCTGTCGCAGGAGCAGATCGTCTCCATGGTCGACAACATGATCGCGGCGGTCGAGCTGCGGCTGAAGGACCGCGACATGTCGATCGAGCTCACCTCGGCGGCCAAGGACCTGCTCGCCAAGCGGGGCTTCGACCCGGTGCTCGGTGCGCGTCCGCTGCGTCGCACCGTGCAGCGCGAGATCGAGGACGTGCTCGCCGAGAAGATGCTGTACGGCGAGGTCGGCCCGGGCCAGATCGTGCTGGTCGACGTCGAGGGCGAGGGTCCGACCGCGACCTTCACCTTCAAGGGCGAGCCGAAGTCCGAGCTCCCCGACATGCCGCCGATCGAGACCGCAGGCACCGGCGACCCTGAGTGAGCCCAGGAGTGAGCCCAGGAGTGAACCCAGCGTGATGGAGGGCCCTCGCCTCGGCGGGGGCCCTCTTCGCGTGTCCGGGCGTCTGAGCTTGCTAGGGGAGGGCGAAGAGGTCCTCGGACACCGCTGACACCAGGCCGTCGTCGATGAGGGACGCCAGGCACCTCGCCCGCTGGACCTCGTCGGCCCAAACCGCGTCGAGGCGTGACCGGTGCACCGGCCCCTCGGCGTCTCGAACCACCGCCAGCAGGCGCCCACGGCACTGCCGGTCGGTGCCGGCGTAGGTCTGTCCCCGCCGCGGAGGCCCGTCGTACGGCGGACGCCCCGACTGCACCCAGGTGCACAGCTCCCGGACCGGGCAGTCGGCGCAGCGCGGCTTCGTCGCGGTGCACACAAGCGCACCGAGCTCCATCACCGCGACCGCCCATTGCGCTGCTACTGCGTCCTCGCCTGGGAGCAGGTCGTTCGCGACCTCCCGTTCAGCCTTGGTCACCGACGCCGGCGGGAACTCCTCACCCCGCACCACGCGCCCGAGCACCCGTCGCACGTTGGTGTCGAGCACAGCGTGCCGCTGGCCGAAGGCGAACGAGGCGACCGCGGCCGCGGTGTAGTCACCGACTCCCGGAAGGGCTCGAAGGGCAGCCGCCGAGGACGGGACCTCTCCGCCGTGTTCCTCGACGATCGCGGTGGCGGCTGCGTGGAGGCGCAGCGCACGCCGGGGGTACCCCAGACGTCCCCAGGCCCTCACGGCCTCGCCGGTCGGCACACCGGCGAGGTCAGCCGGGGTGGGCCAGGCCTGCATCCACTGCTCGAAGACCGGAAGCACCCGGCTGACGGGGGTCTGCTGGAGCATGAACTCGCTGACCATCACCGCCCACGGCGTCGCGCTCGCCTCCCGCCAGGGCAGGACTCGGGCGTTCTCGTCGTACCAGCTCAGCACGCGCTCGTGGAGGTCGGTCATGGTGCTGAGATCGTAACCAGGGGCACGAGACCCGACGTCGAGGGCGGTCCGTGCAAGGGATGCGGCCGCCATCGGTGTGGCCTCCCAGTCCGCGGGCGACCTGAAAGTTACGGTGTGCGCATGACCGTGTCCAGGCCTCGACGGCGGCTCCCCGCCCGCGTGTACTGGTTCCGCCGCATCATGGTCCTGGCCATCGCCTGCGGCCTCGTCTTCGGCATCAGCCGGCTCCTCTCCGGGGGCTCGGATGCCCCGCCGAAGCCTTCCGCCCGTCCGGCCGCCGCAGTCGGCTCGACCACCGGCTCCCCGTCTGCTGTGTCCTCGGCCGCTGCTGTGGCTACGGCCGGGGCCGCCCCCAGCAGCCAGCCCACGGCACCCAGGAAGACGCCGACGCAGGAGCCGCTGGCGATACCGACCGGCCCGTGCCTGGACAGCGACGTCCGGGTCAAGCCGGCCATGCAGGGCAACGCCTACGCCGGCGGCGACGTCCGGTTGACGCTGGAGCTGTCCACGACCGAGTCACCGGCCTGCAACTGGCAGGTGTCGGCCGACACCCTGGCGGTCAAGCTGACGTCGGGGAGCGACCGGATCTGGTCCACCCAGGACTGCCGGCCCGCCGTTCCGAACCAGACGGTGGTGCTCCGCAGCCGGCAGGGCACCTTGCTCGACGTGACCTGGTCCGGGCGGCGCTCCGACGCCGACTGCTCCCGCAACACCCAGTGGGCCGAGCCCGGTTACTACCACGTCGAGGCCGCAGCGATGGGCGCCGACCCCGAGTCCGAGCAGTTCTACCTGCAGCCTCCCGCGCCGGTGACGATCACACCGACGCCCTCGCCGGACACGAAGGGCAAGGCGAAGAAAGCCGGCCACTGACCGGTCCAGGTGCTCAGGCCTAGCGCAACCGGATGGTCAGACGTAGCGCTCGAGAATGCTCGACTCCGCGAGCCGCGAGAGACCCTCGCGCACGCTCCGGGCCCGGAGCTCGCCGACCCCGTCGACCGCCTGGAGGTCGTCGATCCCGGCGGAGAGCAGCTTCTGGAGGCTGCCGAAGTGGTCCACGAGCCGGTCCACGACCGTGCCGGGGAGCCGGGGCACCTTCGCGAGGAGCCGGTAGCCCCTCGGCGTCACCGCGCCGTCGAGGTGCTCGTTGGCTCCGAGGCCCAGGGCCCGAGCGACGCTCGCGATGTCGACCAGGTCCGAGGCGCTGAGGCTCTCGAGCGATTCGAGGATGTCCTCGGCCTTGCGGGACTTGCGGCCGTCGGGCAGGTAGTCGCGTACGACGAGCTCGCGCTCCATGTCCACGCCGGTGACGAGCTCGTCGAGCTGGAGCGCGAGGAGCCGGCCGTCGCTGCCGAGCTCGAGCACGTAGTCCTCGATCTCCCGGGCAATCCGGGTGACCATCTCCAGCCGCTGGGCCACCACGGCGACGTCGCGCACGGTGACCAGATCCTCGATCTCGAGGGCGGACAGCGTGCTGGAGACCTCGTCGAGCCGCAGCTTGTAGCGCTCCAGCGTGGCGAGCGCCTGGTTCGCGCGGGAGAGGATCTGCCCTGAGTCCTCGAGCACGTAGCGGATCCCGCCGACGTACACCGCAATGATCTGCATCGACTGGGACACCGAGATCACCGGGAAACCGGACTGCCGTGCGACCCGGTCGGCCGTGCGGTGACGGGTGCCGGTCTCCTCGCTGTAGATCGAGGGGTCGGGCATGAGGTGTACCGCGGCACGCAGGATGCGGGCGGCTTCGCGGTCGAGGATGATCGCGCCGTCCATCTTCGCCAGCTCGCGCAGACCGGTGGCGGTGAAGGGAACATCGAGGGTGAAGCCGCCGGTGGAGATCGACTCCACGGTCTTGTCGTTGCCGAGCACGATCAGCGCCCCGGTGCGGCCGCGAAGCACGCGCTCGAGGCCGTCGCGCAACGACGTGCCAGGCGCGATGTTCGCCAGGGTCGCCCGTAGCCGGAGCGCGTCGTCCGACCGGTCGGTGGATACCAAGATGCTCCCCTGCTCATATGCCTCTGACGGCGTCAGTGTAAGGGATGCCGACACGCCCGGGTCTCATTAACCCGCCAGGCAGGTGCATCTAGACCACGCCGAGGGCGGGACGCTGCGGTGAGGCAGCGTTCGGGGCGATCATCGGCGTGACGTCACCCCTGCCGAGGTCCAGGACCCGGAGCGCGGAGTCGATGTCGGGGATGCTGACCACCTGCATGCCGTCGACCTTGCGCACCGAGCCGCGTGCCGCGCCGGAGTCGCTGGGCACGATCGCGGACCGGAACCCGAGACGGGCCGCCTCGGCGAGCCGCTGGGGCAGGTCACGCACCCTCCGCAGCTCGCCCGCCAGCCCCAGCTCACCGATAGCCACCACGTCGGTGGGGACCTCGCGGTCCTTCCAGGCCGAGGCGATCGCGATGGCCACGGCGAGGTCGCCCGCGGGCTCGGTGACCTTGGCGCCGCCGATGGTGGAGGCGAACACGTCGTGCGCGTGCAGCCGGATCCTCGCGCGCTGCTGGAGCACCGCGACGGTCATCGCGATCCGCGCGTTGTCCAGACCTGAGGTGGTCCGGCGGGGTCGCTCCGAGGCGGAGGGGGTGACCAGCGCCTGGACCTCCGCGAGGATCGGGCGCCTGCCCTCCAGGGTCACCGCGACGCAGGTGCCGGGCACGGCCTCGTGGTGGCGTGCCACGAACAGCCCGGTGGGATCGGTCACCGCGACGATGCCGTCGGCAGACAGGTCGAAGCAGCCGACCTCGTCGACCGGCCCGAACCGGTTCTTGACCGCCCGCACCATGCGCAGCCGCGAGCTCCGCTCGCCTTCGAAGTGGAGCACCACGTCGACGAGGTGCTCGAGCACTCTCGGACCTGCGATCGAGCCGTCCTTGGTGACGTGGCCGACGAGGAGGGTGGCGATGTTGCGGGCCTTTGCGACCCGGATCAGGGCAGCCGAGACCTCCTTGACCTGGGTCACGCCGCCCGGCACCCCGTCGACGTCGGCGGCGCTGATGGTCTGGACCGAGTCGACCACCAGGAGCTGGGGTTTCACCGCGTCGATGTGGCTGAGCACCGCGCCGAGGTCGGTCTCGGCGGCCAGGAACAGCTCGTCGTGCACGCTGTGGGTGCGGTCGGCGCGCAGCCGCACCTGGGAGGCGGACTCCTCGCCGGTGACGTAGAGCGTGCGAGCACCGGAGCGGGCGTGCTGGGCGGCCACCTCCAGCAGCAGGGTCGACTTGCCGACTCCCGGCTCACCGGCGAGCAGCACCGCCGCTCCTGGCACGAGCCCCCCGCCGAGCACGCGGTCCAGCTCAGGCACGCCGCTGGTGCCCGCCCGCGACTCGTCGACGGCCACCTGGCCGATCGGGACGGCGGGCGAGGTGACCGGCCCGGCCGTCGTACGCCCCTGTGGTGCGCCGGCCTCGGCGACGCTTCCCCATGCCTGGCACTCACCGCAGCGGCCGACCCACTTCGCGGTCTCCCAGCCGCACTCGCTGCAGCGGTAGGAGGTGCGGGCTCGTCCTGTCGTCCTGCTCATGTCAGGGACGCTATGTCACTGCACCGACAAAGCCGGGGAGGCGACACCGGAGGACGATTCGTCCGGTTTCATGTTGACGCGGAGATGTTCGCGGGTGATCATGCCTGCAGGATTGGAACGATCCACACAAAATGTCAGGGGAACAGCACGGCGATGTCACGAGGCTCGACGAACGGCCTGCGCCACAACGGCCATGCGCCGACGCTGGCGACGGTCGCCCGGGAGGCGGGGGTCTCACGGCAGACGGTCTCGAACGCCCTGAACAGCCCGCACCTGCTGCGTCCCGAGACGCTCGAGCGGGTACGACGGGCGATCGACTCCCTCGGGTACTCCCCGAACCGCGCCGCTCGGAACCTGCGCACCCGGGCCTCCCACCTGATAGGTCTTCGCGTCGACCGGGTGGTGGAGGGCACGGCGAACGCGACGATGGACCGGTTCCTCCACTCGCTGGTGGAGAGCTCGAAGGACGCCGGGTACCACGTGCTGCTGTTCTCGTCAGGGGTCGACGCCGGCAACGGCGCTCATGACGGGCGCCCCGACGAGACCACGGCCATCGCGGCCTACGACGACCTGCTGCGTTCCACGGCCGTCGACGCGTTCGTCATCACCGACACGTACCGGGGCAACCCGCAGGCGGGCTGGCTCGACCAGCGAGGGGCGCCGTTCGTGGCGTTCGGCCGGCCCTGGGACGAGCCGAAGGCCGGGCACCCGTGGGTCGACGTCGACGGGCGCACCGGGGTGATGCTGGCCGTCGACCACCTCGTCGAGCGGGGTCACGAGCGGATCGCCTGGGTCGGCTGGCAGAAGAGCTCCTTCATCGGCGAGGACCGCAGGACCGGGTGGAGCGACGCGATGCACGGCCACGGCCTCTCCACCTCGCGCCTCAGTGCTCGCGGCGACGACACCCTCGACTTCGGCAGGCGGGCGGCGCACGCCCTCCTCGAGGCGGAGCGGCCCACCGCCTTCGTCTGCGTGAGCGACACCGTGGCGATGGGGGTTCTCCACACCCTTGCCGAGCTCGGCCTGGCGCCTGGCCGCGACATCGCCGTGGTCGGCTTCGACGACTCGATCGCCGCTCAGGTGGCCCCTCCGGGGCTGACCTCGGTTCGTCAGCCGTTGGAGCAGGTCGCCGTCGAGATCGTGGCTCTGCTCGACAAGCGACTGTCGCACAAGCCGATCGACGAGCCGGGTCGCCTGCTGACGCCGACCCTCTCGGTGCGCGGCTCCTCCTGACGACCCCCGCACAGGCCCGGCCAGAAGCTGCCACCTCAGAAACGGCGCCACCAGAGGTTGACGGCATAGTCGACGACGAGCCCCTCGTGCTCGGCCAGGATCTGCCTTGCGAGGTCCGGGTCGAACTCGATGCCCACGACGGCCTCGAGCTCCTCGCGGCGCCCGAACCGCCACTCGATGTCGAGCGGCACCCGGGTCCACCCGTGCAGCGACCAGAACCGCTCCGCCTCGACGGGGTCCACGTCCGGGTACCCCCTCCGGAACCAGCCGCCGAACGTGCTCCGGGTCGGGTCGTTGTCGATGACGAAGGCCGCTCCGCCTCGACGCACCACTCGTGAGATCTCGGCGAGGCCGGGTTCGCAGCCGGGGCCGAAGAAGTACGCCCAACGGGCGTGCACCATGTCGACACTCGCGTCCGGCACGGGGATCCGCTGGGCGGTGCCCTGGAGCACTCGGACGTTGCCGATGCGAGAGCTACGCCGTCGGGCGATCGCGGCGAGCGCGGCGTTGGGCTCCACCCCGGTCACGGAGCGGGCGTCGTACGCCCATCGGGGTAGGTGGAAACCGGTGCCGCAGCCGAGGTCGAGCACGTCACGCCCGCTCCAGTCCATGACCGACCGCATCGCAGCCTCGATGCGCTGGTCGGGGTCGGCCGCGCGGTTCTCGAGCTCGTAGACCTCGGGATGGTTCCAGATGTTCGGGCTCGGGATCGCCCCGTCAGATGCGGACAACGCCGTTCGGCGTCTTGAACTGCGCTGCGACGATGCCGGGCGTCCCGTGGGGCGCCACCCACTCGACCTCGACGTCCTCGAGCGGGTCGCCGTCCTCGCCGAGCCACTCGCGGACACGGGCGGGGTCGCCGGCGATCTCGAGGCAGTCGAGGTGCAGGTTGCCGCTGGAGCCGGCGCTGGGGTGCTCCACGCCGGGCTGCCACTGCACGAAGAACGGCAGCTGCGGGTCGGACTGGAGGCCCTTCACCCCGAGCTGGCGCCACTTGAGCTCCACACCGTCGGGGCGGTGGCGGTTGCCCTGGACCGCCTCACGGCCCAGGCGGGCCTCGATGCGGCTGATGTCGTCGACCGCGACGACCCAGCCCAGCCAGCCTCCACCGAGCTCGGAGCGGGCGCGCACCGCCTGGCCGAACGGCGCCTTGTCGGACGCGGGGTGGTCGAGCACGGTGACCACTTCGAGGTACGTGCCCGCGCTCAGCGGCAGGATCATGTTCCTCGTGCCGAAGCGGGGGTGGATACCCCCGTCGCGGAACTCCTCGCCAAGCAGCTCACCGATGCGGTGTGCCGTGCTGTTGAGTCCGTCGGGCCCGGCTGCGTAGGAGATGTGGTCGAGGCGCATGTCAAGCATTCTCGCTATTGATCTAGCACACTCGGACGGCGGGGTCCCCTCTCCCTTCCGGCGAGGCTTCTGTCAGCCGCTGCTCCGCCCGCGTTACCGACCCTGCTGTCAGGCCCGGCGCCAACGGACCTTGGACCCCTTGTGCATCCCCGCCCGGCAGGTGTTTGGTGAGAGGCACCAGCACGAGGAGGCAGACGTGGCAGGAAAGTCATCCACCAACCAGCTCGGGGCAGACCCGGTCCCCACGACCGACAGCCCCGCGTCCATCCGCAACGTGGTCCTGGTCGGACCGGCCGGCTCGGGGAAGACCACGTTGGTCGAGGCCCTGCTGGTCGCCGCAGGAGTGCTCAACCGTTCCGGTCGCGTCGAGGAGGGTACGACGGTCAGCGACTTCGACGAGGCCGAGCTGCGCCAGCAGAGGTCGGTCGGGCTGTCCCTCGCCCCCCTCCTCCACGACGGCGTCAAGATCAACCTGCTCGACACCCCCGGCTACGCCGACTTCGTCGGTGAGCTCCGTGCGGGTCTCCGCGCCGCGGACTGTGCGATGTTCGTCGTCGCCGCCAACGAGGGCGTCGACGAGCCGACCCGGGAGCTCTGGCGTGAGTGCGCGTCGGTCGGGATGCCGCGGGTCGTCGTGGTCACCAAGCTCGACCACGCCCGCGCCAACTACGACGCCGTCGTCACCGGCGCCCAGGCCACGTTCGGCGACAAGGTGCTCCCGGTCTACCTCCACGAGGGCGACCAGATGGTGGGCCTTCTCACCGGCGACGACCCGGCCCACGAGGACCAGCGGGCCGCCCTGATCGAGGGGGTGATCGAGGAGTCGGAGGACGAGACCCTCATGGAGCGTTTCCTCGGCGGTGAAGCCGTCGACCGGGACCTCCTCGTCAAAGACCTCGAGCGCGCTGTCGCCCGAGGTTCTTTCTTCCCCGTGGTCCCGGTCTGCTCCTCCACCGGTCTCGGGACCACCGAGCTGCTCGACCTGATCGTCGCCGGGTTCCCGTCGCCACCGGAGCACGTCTGCCCGGAGGTGTTCACGCCGGCGGGGAAGCGCGCCGAGGACATCAGCTGCACCCCGGACGGCCCGCTGGTCGCGGAGGTCGTGAAGACCACGACCGACCCGTACGTCGGCCGCGTCAGCCTCGTGCGGGTCTTCTCCGGCACGATCCGGCCCGACATGACGGTGCACGTCTCGGGTCACTTCAGCTCGTTCTTCGGGGAGCAGAGCAGCCACGAGGACCACGACGAGGACGAGCGGATCGGTGTGCTCTCGGTGCCGCTCGGCAAGCAGCAGCGCCCGGTCGAGCTGGTGGTCGCGGGCGACCTGTGCACGATCGGCCGGCTCAGCCGGGCGGAGACCGGTGACACGCTCTCCGACAAGGACAAGCCTCTGGTGCTGAAGCCGTGGTCGATGCCCGAGCCGCTGCTGCCCGTGGCGATCCACGCCCGGGCCAAGGCTGACGAGGACAAGCTCTCCTCGGGTCTCCAGCGGCTTGCGGCAGAGGACCCGACGCTTCGGGTGGAGCACAACCCCGAGACGCACCAGCTCGTGCTGTGGTGCATGGGTGAGGCCCACGCCGACGTCGCGCTCGACAGGCTCGCCAACCGCTACGGCGCGACCGTCGACCAGGTGGAGCTCCGGGTACCGCTGCGGGAGACGTTCGCGGGCCTCGCGAAGGGCCACGGCCGGCACGTGAAGCAGTCCGGGGGGCACGGCCAGTTCGCGGTGTGCGACATCGAGGTGGAGCCGCTGCCCGAGGGGTCGGGCTTCGAGTTCGTCGACAAGGTGGTGGGCGGCGCCGTTCCGCGCCAGTTCATCCCGAGCGTCGAGAAGGGCGTGCGGGCACAGATGGAGAAGGGCGTCGCGAAGGGCTACCCCGTGCTGGACATCCGCGTGACCCTGACCGATGGCAAGGCGCACAGCGTGGACTCCTCCGACATGGCGTTCCAGACCGCTGGGGCGCTGGCGCTCCGGGAGGCCGCCGCGGCGACGCGGGTCGCCATGCTCGAGCCGGTCGACGAGGTGGCCGTCGTCGTACCCGACGACCTGGTCGGCACCGTGATGAGCGACCTGTCCGGTCGTCGCGGGCGGGTGCTCGGCAGCGAGCCGGCAGGCCCCGACCGGACGATGGTGCGGGCCGAGGTGCCGCAGGTCGAGATCGTGCGCTACGCCGTGGAGCTGCGGTCGTTCTCGCACGGTGCCGCCAGCTTCACCCGCAAGTTCGCCCGCTACGAGCCGATGCCGGAGAACATCGCGCAGCGCTACCTCAAGGAGGAGTAGCGAGGCCGCCCGGCCGCTGCGCCCCGGTCGCCGCCGCCCGGTAGCCGCTCGGCGGGGATCGGCCCGCGGAAAGAGGTCAGTCGGACGGCGAGCCGAGCCCCCGGACCGACGGGGGTACGTCGATGCTGCGACGCAGGTCGGGGGCGGGGAGCGGAGCTCCGTGCTCGGTGCCGAGCGGGACCACGCCCGCCCACGCGTCGCCCTCGAGGTCCTCAGGGGTGTCCTCGGGCCACGAGTCCGAGACCTTGAGCACCCAGTCGTCGAGCGGGACGGCCAGGACCAGGGTCGCCGCGATCTCGCGGCCGTCGGACTCCCGGGTCTCCGCGAGCCGGCCGGGGATGATCCGCTCGACGAGGGTGTCGAGGGCCCGGAGCAACTGGTCGCCCTCGAGTGCGACAGGGCGCCCTCGCACGACCGCGCTGCGGTACCAGAAGGACGACTCGAAGCGGGACCTGGCCACGACGACCCCGTCGAGCTGGGCGACGCTGACCGCCACCGGCTCGCCGGATGCCAGCAGGCGCATCCACCGGGAGCCGGTCGAGCCGTGCCACACCAGCGAGTCGTCGAGCCTGGCGACCGCGGTGGGCGTGACCGTGACCTCGTCGCCGTCCCTGTGCGCGACGTGTCCGAGGTACGTGTCGTCGAGCAGCCTGTGCAGATCGGCGAGTTCCGCTGACTGCTTCTCGGTCAGCCGGGTGAGCCGGCGAGGCGGGTTGGTCATCTGCCGACCTGTCGCCTCAGCGGGGGTCGGCCGGGTGGATGGCCAGCGCGGAACGCGACCGCAGGTGTGCCTCACACAGGCGCACCAGCTCGTCGTACGCCTTGCGGCCCATCAGCTCGAGGAGCTCGGGGCCGTTGGAGACGTACACCGGCTCCGCGCCCACGTGGGCCTCGGTGTTCCCGCTGCAGTACCAGTCGAGGTCGTGGCCGCCCGGGCCCCAGCCGCGTCGGTCGTACTCGCCGATGCTGACCTCGGTGTACGACGTGCCGTCGGGGAGCTCGACGTCCCGGAACGAGCGCCGGATCGGCAGCTGCCAGCAGACGTCAGGCTTGGTCTCCAGCGGGTGCCTGCCGAGACGAAGGGCGAGGCCGTGCAGGGCGCACCCCTCGCCGCCCTCGAAGCCGGGTCGGTTGAGGAAGATGCACGCCCCCTCGTGCACCGCGGTCTTGCGGTCGCCCTCGTCGTCGGTCTCGATCCAGTCGCCCTTGCGGCCTCCGCGACTGTCGGGGTGGAACTGCCAGTGCTCGGGCTCGAGCATCTTCACAAAGCCCTTCACGCGCTTCTCGTCGTCCTTGTCGGAGAAGTGCGCGCCGAGGGTGCAGCAGCCGTCGAGGGGCCGCTCGGCGTAGATGCCCTTGCACCCCTGCCCGAAGATGCACATCCAGTTCGACGTCAGCCAGGTGAGGTCACAGCGGAAGACCTGGCTCTCGTCGGCGGGGTCCTGGAACTCGACCCAGGCACGGGGGAACACGAGATCTACCTCTGGCACGGGGCAACCCTACGTCCTGTGTGGGAGGCTGAGAGGCCTATGCGACTCGGAGTTC
>DATGYO010000196.1:0-8642 GCA_035297905.1 Nocardioidaceae bacterium
TGGCGGCGCAGTACCCCGGGCGATGGCTGGCGATGAGCATCCTCTACTTCGGCGGGGCAGCGGCGCTGGTGCTCGGGATGCCCGCGGTGATGACGCTGTTCCCGGACCGCAGGGGCCGGGGCCTCGGCATCACCGGCATCGGCGTGTTCACGGTCGGTTGTGTGGGTGTCGGGGGTCTGGCGGCCCTGATGCTGATGTTTCGCGCCCTCGCTCTCCAGACGCTCAAGGTGGGCCCGGTGGAGACCAACGAGATCAAGCTGGTCACCGAGTCGCTCAAGTCGTCCGGCGTCGTGATCCCGCTGTACTTCTGGGTCTGGGCGTTCATCGGCGGCGTCGCGCTGATCGGGCTCGGCCTGTTCCGGTCCAAGCGGACTCCCAAGTGGGTCCCCGGGCTGCTCATGGCGTTCCTGGCGCTGCAGGTCGTCATGCCGTTCCTCGGACAGGGCACCGGAGCGCGTGTGGTCTCCGCCGTGGGGCTGATCCTGCTGGCGGGCGGGTTCACGGGCATCGCCACGAATGCGGCGGCCCCGCGGACAGTCGGGCCGGTGACGCACAGCCTCGTGCGGTCCTGAGGCCTCTCCTCCACTCGTTCAGGGCTCGATCAGCCGGACGAACGAGTACCACCCCTCGCGGGTGAGCTCGGGCTCGCCTGCCGTCCGACGAACGACGGTCATCCGGCCGCGCACCGGGACCACCATCAGACCGCCGGGCACCAGCTGGTCCACGAGCTCGTCGGGCACTCGGCTCGCCTCCGCGGAGACCAGGATCCGGTCGTAGGGTGCGGACTCCGGAGCGCCGAGGACGTCCTCGTCAGCCTGTTCGACCCGCGTCCAGGGCATGGTGTACGACGCCAGGTTGGACTGCCCCCAGGTGACGAGGTCAGGGACGATCTCCACCCCGACGACGTCACCCTCGGGGCCCACGAGGTCGCCGAGGAGGGCTGTTGTCCAGGCCGACCCGCAGCCGACGTCGAGCACGTGCTGTCCCGGCTCGACCTCGAGCAGGTCCAGCATCGCGCGCACCGTGCTGGGCTGGCTGTTCGTCTGGCCGTGGCCGATCGGGAGCGCCGCGTCCTCGCGCGCGAACCCGAGCATCTCCCGCGGCAGGAAGTCAGCCCGCCGGACCCGGTCGAACGCCGCTGTGAGCCGCTCCGGGTCCGTCATGGTCGGCTCACGCGTAGCGTGCTGCCGCGCGCTCGCGAGCCTTGGCGGCCTCGACCTCGCGGTTCTTCGGCGGCGCCGAGCTGGTCAGCGCTTCGAGCAGACGCTGGGTGGCGTCGGTGACCTCACGCACCGCCCGGTCGAACGCCGCCTGGTTCGCCTGGGACGGTCGGGTGCTGCCGCTGACCTTGCGGACGTACTGGAGCGCGGCGGCCTGCACCTCCTCCGCGGTGGCGGGCGGCTCGAAGTTGTACAGGGTCCGGATGTTGCGGCACATACGTCGAGAGTAGGCGAGCTGGCCATGTGGTGGGACGCACGTTGTAGGCGACCGGTGAGTCCCGTCAGAGTGGACTCCCATGACGCAAAGCGGAACGCCAGCCCGGTCGCGGGACCACGACATCGTCCTCTTCGGCGCCACCGGCTTCACCGGTGGGCTGACCGCGGAGTACCTCGCCAGGAATGCTCCGAACGGCTGCCGATGGGCGCTCGCCGGGCGCAACCCGGACAAGCTGGAGGCGGTGCGGGCACGGCTCACGGAGATCGACCCGGGACTGGCGGACCTGCCGCTGCTGCACGCCGACGTGACGGACCCCGGGTCGCTGACGGATGTCGCGGAGTCGGCCCGGGTCGTGATCACCACGGTCGGCCCCTACATCGAGTACGGCGAGCCGCTGGTCGCCGCGTGTGCGGAGGCGGGGACCGACTACGTCGACCTCACCGGTGAGCCGGAGTTCGTGGACCGGATGTACGTCGCCTACCACGAGCGCGCCAAGGAAACCGGGGCCCGGATCGTCCATGCCTGTGGCTTCGACTCGATCCCACACGACCTCGGCGCCTTGTTCACCGTCCAGCAGCTCCCCGAAGGCGTGCCGATCCGGCTCCGCGGCATGCTGCGCGCCGGCGGCAGACCCTCAGGCGGGACGTTCGCGTCGGCGATGACCGCCTTCTCCCGAGGACGGCAGCTCAAGCAGGCCGTGAGCGAGCGGCGGAAGATGGAGCAGCGCCCGGTAGGGCGGAAGGTGCGCGCCGTTGCTCGCCCACCGCACCGGGACGGCGAGACCGGGTGGTGGCTGGTGCCGCTGCCGACGATCGACCCGCTCGTGGTGAAGCGCTCGGCGGCCGCGCTCGACAGGTACGGCCCCGACTTCGAGTACGCCCACTACGCCGCGGTGAAGCGGCTGCCCGTCGTGGTCGGCGGGGTGGTCGGGGTCGGTGCGCTCGCTGCGGCAGCCCAGGTGCCGCCACTGCGGAGGATGTTGCTCAGCCGCGTCCCCCAGGGGGAGGGACCGAGCAAGGAGGTCCGCGCGAAGTCGTGGTTCGCGATGCGGTTCGTCGGTGAGGGTGGTGGCAGTCGGGTGGTCACCGAGGTCTCTGGAGGCGACCCGGGTTACGACGAGACCGCGAAGATGCTCGCCGAGTCGGCACTGTGCCTGGCCTTCGACGAGAACCCGGCGAGCGCGGGGAGCGTCACGACCGCCGTGGCGATGGGCGAGAACCTGGTCGACCGGCTGGTCAAGGCGGGCATCACCTTCGAGGTACTAGAGACCACATAGCCCGGATCAGCCAGATTCGGGGAAAGGAGCGTGAACCAGTCGAATCCTCCATAACGTGAATCGGGGACAGGCTAGGAGGAGGCGTTCGGATGCACGTCAAGCGGACACGCCGTACCAAAGCGTCGATGGGGGCTCTGGCGGCGGTCATGCTGCTGCCTGTCGGAGCCACGGCGTCGGTGCAGACGGTCCGGGCCTCCGACATCGGCTCGCTCGAACGGCCCGTCAGCGCGGACAGCGTCACGATCGACGACCTACTCCAGCCGATGGCGAGCCGGTCGTCGGTCCGCGCCGCCATGTTCGCCGAGACCGTTCCCACGGCCGACCCCGAGGCAGTGCCGGGTGTCCGCCTCCGGAAGGGCGAGGTGGCGGTCTCCTCACCCAAGGGCACACGGGTCTGGACGATCAGCGCCCTCAGCGACCACGGCCTGCCCGTCGCCGCGGAGAAGGCCTACAAGCGCGCCGCCGCCCTGATGTCACAGACCGACCCCGGGTGTCGGCTGCCGTGGACGCTCCTCGCCGGGATCGGCCGGGTCGAGTCCGACCACGGCAGGTACGGCGGTGCGCGGCTCGACACGAACGGCATGAGCCGGCCCAGGATCATCGGCGTCGCGCTCAACGGCGTGGGGCCGGTCGCGGCGATCCCCGACACCGACGACGGGAGGTACGACGGCGACAAGGTCTGGGACCGCGCGGTCGGCCCGATGCAGTTCATCCCCTCGACCTGGGCGTACGCCGCCCGTGACGGGGACGGCGACGGCCGCATGTCGCCCCACGACCTCGATGACGCCGCGGCAGCGGCAGCGTCGTACCTCTGCTCCGGCTCCGGAGATCTCTCCGACCCGATCGCGCAGGCCGCGGCGATCTACCGCTACAACCAGGACGACTACTACGTCGCCCTCGTGCAGGCCTTCGAGACCGGCTACCGCACCGGCGCCTTCGTGATGCCGCCGTTGCCGGTCGCCGAGGACCACGCCGTCAAGCACCACAAGCGACACCACCGTGCCAAGGACGGCACCGTGGATCGGCGCAAGCGCCGCCACCACAGCGCCCGGACGGACGCCCCGACGAAGCCTGCGGTCGTCACCGTGTCGCCGGCGAAGCCCAAGCCGACACCGGCCCCCGCCCCGGCGCCCAGTCCTTCGCCGGCCCCGAAACCGGCCCCGAAACCGACGCCCGAACCGGCTCCGGCGACTCCTACGGAGATGAAGGGGGTGTTCACCAAGGGTGACGGTGGCTACTACCTGGGCGGGAAGCTCCTCGACCTCGGCATCGTCGGTAACGGCGCAGCGACCGCCGTCGGTGACTTCGACGGCGACGGAGCAGTGGAGACCAACGACGCCGAGCTCACCGGGATGCTCGACCAGACCGTGACGATGATGGTCGCGCCGCTGCCCGACGGGAAGCTCGGGATCTACAGCATCAACGGCGTGCCACTGGGCTGACTCCTGCCACACCTGTAACCGATTCCACTTCGCGTCGTTGAACGTCGAAAGTAAAGACGTGTGCGAAGGCGGGGACATGGACCTGGTCGCTTCGACACGGGGGAAGAGACAGCTTCTGGCAGTGCTGCTGGCACTCCTGTTGGGCTCGCAGCTGACGTCCGGCTGCTCGTCGGCAGGGGCGGCCGCCGGTGCGACCGCCACCGCCGATCACCACCAGGCGGTGGCGGCGTACGACGATGCGCTGAAGCCGCTGAAGGCGCGCTCGGACGTCCTCGAGGAGCGCTTCGCCGCCGTCCAGCGGACCGACCGCGGCGACCCCGAGCAGCTGCGGGAGGTGCTGGGGGAGATCATCCCGGCGTACGCCGAGCTGCTCGACGAGGCTCGGCACATCGAGGTCGAGGACGCCTCCGTCAAGGTGGCTCACGAGGCGCTTCTCGCGAGTCTCGAGGCGCAGCAGCAGGGCCTCGAGCTCGCGCTTCGTGCGCTGGACGAAAACGACTCCGGACTGATGACGAAAGCGGGTACGTCGCTCAGGCGGGCGCAGGCACTGCTCCTCAAGCATCGCCGTCTACTGAGCCGTGCCCGTGGCTGACGCGTGTCACACTGCGTTCCGTGGCGCAGATCCGGATCGGCATCTCCGGGTGGAACTACCCCGGCTGGCGCGGTGACTTCTACCCCAAGGGGCTCGTGCAGCGGCGCGAGCTGGAGTACGCCGCGTCCAAGCTGACCTCGATCGAGATCAACGGGTCCTTCTACTCCCTCCAGCGCCCGACCAGCTACGCCGCGTGGCGGGACCAGACGCCCGACGACTTCGTGTTCGCGGTCAAGGGCGGCCGGTTCATCACCCACATGAAGAAGCTCGCCGGCGTGGAGACGGCCCTCGCGAACTTCTTCGCCTCCGGGGTGCTCGCGCTCGGTCCCAAGCTGGGGCCGGTGCTGTGGCAGCTGCCACCCAACCTGGGCTTCGACGCCGAACGCCTGGCGTCGTTCTTCGACCTGCTCCCGCGTACGACGGGTGCCGCGGCGGAGGTCGCGAAGGAACACGACACGAAGATCCCCGACGACCGGGCGCTGACCGTCGCCGAGGACGACCGGCCCATGCGCCACGCGCTCGAGGTACGCCACGGCTCGTTCGCGACTCCCGACGTGGTGCGGCTGCTTCGGGCCCACGACATCGCCTTCGTGGTGGCCGACACCGCAGGGCGATGGCCGTTGGTCGAGGAGATGACGAGCGACCACATGTATGTCCGCCTCCACGGCGACAAGGAGCTCTACACCAGCGGTTACACACCCGAGGCCCTCGACCGTTGGGCTGAGAAGATCCGGCGTTGGGCCGACGCCGGGCAGGACGTGTACGTCTACTTCGACAACGACGCGAAGGGCTACGCGCCCCATGACGCGATGGCGCTGATCGAGCGCGTCTAGGGTTCAGCCGTGGACCTTCTGCGTGGACCCCTGCCTCCTGGCAACGAGGCTCCTGGCGACGACGAGGAGGGGCAGGCGCTCGAGATGGCCATGGCCCAGGCGATGCTGCGCCGGGTCAGCCGGGGGGACTCGGGGGCGGTACTCCGGGTGTACCGGCCGAGTGGGCCGGCCGTGGCGTTCGGTCGCCGTGACGTCCGGCTCGCCGGCTTTCCCGATGCGGTGGCCGCCGTACGCCGGGCGGGTTTCTCGCCGTGTGTCCGTGCACCGGGCGGTCGGGCGGTCGCCTACACGCCCGAGGCCCTGGTCGTCGACCACGTCAGCCCGGACCCGGAGTGGCCCTCGGGGCTCGAGGGCCGCTTCGCGGAGTTCGGTGAGCTGTGGGTCGACGTACTGCAGGCGCTCGGGGTCGACGCGCGGGTCGGCGAGGTGCCGGGCGAGTACTGTCCCGGCTCCCACAGCGTCAACGCGCGAGGCGTCGTGAAGCTCGTCGGCACGGCGCAGCGGATGGTGCGCGGGGCCTGGCTGTTCAGCTCGGTGCTCGTCTTCGACGGCGCCTCGGTGCTGCGGCCGCTGCTCGACGAGGTGTACGGCCGTCTCGAGCAGCCCTTCGACGTCGCCTCTGTCGGTTCGTTGGCGGAGGAGGTTCCAGAGCTGAGTCTGGACACGGTCGAGGACGCGGTGCTCGCCGCGTACGACGAGCGGTTCGGGCTCTCTGCGGCGGACCTTTCCGAGGGCTTGGTGGCCGAGGCGGCGACCTTCCTGCCCGACCACAAGGCGTGAGCGGTCCGCCGATGTGACTCTGACGCCACGTGAAGGTAGCGTCGTGGTCTCTATGGGCCTCCACCACATGCAGATCGGCGAAGTCGCCGAGCAGACCAGACTGAGCCTGCGCACCATCCGCTACTACGAAGAGATGGGCCTGGTCACGCCGTCGGCGCGTACGTCTGGCGGCTTCCGGCTCTACACCGAGTCCGATGTCGCCAGGCTCCGCTTGATCCGGAGCATGAAGCCCCTCGAGTTCAGCCTCGAGGAGATGCGTCAGGTGCTCGACGTGCTCGACGGTCTGGAGACAACCGACCCGACCGGTCCGGAGCACGACGAGCTCGTGGACCGTTTGGTCGGCTACCGACAGGCGGCCGATGCGCGCGTGGCGGCGCTGCGGGAGCAGCTGGAGGTGGCCGAGGGTTTCGCCGCCGACCTCCGCCGGGAGCTCGGCCGACAGAAGAGGACGACGACGAGGCAGGGTTCATGAGTACGAACGAGACGTCCACCAGCGAGGTCCCCGCGCCCGTCGTACGGCGGGAGGCGGGACGCCGTCGTACCTTCGCGGTCATCAGCCACCCGGACGCAGGAAAGTCGACGTTGACCGAGGCTCTCGCCCTCCACGCCCGTGTGATCTCCGAGGCCGGCGCGGTGCACGGGAAGGCCGGCCGCAAGGGAACGGTCTCCGACTGGATGGAGATGGAGCGCGCGCGAGGCATCTCGATCACGTCGGCGGCACTGCAGTTCGAGTACGGCGACTCGGTGATCAACCTGGTCGACACACCCGGTCACGCCGACTTCTCCGAGGACACCTACCGCGTGCTCGCCGCGGTCGACGCCGCCGTGATGCTGGTCGACGCGGCGAAGGGGCTCGAGCCGCAGACGTTGAAGCTGTTCCAGGTCTGCCGGCACCGGCGTATCCCCGTGATCACGGTGATCAACAAGTGGGACCGGCCGGGCAAGGACGCCCTCGAGCTTATCGACGAGATCCAGGCGGAGATCGGCCTGCGCCCGACGCCCCTGACGTGGCCGGTCGGCATCGCAGGAGACTTCCGCGGTGTGCTGGAGCGCAGCAGCGGCGACATGATCGCCTACACGCGTACGGCGGGCGGTGCGACCCGGGCTCCCGAGCAGCGGCTGGACCCGGCTGCCGCGCTCGCGGCCGAGGCGGAGATGTGGGAGACGGCGGTCGAGGAACACGAGCTCCTCGAGGCCGACGGCGCGGTCCACGACCAGGACGACTTCCTGGCCGGCAACACGACGCCGCTGATGTTCGCCTCGGCGATCTTGAACTTCGGCGTCGCGCAGCTCCTCGAGACGCTCGTGGCGCTCGCGCCCCCGCCGCGAGGAACCACGGACCGAGACGGCGGGGTGCGTGAGGTGGACGAGCCGTTCAGCGCCTTCGTGTTCAAGGTGCAGGCGGGCATGGACACCGCCCACCGGGACCGGCTCGCGTTCGCGCGCGTGTGCTCCGGCGTCTTCCGGCGGGGGATGGTGGCCACGCATGCCGACAGCGGGAGGCCGTTTGCCACCAAGTACGCCCAAGCCGTGTTCGGCCGGGAGCGCACCGTGCTCGACACGGCGTACCCGGGCGACATCATCGGCCTGGTGAACGCGTCGGCGCTGCGCGTCGGGGACACCATCTACGAGGACCAGCCGGTGGCCTTCCCGCCGATCGCCAGCTTCGCCCCGGAGCACTTCATGTCGGTACGAGCGGCGGACTCGGGCAAGTACAAGCAGTTCCGTCGCGGGATCGAGCAGCTCGACCAGGAAGGCGTCGTGCAGGTGCTGCGCTCCGAGGTGCGCGGTGACCAGGCTCCCGTCCTTGCGGCGGTTGGCCCGATGCAGTTCGAGGTCGCCTCCGCCCGGATGGAGACGGAGTTCAACGCACCGATCAAGATGTCGCGGCTCGACTACTCCCACGCTCGCCGGACCACCCCTGAGCACGCGGTGGAGGTCAACGACCTGCGTGGCGTCGAGGTGCTGACCCGCAGCGACGGCGCCCTGCTCGCCCTCTTCCCCGACCGCTGGCGCGCGGAGGCCGTCGAGCGCCAGCACCCGCACCTCGTGCTCGAACGGCTCGTCGCCGGCGAACGCTGAGACGCTTCGGCGGCTTCGACATGACGACCCCCGAACCGGCTGCCGTCAGGCGGCCTTCCCGATCAGGGTGGCGAGCTGGTCCTCGAGGGGGCTGCGCTGGTCGTTGTGGGGTCGGGGGGTGGGCTGGGCTGGTGTCTGGGGGCGGTCGGGGGTGGTGGTTGTCTGGGGTCCGTGGAGCTGGCGGGTGCCGGTGTGGTCGA
>DATGYO010000197.1:0-8106 GCA_035297905.1 Nocardioidaceae bacterium
GGTCCAGGTGCGCATCGTCAGCCCGGTGAACGCACCGTGCGCGCCGAGCTCGGCCCGCGCGATGTGCGCAGACGACTCGCAGAGCACCTCCTCGCCGACACCCACGAGAGATCGGACCGCGAGCACGTTCGCCATCGACCCGGTGGGGGTGAACAGCGCCGCCTCCTTGCCGAACATCGCGGCGACCCGCTCCTCGAGGGCTCGGACGGTCGGGTCCTCGGCGTACACGTCGTCACCGACCTCCGCCGATGCCATCGCGGCACGCATGTCCGGACTCGGCCGCGTGACCGTGTCGCTCCGGAGGTCGATCAGCTGCCCGGCCACAGGGCCGCTCATGTCGCCGGAGCCGTGCGGTTGCGGAGCATCTCGGCCACGAGGAACGCGAGCTCGAGCGACTGCACCCGGTTGAGCCGCGGGTCGCACACCGACTCGTAGCGATGCGCGAGGTCCACCTCGGCGAGCGCCTCTCCCCCACCGACGCACTCCGTCACGTCGTCGCCGGTGAGCTCGATGTGCACACCTCCGGGCCAGGTGCCGAGGGAGCGGTGCACGTCGAAGAACCCCTGCACCTCCTGGATCACGTCGTCGAAGGACCGGGTCTTGTAGCCCGAGGACGCCTCCCAGGTGTTGCCGTGCATCGGGTCGCAGACCCAGGCGACCTGCACGCCCGCGGCGGTGATCTTCTCCACGAGGTTCGGCAGGACGTCTCTGATCCGCTTCGCGCCCATGCGCGTGATGAACGTGAGCCGGCCAGCCTCGTTCTCCGGGTTGAGTCGCTCGGCGAGTGCCATCGCGTCGTCCGGGGAGGTCGTGGGGCCGAGCTTCACGCCGATCGGGTTCTTGATGCGCGAGAGCAGCTCGACGTGGGCGCCGTCGAGCTGACGGGTCCGTTCACCGATCCAGACGAAGTGGCCGGACACGTCGTACGGCTGCTGGGTCCGGGAGTCGATGCGAGTGAGCGCGTGCTCGTACTCGAGGATCAACGCCTCATGGCTGGAGTGGAAGTCGACCCGGTGGAACTCCTCGGGATCCGCACCGATCGCCTGCATGAACGTGAGGGCGCGGTCGATCTCGTTGGCCATCTGCTCGTAACGCCGGCCCACCGGCGAGGAGCGGACGAAGTCGGTGTTCCAGGTGTGCACCTGCCGCAGGTCGGCGTAGCCACCGGTGGTGAAGGCGCGCACGAGGTTCAGCGTCGATGCCGAGGCGTGGTAGACGTCCACGAGCCGCTGCGGGTCCGGGATCCGCGCGTCGGAGGTGAAGTCGAAACCGTTGACCGCGTCACCGCGGTAGGCGGGCAGGGTCACCCCCTCACGTGTCTCGCTGTCGGAGGACCGGGGCTTGGCGTACTGGCCCGCCAGCCGCCCGACCTTCACGACGGGAACCGACGCGGCGTAGGTCAGCACGACCGCCATCTGCAGCAGCACCCGCAGCTTGTTGCGCACGTTGTCCGCCGTCACGCCGGCGAAGGTCTCGGCGCAGTCGCCGCCCTGCAGCAAGAACGCCTCGCCCCGCGACACCGCACCCAGCTTCGTCTTCAGCTCGTCGCACTCACCGGCGAAGACCAGCGGAGGGACACTGCGGAGCTTGGTCACCGCCGTGTCGAGCGCGTCTGGGTCCGGCCAGCTCGGCTGCTGGGCGGCGCCTAGGTCACGGAGCGTCTGCAGATCAGGGACATTCACCGTCCCAGCCTACGTCCGGGGCTGACCTCCCTCCGCGCGCACGGTCGTAGTCCGGACGACGACGCGTCGAGACGACCGCTACGCGAAGAGACCCATCAAGACGATGTCGAAGATCTGCATGCAGACCAGGAAGACGATGACGGGAAGGATCAGCGAGCGCAGCGACCTCCCGAGTCGACGCATTCCTGGAGTGGCCATATTCCGGTCTAGCCCGCTGAAATCGGCTCGGACAATGGCCTGCCCGATATGTCTCACCACGATGCGCGATTCCTCTTTCTGCATCAGCGCACGGGCTCACCTACAGCGGTCGTCCACTTCGCTGCAGCCCGTCCTCGGTCCACGCACGGCTCGGTTCCGGAGCCACGTCTGCCCCAGAGAACGACGCGGAGCCCGATGAGTGACGCAGCGCTTCTCACGTGACCTCGCGCCGCGCCGCTCGTTGTCGAGATACCTGTTGGCTCCCTCTCGGAAGGCTCGGCATGTCCCTCGGTCTCCCCCGTGCTACGAGGCCCAAGCGCCTCGGCGCTCTCGCCGCCGGTGTCAGCCTCATCGCTGCCGCCGCCGTCGCCGCTCCTGCGGCCGCCGCCACCAACGACCCCCTTCGCGCTCAGCAGTGGGGACTGGACCAGATCAAGGCCGAGGACGCCTGGGCGAGCTCCACGGGGTCCGGCGCAGTGGTCGCGGTCGTCGACTCCGGCATCGACCTGAACCACCCTGACCTCAAGGCCAACCTGGTTCCGGGGGCCACGTTCATCGGATGCAACCCATCGTGCGGCAACGGTGACTGGAAGGGTCCCGACGGCGTCGGCCAGGACAACGACACCCACGGCACGCACGTGAGCGGCATCATCGCCGCCGTCACGAACAACGGCATCGGTGTGGCAGGCACCGCTCCCGACGCCAAGATCATGCCGATCAAGGCGCTCGAGGACGGCAGCGGCGCGTTCGAGGACATCGCCAACGGCATCCGCTACGCCGCCGACCACGGCGCGGACGTCGTGAACCTCAGCCTCGGCGCCATGCCTGGTGTGCAGGCGCTGACGATCACCGGGGTGGAGAGCACGGTCACCGACGCCATCGCCTACGCCAACTCCAAGGGCGTCCTCGTCGTCGCCGCCGCCGGCAACGAGAGCTTCCCGGTCTGTGACACGCCGTCCTTCGAGAACGGCGCACTCTGCGTCACCGCGACGACGCGTGACGAGACGCCGGCGTACTACAGCAACGGCGCCATCAAGCCCGACATGTTCGCGGTGGCTGCGCCCGGCGGTGCCGGCCTGGTCTTCTGCGAGGACGACATCGTCTCGACCGTGCCGCAGGGCAAGGGCTCGGCGGCCTGCGGTCAGAGCGACTACGACTACTACGCAGGTACGTCGATGGCGACCCCGCACGTCTCCGGTGTGGCCGCTCTTCTCGCCGCTCAGGGACGCACGCTCGACAACATCAAGTCGGCGCTGATCGACACTGCCCGCACCCCCGGCGTCGGCACCGGTGCCTACACCACCTCGTACGGCTACGGCATCGTCGACGCCGCCGCTGCCACCGCCTACCAGGGCGCGGCGACCACGCCGACCACGACCACGAAGGGCGGCAAGGGCGGCGCCAAGAAGCGCTGACAGGCACGCTCAGCAGCCGAGCCGAGCGAGCCAGGGAGGGCGTGCCGCCACCGGCGCGCCCTCCCTGCTGTCTCGGCCGCCAGAGCTCACTCCGTCAGGAACCCCTCGACCTCGCGGAGGAAGACCGGCCACGCCGGCTCATCGGCGAGAAGCACGTGGTTGCAGCTTTCGAGGGCGACGAAGCGACTGTCGGGGATGAGCGAGGCCATGAGCCGACCTTGGGCGAAGGGCACGCGCCGGTCGTCCCTGGCATGGAGGACGAGGGTGGGCACGCGAACCCGCGGCGCCTCCGCCGTCACGTCGATCGAGCTCGAGACCTCGAGGTGCCGCGCGGCGTTCTGCGCCGATGTGGTGGTGCGCTGCAGCTCGTTGAACTGGTCCCACAGCTCGCGGGAACCCTCCGGCATGAACTGCGAGGTGAACACCTGCCGGAAGGCGGACTCGTCGCGGCCCCAGCCCACCCTGGCGAGCTCCACGTGGAGCCGCTGCTCGCGACGTTCGTCCTCTGTGACCGCTCGGGCGAGGCGGCCCTGCGCGAAAGTGCCGTAGAGGACCAGCTTCGCCACGCGTTCCGGATGTCGCACCGCATAGGCGACCGCCACCGCACCGCCCTGCGAGATGCCGAGCAGGGGAAACCTTTCCAGGCCCGCGGCGTCGGCGACGGCCTCCAGATCACGGACCCACCTGTCGAACGTGGGCGGTTTGATGTCCCAGTCCGAGAGCCCCGATCCCCGCTCGTCGTACCGGACCAGGCGGTGATGTCGGGAGAGCTCCAAGAGCCAGTGCCGCCACACCGGGCTCTGCCAGTCGTGATCCGCGTGGGTCATCCAGTTGGCCGCCTTGACCAGGGGCGGCCCGGATCCGGAGCAGGCATAGGCGAGCGTGACCCCGTCGTCGGTCCTGCAGAACCGGATCTGCTGCTCGAGCCGACCCTCGTCCGCGGGCGTCAGCCCGCCCAGGTCGCGAAGCGCGCCCAGCAGCTCGTCGCGGAGCCGGGTCGCCTCGGGCCCCGGAGCTGTGCCGAGCTCCCGACGCAGAGCTTGGTCCAGGCTCTCGAACTGCCGCAGAGCCGCCCGCCGGTCCCCGTTAAAGGCGAGCTCCCGCATCAGCTCCAGGTGGGCCTCTTCGTCCACGGGGTCGAGCTCGATGATCTGCTGCCACCTGCCTGCCTGCCGTAGGAGCCGGTGGCGCAATGCGGCCAGGCGCTCTCGAGGCTCTGTGGCCCACTCGGCGTAGAGATCGGCGGGCAGCGGCTCCCCTGGGTACTCGTCCAGCACGTCCGCCGCCGCCAGAGCGGATCCGTCTGCCAGGGCCTTCTCTGCGGCCGTCTCGAACGCCTCGGCGTCCACTGCCACCGGAACCCCGGGGAACAGCGACACCATCTCGCCGTGGAGCACCACCGCGTCGGACCGACCTAGCGCCTTGCGGCCGAAGTGAGCGGCCTTGTGCAGCCGCGGCGCCGCCTCGCTTACGCCGAGGTCCGGCCACAGCAGGTCCATGACCTGCTCGCGATGGAGCCGCCTGTCGCGCCGCAGCGCGAGGAGCTTCACCAGGCTCGCGGCATCGCGACGGGTCCAGGCGTCGGCGGGTACCTCGCGGTCGTCGACGAGCACACGAAAGGGTCCGAGAAGGTTGATCGCAACGCTCACGGATCCTCCCTCCGGTCCGATTATGCGGCCGTGGGCTTGGCCAGCGGTATGGCTCGGGTTGCCTGCACCGCCACCCGTCCGCGCTGTCCACTCTGTCCCGGCGGTCCGCGCCGCTCGAGACAGGGCGGCGCGCAGAGGCGAGTCAGGGTCTGCGGTGCAGCACCAGCGGGAGTACGACGGCCGCTCCCGACCGTCGAAGCAAGGCCGAGGCCACCGTGACGGGCCACAACGAAGACGTCGCGTCCACGACGAGAAGCACGCAGCGCCCGGTGACTGCAGCGGAGTCCTCCACGGACAGCCGATCCCGCCACATCGCGGCCTCCTCAGCGGAGCCCATCTCGCGCACCGCATCGGAGTCAGGGCCGGCGGCCACACCGAGCGCCGCACGCCCTAGCCGGCCCACCGAGGCGAGGTGGTCCGCGACGTCGCGGGTCAAGACCGGAAAGCCCGCCGCCGGAAGGTCCACGACCACCTCAGGCCGTGTCGGCCAGTCGTTCCTCCACTGGGACAGCAGCCGGACGCACGCCTCCTTGACCTCATCCGGAGCGGGAGCGTCCCGGGCGAACATCGCACCGACGGTCTCTCGCCACTCCGGCGCGTCGGCGTAGACCAACGCCCGACCCGGAGCGTGCGCCTCGTCCGCCGGGATCCGCCCACGGGAGCCGAACGCTCCACCGGGCCACATCTTCCGCGGCTCCACGACGTGGACCTGTCCGCGCAGCATCCGCGTCACCGCGGCAACTGTCTCCGCGGACGGCTCGCCGGCGAGGGCGTCGGGCAGCTCACCACGGCAGACCGAGCAGCGGCCACACGGCTCGGCCGTGGGGTCGTCGAGGGACTCCTGGAGAAGCTGCATCAGGCAGCGCTCCCCTCGCGTGTAGGAGCGCATGATCTCGGCCTCACGGCGTCGCACTGCCACGATGCCGTCGTAGTGCTCGGCGTCGTAGGACCACGGGTGGCCGGTGGCCGTCCAGCCGCCCTCCACGCGGTCCACCACACCGTCGACCGCGAGCTGCTTGAGCATGAGCTCCACCCGCCCGCGGCGCACCCCCGACTGCGCCTCGACCGCGGCGACGCTGACCGGCTCTCCCGCGGGGACCACGGCGAGCACCCGCTCGACCTGCTCGGGCCGCGGGATCGTCGCGGTTGCGAAGTAGTCCCACACGCCCGCGTCCGCCTCGGACGGCAGCAGCACCGCGTGGGCGTGCTCGATGGCACGACCGGCACGACCGACCTGCTGGTAGTAGGACACCGGCGAGGGCGGCGCTCCCACATGGACGACGAAGCCGAGGTCCGGCTTGTCGTAGCCCATGCCCAGCGCGGAGGTCGCGATCAACGCCTTGAGCCTGTTGTCGCGAAGGGCGTCCTCGAGCTCGTGCCTGAGACCTGCCTCGAGCTGCCCGGTGTAGGCCGCGACCGGCACGGCGTCTCCGTGCACCTCCCGGACCGCAGCGGTGAGCCGCTCGGCGTCAGCGACCGTGAGCGTGTAGACGATGCCCGACCCGGCCAGTCGCGGTAAGTGGTCCACCACCCAGGCGTAACGCTGCAAGGGACTGAGCCGGTCCACCACCGACAGCTCCAGGCTGGCGCGCGCCAAGGCACCTCGGAGCACCAGCGTCGACTGGCCCAGCTGGGCTGCCACGTCGTCGGTGACCCGGGCGTTGGCGGTGGCCGTTGTAGCAAGCACGGGCGTTTCAGGGTTCAGCCGCTGCAGCACATCGGACACCCGCCGGTAGTCGGGCCGGAAGTCGTGGCCCCAGTCGGAGACCGCGTGAGCCTCGTCGATGACGAGCAGGCCCAGGCTCCCCGCCAGGCCGTCCAGCACCCGGCGCCCGAAGCCAGGGTTGGCCAGCCGCTCCGGCGACACCAGCAAGACGTCGACCTCGCCTGCGCGCAAGGCGGACTCGATCGCCGACCAATCGTCGATGTTCGAGGAGTTCAGCGTCGCCGCGCGTAGGCCTGCCCGCGCCGCCGCAGCGACCTGGTCGCGCATCAGGGAGAGCAGCGGCGAGACCACCAACGTGGGCCCGTAGCCCTCACTGCGCCGGATCGCCGTCGCCGCCCAGTAGACCGCTGACTTGCCCCAGCCCGTCGCCTGCACCACCAGGACCCGAGCCGCTGCCTCGCTCAGCGCCGCCACCGCCGTGGCCTGGTCGTCGCGGAGCTGTGCGTCAGGGCCGGCCATCGCGGCGATCACCCGACCGGCGACGGCGGCCCGCTCCTGGGAGAGTCCTGCGGTCGTCGTACCCACGGTTCCTTCTGGCGAGGTCATGTCCGCGACCCTACGCACCGGCACCGACGAACCGGCGGCGGGCCGCACGGCCCTGTGGAAACGGCACTGTGGACACAAGCGTTGGTGGCGCAGGGGTGCTCACCACCCGCGACTCCCCGCCGGCCTACTCAGGCCGGGTCGACGATGGCGAGCCGCTCGGCCAGGAAGAGGAAGGCCGCCGCGAAGTCGCTCTCCGCAGTCTCCTTGCGCACCCTGGCCCAGTCCACCTGCTCGCGGAGTGCCCGCGCCACGGGGAGCATCCTGCCGAAGTCGCATGCGTGCTCGTCCATGGCGGTCAGCTTCTGGACCAGCAGCTCGGTGCCCGAGAGCACCGGCATCTGCACCGACAGCACCTCGATCTCGTCCGCGTCCTCCACCACGGCGCGCGTCGCTGGAGTGCCCGCGTCACGGAAGATGATGTCGACCATCGCATCGTCCGTGTAGACCTTGAAGAGCCAGTCCTCGGGCGGTTGGACCACCTGGAAGCCCTCGTGGGCGAGGTACTCGGCAGTCTTGGCGGAGTCCTCGTCCGCCACCATGAAGTCCACGTCGTGCTCCGGCTCCGGACCGCCGCGCGCCCAGACGGCGTACCCACCGATCAGCGCGAACGGGATGCCGCTCTGCTTCAACGCCACCGCGACCCGCTTGAGCGCCTCGCGCAGGTTCTCCTGCTCCTCCAAAGCCATGGGTCAGGACTACCCATCCAGACAGAGGACTAACGAAGGTGGGGTGGGGAACGAGGTTCCCATGCGTGTCGCAACCTTCAACATCCTGAACGGGCGCTCCCCTGCCGACGACAGGGTCGACATCGAACGCTTCGCCACTGCGGTGAAGTCGCTCGATGCCGACGTTCTCGCTCTTCAGGAGGTCGACCGCAACCAGCCGCGTTC
>DATGYO010000198.1:0-3368 GCA_035297905.1 Nocardioidaceae bacterium
GCCTTGACGTCAGGCACTGATCCCCTCGCGGACAAGGGTGGGCGAGTCGAGGCTGGGCCATTCACGGTGCTCGCCGCGCTCGTTGACCCATCCGCCATGACCGTGCGTCCAGTAGTCGACGGACGACCCGTCAGCCATTCCTGTGGCGACGACGCCCCACAGTCCGGGCTCGGGGATGCGCGGCGGCTTCGTCTGCGCCTCGATCTGGTCGGCGAGGTGGCGTAGCAGGTTGGCGGCACCGAAGGCCGCCTTGTGTTCCACGGAGTCGGCGTACGACCGCAAGCCCTTGACGTCCAGATTCATAACCTCGCTGAGGGGGACCTGCTTCGGGTCCAGCACCACGAGCTGGCGGATGTCGGTGACGGAGTCCGCCTTGAAGATGACGGCACTCTCAATCCGCTTCGTCGAGAGCCAGCCGTCGACACCTCCGCTGCTCCGGGGCCGGGGGATCACGACCACGTTGGGGACGCCCTTGACGGTCGCAAGGTAAACGCCGCCCTGCTCGTACTCTGTCATGCTTCGCTCGCTTCCTGTAGTCATTGTGCTACCAGTATAACTCCTGCTGCGGAAAGCGGCGGTCATCGCCGCTTCGGAGTTGCGCGCTTGCGCGCGGTGATCTCCTCCGGGGTGTAGACCCGGCCCTTCTTCTCCGGCTCCACGGCGCCCATCTCCTGCATCAGCTTCAGGTACGGGGCCGCGTGCCGCTGGCAGTACACCTTCACGGACTTCTTGCTGTCGACGGAGAGCTGGACCTTCACGAGCCCGTCGCTGACGGGGGTGGCGTGCTTGCCGTCGCACACGATGGTTCTTGTCACGAGAGTAGCCATGTCCGGATCCTAACCTTCCCGCCGAAGTTCCACGACGTTCTCGGCCGCAGGCCGGAACATCCGCCGCCCCTTGAACTGGTCGTTGCGCCGCTCGCGGTCCGCCTCCAGCCCGAGGTAGTGCTCGGTCATGGTGACCGACTTGTGGTGCAGCATCGCCTGGACGATGCGCAGGACCCCGTCGCGGATGTCGCCGGTCTCCACCATCTCGTCGAACAGCGCGCGGGCACCCGAGCGCCGCAGCGTGTGGACGCCCTCGCGGTCGGCGGGGCCGACCTCCCACCCGAACCGGCGGAGCGCGTCCTGCACCTTGCTGTGGACCTGTGCGGCCCGGCTGTGCGGGTTGACCTGCCCGTGCTCCGGGACGTCCGGCCGGCCGCCGCCCTTGCCGCTGCCGTCGTTGACCATCGTCATCCGGGACCGGGCCGGCACCAGCGGCCAGTGGGGGAGGAGCGCCCCGTTCACCGGGGCCTGGTCTTCGGCGTACCACGTCAGCCACCGGCGGAGCTCCGTGTCCAGCTCGCCGCAGATCGGCATCTCGTCGTACCGCTTCGTCTTCGGCTGGTAGACGAGGATCTCCCCGTCGGCGAGGTTGACGTGCTGGACGTCGAGGTGGGAGATCTCGCTGGATCGCAGGAACAGGTAGAGGCCGAGGGCCACGATGATCCGCTGCTGCGGGTGGACGCAGGCGTCGAGGAGGCGGGCGAAGTCCCGGGCGGGGATCCGCCGGCGGGGTGCGTGGGCGACGACGAACCGGCGGCCCGACAGGGCGGAGGCGGTGGTCATGTACCGGCGCTTCACGGCCCACTCGGAGAACCGGCGGATGACCCCCTGGTACAGGTTGAGCACCGCCGGCGTCATGTTCTTGGCGAGCAGGGCGGCGACGTACTGCTCGCCGTGCTGGCCCGCCAGGTTGCGGAGGTGGATGTTGCCGACTGTCTCGAGCAGGAGGTCGAGCGCCCGGCGCTCCACCTTCAGCGTGTTCTTCGCGTAGCCGACCGATGCGCGGCCCGCCGTGTACTCGGCGATGGCCTCGTCAAGCCTCATTTTCGTGCTCCCGTCTCACTGATTATCGTGCCGATGTTGTAGTGGTAGTGCCACCTGTAATGATGGTAGCACACCTACCGAGTGGTCATAGTTGTTGAAATCCAATGCCTAGTGCGACCTGCAACGATGCACCCTCTGACGGAGGCAGACTATCAGGGATTGACATAGTGGTAGTAAAGAGTTCACCATGTTGACCATGACACCACGCAAACAACACTCGGGAGGCGGCGTCCAGAAGATCGACTACTCAGAGGCGACGCAGATGCTCAGGTCCGGCAAGACGCAGCGTGAGGTGGCCGACCACTTCGGCGTCACTCAGGCAGCGGTCTCTGCCAACATCAAGAGAGGGAACATCAAGATCGAGTACCCCAACCAGACCGAGGGCAGGTCGGTGCCGTGGCACCCGATCCTGCCCGAGCACCGCGATCGCTACCTGATCCGGATGCTGCGCGCCAACCACCGGCGCGAGCAGGGCCTGGCCAACGCACCCGTCCTCGAGGCGATGCTGGACAAGTTCCTCGTCGCAGCTGAGGAGCAGGACTTCGTGGTGACCTACGACCCGGACACCGAGGAGGGGTTCTTCCGCGTGCCTCGCCGGGTCGGGATCGACGAGGGTCTGATCCGCAACCCGGACCTGGACGACGAGGGCCGGCCGTTGAGGAAGTTACAGGTGATGCCCCTTACCCGATGAGGGCCGGCGCCGAGGGGGCGGCCGGTATGACCGACCGAAGGGCATCTCATTGAAGGCATCTGTACTCGCGGCCGTGGCGGCTGCCGTCATCGTGGTAGGCGTGGCGACACCGGCCGAGGCTTCGTACTTGACCAGCAAGCGGTACAACAGCCCGGACTCCGTCTGGGCTTCTGCGCGCACGAAGGGTGTGTGGATCGTCGGCGACAGCATCACCGTCGCTGACTACCCGGACCTGGTGCGCGCGTTCCTGGCGAACGGGAAGCCGGTCGCCGTCGACGCGACGGCCGGCATACCGACCCGTCCAGCTCTGGACCGGCTCTACCAGCGGGTCCACAAGACAGGGTTCCCGGCCACGATCGTCGTGGCTCTCGGGACCAACGACGCCTGCACCGACCCCGAGGGCATCGCCACCGAGGTCGACAGGCTGACGAAGTTCGTGCCGCCCACGACGAGGATCATCTGGGTGAACACCTGGGCGTTCCGCCACTGGAGCTACGGCCCGGACAAGGAAGGCACCGCCGAGGTGAACCGGCTGATCGGCGAGCAGGCAGCTCGCCATCGGAACGTCACCGTCGTCGACTGGCACAGCTTCGCCGGCAAGGACCCGCACCACTACCTGCGAGACGGGGTTCACACCAACACCACGGCGGGCCGTGGTGCCCGCAACGGCATCGTGTTCCGCGCCGTGATGGGACTTCAGCGACGAGGCTGAACCCTCTGTGGTTAAGACCAGAACCCAACCACTACTACTACCGTAGAGACCGGCCCCTTAAAGGGCCGGTCTTTCCGTTTCGTACCGAAACATC
>DATGYO010000199.1:0-22001 GCA_035297905.1 Nocardioidaceae bacterium
CCGGCAGCCTGCCGACTGGCGATACAAATTAATTCGTCGACTTTTAGCACACTGTTGAGTTCTCAAAGATCAAACGCACACCACCCTCAACCCTCACAGGCCTCGGTCTGGGGCAACCCGATCAAACTTACCGGATCTTGCTTCGCCGTTCAAGTCGGCTTGGCCTTCCTCGGTTCCTCGCGCTGCCCACTGCTCCGGGGCCTCGTCGCGCTCGAGGCGCGCTCGTCGACCACCCGAGAAGGTGAGAGTTTGAGGGGGTGTCTCCGGAGCCGGACTCCCGACCTCTCGGCCTTGCGTCCCGCCGCACCCGGCGACAGAGAAAAGACTACGTATCCCTTGCCAGCAACGCAAATCGTGGTCTGGTGTCGCCCGTCACCAGGGCGCGAGGAGATCCGCGGTGACGTGTCCGAGGCGGTTGCAGCCGGCCAGGCGCATGCTCTCGAGGAGCTCCTCGGCGAGCTCGTCGAGAAGCCGGACCACACCCTCCTGACCGTCGACTGCGAGGGCGTAGAGCGGGGGGCGTCCGAGGAACACGCCCTTGGCCCCCAGCGCGAGGGCGGCCAGCCCGTGCCGGGCGTTGCGCACTCCCCCGTCGACGTACACCTCGGCATCGCGGCCGACCTCGGCGGCCACCCGCGGCAGGCAGTCCGCCGTACTGGCGACCCGGTCGAGCTGGCGGCCGCCATGGTTGGAGACCCACACCGCCGCCGCCCCGGCGTCGACGCAACGCCGCGCGTCGGTGGGCCTCAGCACGCCTTTCACTACCACGGGGAGCCCCGTGGTCTTCCGGAGCCAGTCGATGTCCTGTGGTCCCAGGTCGGCGGCCTTCTCGTGACCGGGTTGCTCGCCGTACTCCTCCGGGAAGTTGGCGTGCAGCCAGCCGGACTCGGCGACGTCCCAGACGGTCTCGCGGCCGCCGTCGTACTTCGTGCCGAGGACGGGGCTGTCGGCGGTGAGCACCACGGCGCAGGCACCGGCCTCCACGGCGCTGTCGAGCAGGGGCTTGCAGACGAGGCGGTCCGAGGGGATGTACACCTGGAGCCACCAGGTGACGCCCGTGTCGGCGATCTCCCGGAAGGTGGTGCCGGCGTTGCTGGAGACCACCATGAGCGTGTCGCTCGCGGCGGCGGCGTGAGCCATGGCCAGCTCCCCGTCGCGGTGGATGGCGCGTTGCATGGTCGTCGGCGCGATCGCGAAGGGGGTGCGCACCGGCGTGCCGAGCAACTCCGTGGAGGAGTCGACCTCGGTGACGTCGCGGAGCACACCGGGCAGGAACCTGAAGCGGTCCCAGGCCGCAACCGCCTCGGCAGCGCTGATCCCGTCGCGGGCGCCCTGGCGGACGTACCGGTGGACTGGCTCGGGCATCACCTCCCGTGCGAGGTCCTCGAGGTGCTCAGCCCACCTGTCCACTGTCAACCCCCTATGCCGCTACGACCTCGACGCCGGCGAGGTGCTTCTTCCCTCGCCGCAACACCATCCAGGACCCTCCGATGAGGTCCTCGGTGCTCGGAACGAACTCGGCGTCCTCGACCCTTCGGTTGTTCAGGTAGGCACCGCCCTCGCCGATCGTGCGTCGGGCGGCGCTCTTGCTGGCGACCAGACCCGTCTCGACGAGGAGGTCGACGAAGCTGGGCATGCCCTCTCCGCGCTTCACCTGCACCGACCCCGCCTCACGGAGGGCCGCCCCGAGGGTGTCCACACTGAGGTCCGTCAGGTCACCGCCTCCGAACAGCGCGGCGGCCGCGGCCTTGATCCGCTCGGTCTCCTCGGCGCCGTGGACCAGCGTGGTCACGTCGTCGGCCAGAGCACGTTGCGCGGCCCGGAGGAACGGCTTCTCGCGCGTCTGCTCCTCGAGCTCGGCGATCTCCTCGCGCGTCCGGAAGGTGTAGAACTTCAGCAGGTCCACGACGTCACGGTCGTCGGTGTTGAGCCAGAACTGGTAGAAGGCGTACGGCGAGGTCATCGACGCGTCGAGCCACACTGTCCCGGACTCCGTCTTCCCGAACTTCGTCCCGTCGGCCTTCGTCACCAGCGGCGTCGAGAGCGCGTTGACACGAGCACCCTCCACCCGGCGGATCAGGTCGACGCCGGCGGTGATGTTGCCCCACTGGTCGCTGCCACCGGTCTGCAGCGTGACGCCGAAGTCCCGGTAGAGGTTGAGGTAGTCCAGCGACTGCAGCAGGACGTAGCTGAACTCGGTGTAGCTGATGCCCCCCTCGAGCCGGGCCTTCACGACCTCACGAGCGAGCATCTTGTTCACCGGGAAGTGCTTGCCGATGTCGCGCAGGAACTCGATCGTCGACAGCCCGGCCGTCCAGTCGTAGTTGTTCACGACGGAGGCCGCGTTCGTGCCCTCGAAGGAGAGGAACCGCTCGAGCTGGGACCGGACGTTCGCACTCCATGCCTTGACCGTGTCGAGGCTGTTCATCTGCCTCTCGCCGGTCTCCTTGGGGTCCCCGATCATTCCGGTCGCACCGCCGACGAGGCCATAGGGCTTGTGACCCGCGTCCTGAAGCCGCCTGAGCGTCAGGATCTGCAACAGGTTGCCCATGTGAAGGCTCGGAGCCGTCGGGTCGAACCCGCAATAGACCTTGACCATGCCCTCGGACAGCTCGGCGCGGAGGGCGTCGAGGTCGGTCGAGTGCGCGATGAGACCGCGCCACTCGAGCTCGTCGAGGACGTGCTGGTCAGTGGTCACCTCAGGGCCTTTCCTGCTTCGGACGTACGACGACCAGGGCGACCGTCGTACTGCTTGCCAGCACCAAGCCTGCCCTATCGAACGACTCGACCGGCAACCGCATAACGCGAGACTACGACCGGGACCGAACCAGAAGCGCGAACATCGGGCACAGCTAGGGCGTGGACTGTCCCCCGCGCCGCAGCAGATGGCTACGTGCCTGGGCGTCCATCGGGCCGTCACGCTCGACGAGGCGCTCCGCGATCCGAGCGCGCTCGTCGGAGGTCTTGTTGCCGCCGTACTTCATCTTGGCGAGCACCTCCTCGATGGTCAGCCGCAGGCCGCGGATCCTGGGCAGCAGACGACGGTCGCTCGCGATCTGGGACGTCGGCGGCACACGTGTCGAGTCGGGCGGCTCGAGACCGGAGAGCTGCCGGCGGAGGATCTCGAGCTTGCCCTCCTCGTCGTCCACGACCTCGGCGGTGCAGCGGAACTGAACCGACGTGTAGTACGACGTCGGCACGCCGCGTTCGGGCGGGAGCCCGCCGTCGGCGTTCCACGCCGCCTCGATGTACACGTAGTCGCTCACCAGGGTGAAGAGCACCCGTGGGTTCTGCTCGATCGCCTTCCACACCGGGTTCGGACGCGCCAGATGGAGCCAGATCTGGCCGCCGCCGTCGTGCACGAAGTGGCTGGGCACGACGAACGGCCAGGTCTCGCCCGCGACGACGAGCTGCCCGAAGTCATGGCGCTGCAGCACCCTTTGCCACTCCTCGCGGGTCGCGGCATCCCAGGGGTGGATCAGCATGGTCGTCTCTCTCGCACAGCCCCGACCCTACGAGGTCGCCTGTCCGAGGAGCTCGCGTCTGCCTTGGCTCAGGTTGCGGTGATCAGGCCGTAGTGCCCGTCGTACCTGACGTAGAGGACGCGTCCGCGGCCGGTCTCGGTGTCGCGGTAGAGGACGAAGGGCGAGCCACTGAGCTCGAGCTTGGAGATCGCCTCCTGCTCGGACAGGACCGCGCCGTCGTCGATCACGTGCCAGCCGCCGTCGTCGCGGGATACCACGGAGTCCTCCCCCGTGGCCCGGTCGGTGAACAGGTAGAAGTCGTGGGCCAGCAGGTCCATCTCGAACGCGGCCTCGTCGGCGGTCATAGGCTTGACGGCGAACGTCTTGCGGCGCATGACCTCGCGCTCCTCCGGCGGCCTCGGGAAGTGCGCCTCCCGCGACGTCGGCAGGGTCCCGTGCCGCCACTCCCCCTCCGTGGACACGCCGATCCAGCGATGCCTCGTCCGCTCGCGGTCCTGGTGGTGGAGCAGGTTCTGGCGGAGCTTGTCCTCCAGGAGGTCCACGGCACCGGGCATGTCGGAGGCGACGGCGTGGGCACGAACCTGGGTCCCGCTGACGTCGACGGACGTCTCGGCGCGGGCCGGTCGCTCGAGCGCAGGGTCCTGCGCCATGCTCAGGACGACCCTCGCCGCCAGCACGGGCTGGTTGGCGTACTCGATGACGTGGCGGACCTTCTCCGATGCGTAGTCGACCGCATCGTCGGCGACGGGGCCGCGGACCTGCACCTCGACGGTCGGGGGCGGAACGGTGGCTTTACGGCCGGACATCAGCGCCTCCTCCCGTTGTCCCGTCGACCACTACGACCAGCTGATGCGGCAGGACGGCACGGACCTTGCCGAGCTCTCCGGCGCCGATGTGACGGCGCAGCACCCGGGCGGCGGCCTCGGTGGCGTAGGCGGCCTCGGTCTCCCCTGCCAGCTGGCCTGCCGCCGCCACCCGGACCAAGAACGTGTCGAGGTCGTGGTAGCGCTGTGGCTGCGCGGTAGGACGCCATCCCTCGTAGAACACGCCGCGGAGGAGCTCTGGCAGCTGCGCTCCCAGGTGTGCGGTCTCCGGCACGGGAAGCCGGTCCCTGAGGGTGTGCAAGAACCCCCTGAGGGCACGCATGGCATACCGATGGTCGCCCGGGCGGCCCAGCTCCTCGGCGAGCTCGTCGAGCCAGACGCGGGTCTTCCTTGCGCTCTCTTCGATCAGGTTTACATCCGTGGTGGACACGTCAGCACCTCCAAGGTTGATCTCCCGCATTTCCACGCTAGGGGCGCCGCACAGGGACGGCACGGGCCGATGGTCCCGGCTCCCTGCAGCGGTGGAGGTCATCCGCCGGCGCGGAGGCTCAGGGAGTCGTCCTGAGCCAGGACGATCGAGGCGCCCAGGGGTCGGGATGCCCGATCCAGCCTCCGAGCGAGCCAGTCGGCGTCGTCCCTGTCCGCCCGCCAGAGCCGCATCTGACGTGCCTGGAACGGCACCATGCTGAGCTCCAGGAGCTCACCGGTCTCGGCATCCAGCCGCGGCAGGTAGAGCAGGCGCAGGTCGTCGCGATACCCCTCGTAACCGCTGATGCCCTCGTAGTCGTCGACCAGGTCCCCGCACCCGTAGAGGACGAGGCGTCCTCGGTAGACCTCGACGGGTCGTGGGTGGTGCGAGGAGTGTCCGTGGACGACGTGCACGCCGGTGTCGATCAGCCGATGGGCGAAGCGTCGATGGTCGTCGGGCACGTCGTACCCCCAGTTGCCACCCCAGTGGACCGATGCCACCCGCAGGTCACCTGGCTGTTCCTGCTGCCGCATCAGCCTGCCCACGTGCTCCGCCTCGCCGTCCGAGAGGCCGGGCAGCAACGCGACGCCCGGTCGGTGTGCCCCTGCCGCCCACGACGGTGGTACCCCGCTCGAGACGTGGGCCAGGCAGCAGACGACGACGCGGCCACCGACGTGCTCGACCACGGCCGGTCGCCACGCTTCCACGTCGTCGATGCCGGCGCCGGCTGTCCGGAGACCACCGGCGCGCATGCTCTCCAGGGTCTCGAGCAGCCCGGACATCCCGTGGTCGAGGACGTGGTTGTTGGCGAGGCTCCAGACGTCGACGGCGGCGGCACTCAGGCAGGAGAGGTTTGCCGGGTTCATCCGGTAGTGGATGCCCTTGCCGTGCTCGAGCTCGTCGCTGCGGGTCACGCTCGTCTCGAGGTTCATCACCCGGAGGTTCGGGGCAGCCGCCTCCATGACGGCGAGTGCGTCACCCCACGGCCAAGCCGGGTCGACCGGCCGGGCGATCGGGCCGTTGACCTTCTCGGCGAGCTCGACGTAGGAGCGGGCGTCGACGACGTACTCCTCGTGCAGCCGCGGCGGCCCCGGCGACGGGAGGATCTGGTCGACCCCCCGGCCCGTCATCACGTCCCCGGCGAGGACGAGCAGCGTGCCCCTGCTCATGCCTCCAGGTTAGGCGGGTCCGCCGAGCTTCTTGGCCGGTCGGTAGACCGAGACGGTCGGCTCGCCGCGCAGCCAGAAGCGCCAGGGGTGGTCGGCGGCGTGGCGAAGGCCGACACGAGGTCCGGTCAAGACCTCGTCGAGGGTGTGGACCTCGTCGGGAAGCGTCAGGGTCAGGCCGCCCTCGCCGAGGAAGACGCCGTTGCAGCTCAGGTCGATGCCGAGCGCCTGGCAGAGCCGGGCCGGTCCCCGAGCCAGGTCGCGGTCAGGGCCGTTGCTTCGTCGGGCCCGCGCGAGCTCGACGCCGTCGACGACCTCGCCCGCCCGGAGCAGTACGGCGGAGGCGTGCCCCGGGTCACCCACCACCACGTTGCAGCAGTAGTGCATCCCGTAGGTGAAGTACACGTAGAGGTGGCCGGCCGGGCCGAACATCACCTCGTTGCGTCGGGTGGGGCCGCGGAAGGCGTGCGAGCCAGGATCCTGCTCCCCGGCGTACGCCTCCACCTCCGTGAGCCGCACCGCGACCGAGCCTTGGGAGGTCTCGTGGCGCAGCACCGCTCCCAGCAGCATCGGCGCGACCTCGAGGACCGGGCCGGACAGGGCTTCACCCAAGCCAGGCACGGTTCTCCGACACTGCGGCTCGCACCTCGGCGAGCTGCTCGGTGACCCGGTCCAACGCTGTTCCGCCACGACCCGAACGAGAGGCGATCGAGCCCTCGACGGTGAGCACCTCACGGACACCGGGCGTGAGGTGCGGCGAGATCTCGGCGAACTGCTCGTCGGTCAGGTCGTCGAGGTCGCAGCCGAGCTCCTCGCACCGCCGCACGCAGGCCCCCGCGACCTCGTGCGCCACCCGGAAGGGCACGCCTTCACGGACCAGCCACTCCGCGACGTCGGTCGCGAGCGAGAACCCCTGGGGCGCGAGCTCGGCCATCCGGTCCGTGCGGAACCGCAGCGTCGCGACCATGCCGGTGTACGCCGGAAGCAGCACCTCCAGGGTGTCGACGGAGTCGAAGACCGGCTCCTTGTCCTCCTGCAGGTCCCGGTTGTAGGCAAGCGGCAGCGCCTTGAGAGTCGCGAGCAACCCGGCGAGGTTGCCGATCACTCGCCCTGCCTTGCCACGGGCGAGCTCCGCGATGTCGGGGTTCTTCTTCTGCGGCATGATGCTCGACCCGGTCGAGTAGGCGTCGTCGAGGTCGACGAACCCGAACTCCTTCGTCGCCCAGAGGATCACCTCCTCGGCCTGCCGTGAGACGTCGACGCCGATCATGGCGAGCACGAAGGCCAGCTCCGCGACGAAGTCCCGCGCGGCGGTGCCGTCGATCGAGTTCGCACTCGAGTCGGTGAAGCCCAGCTCGCGCGCCACCTGCTGTGGGTCGAGCCCGAGTGACGAGCCGGCCAGGGCGCCGGAGCCGTAGGGCGAGTCGACCGCCACGCGCGCGTCCCAGTCACGGATGCGCGAGACGTCACGAAGCAGCGGCCAGGCGTGGGCCAGCAGGTGGTGGGACAGCAGCACCGGCTGCGCATGCTGCAGGTGGGTCCGCCCTGGCATGGGTGCGCCCAGGTGGCGCTCCGCCTGCTCGGCGAGCGCGTCCACGAGCTCGAGCACGAGGCCCGCGAGCGCACGGGCGTGGTCGCGCAGGAACGCCTTGAACAGCGTCGCGACCTGGTCGTTGCGCGACCGGCCGGCGCGCAGCCGGCCACCCAGCTCGGGTCCGACCTCCTCGATCAGCAGCCGCTCGAGAGCGCCGTGCACGTCCTCGTCCGACTCGGCGGCGACTGCATCTCCAGAGGCCACCTTCGCGGCCAAGGAGTCGAGGCCCTTCAGCAGTCCCGCGAGGTCGTCGTCGGTGAGCAGCCCCGCCCGGTGCAGCACCCTGGCGTGTGCCTTCGAACCCGCCAGGTCGTACGGCGCGAGCCGCCAGTCGAAGTGGGTGGACTTCGACAACGCCGCCAGTGCGTCGGAGGGCCCGCCGGCGAAGCGCCCACCCCACAGGGCCCCGGAGATGGTCTTCGAGTTCTCGCTCACGTCGTCCTTCGTATCAGTTGGTCTCGTCCACTCGGCAGCGGACGAGCGTCAGTCCGTGCCGGCTTCCATGGCGGCGTGGTCCAGGGCCTCGTCGTCGAGGGCGCCCGGCTCGACGGGGTTCTCGGCGATCTGGTCGGCGCCGCCCGGCTCGAGCGCGCCCAGCAGGTTCCCGTGCTCGACCAGGACGTGCCCCTGGTCCTGCGGCTGCAGCGCGTACATCTCGAGCTTGGAGCGTGAGTCGGCGATGTCGAGGTTGCGCATGGTGAGCTGGCCGATCCGGTCGGTGGGACCGAATGCGGCCGACTCGACGCGCTCCATCGACAGCTTGTCGGGGTGGTAGGAGAAGCCCTGCCCCTGCGTGTCGAGGATCGTGTAGTCCTCTCCCCTGCGGAGCCGGAGGGTGACCTCGCCTGTCACCACCGAGGACACCCAGCGCTGGATCGCCTCGCGGAGCATGAGCGCCTGCGGGTCCAGCCAGCGACCTTCGTACAGCAGGCGTCCAAGTCGACGGCCCTCGGCGTGGTAGCTCGCGATGGTGTCCTCGTTGTGGATCGCATTCAGGAGTCGCTCGTAGACGATCCAGAGCAGCGCCATGCCGGGCGCCTCGTAGATGCCGCGCGACTTGGCCTCGATGACGCGGTTCTCGATTTGGTCGGACATGCCGAGCCCGTGCCGGCCACCGATGGCGTTGACCTCGTGGACCAGCTCGACCGGGTCGTCGTACTCCTTGCCGTTGACCGCGACCGGACGCCCCCGCTCGAAACGGATGCTGACGTCCTCGGGGTCGATCTCGACCGACGGGTCCCAGAACTTCACGCCCATGATCGGCTCCACCGACTCCAGGGAGACGTCGAGGTGCTCGAGGGTCTTGGCCTCGTGCGTGGCGCCCCAGATGTTGGCGTCGGTGGAGTAGGCCTTCTCCTGGCTGTCGCGGTAGGGCAACCTGCGCTCGGTCAGCCACTGGCTCATCTCGTTGCGGCCACCGAGCTCGCTCACGAAGTCGGCGTCGAGCCACGGCTTGTAGATCATCAGCGACGGGTTGGCCAGGAGCCCGTAGCGGTAGAACCGCTCGATGTCGTTGCCCTTGAACGTGGACCCGTCGCCCCAGATGTCGACGCCGTCGTCGTGCATCGCGCGCACGAGCATCGTGCCGGTCACGGCCCGCCCGAGCGGGGTGGTGTTGAAGTAGGCCCGGCCGGCTGAGCGGATGTGGAAGGCACCGCAGGCGATGGCGGCGAAACCCTCCTCGACCAGGGCCCGGCGGCAGTCGACGGCGCGGGCGAGTTCCGCGCCGTACTGCTTCGCCCGGTCTGGGACGCCGGAGATGTCGGGCTCGTCGTACTGGCCGATGTCGGCGGTGTAGGTGCAGGGCACGGCGCCCTTCTCACGCATCCAGGCCACGGCCACCGAGGTGTCGAGCCCTCCGGAGAAGGCGATGCCGACGCGCTCGCCGACAGGCAGGGAAGTCAGGACCTTGCTCATGTGAGAATTCCTTCTTCGTTTCGTTGGCGTTCATGCGGTGTTCGGAGCCGAAGCGGTGTTCCGGCGCGGAGACCTGGAGATCCAGGCCCGGGCTCGGAGGCCCCTCAGGGGTGCTTTTCGCCCCGGGCGGGACCGTGCGAGTGGTTGGCCAGGGCCAGCAGCCTCTGGGCAAGGGCGGCGCCCCCGTCGGGGTCCCGGCTGATCACCAGGACGGTGTCGTCCCCGGCGACCGTGCCGAGGATCCCGGCGAGGTCCGCCTTGTCGAACGCCGAAGCCAGGAACTGCGCAGCGCCTGGCGGGGTTCGCAGGAGCGCCATGTTCGCCGACGCGTCGACCGAGACCATGAGCTCGCCGAGCAGCCGAGCCAGTCGGGCCTCCGCGGCTCCGGGCTCGCCGCCCGGCCGGGGAGTCCGGTCGCCGCCCTCTGCGGGGACGGCGTACACGAGACCGCCGTTGGGGATGCGGACCTTGACCGCGTCGAGCTCGACGAGGTCCCGGGACAGGGTCGCCTGCGTGACGCTCACCCCGGACTCGGCGAGCAGATCCGCGAGCTCGGTCTGGGACCGCACCTGGTGCTTCCCGAGGAGATCGACGATCCGCTGCTGGCGGGCGTTCTTGGTCATCGGCATGGCACCCGAGCTGTGCGCCTGGCTGGTCACGGCGAGACCCCCCGCTGTTGAAGTAGCCAGGTGAGCAGAGCCTTCTGGGCGTGGAGGCGGTTCTCGGCCTCGTCCCAGACAACGCTCTGCGGGCCGTCGATCACGTCGGCAGCAATCTCCTTGCCGCGGTAGGCCGGCAGGCAGTGCAGCACGATCGCGGCCGCTGTGGCCTTGGTGAGCAGCTCGGGCGTGACGGAGTAGGGGCGGAACGGCTCGGACCGCTGGTCGGCCTCTTCCTCCTTGCCCATGGACACCCAGGTGTCGGTTGCCACGACGTCCGCGTCCGCCACCGCGGCGACAGGATCGGGGCTGTACGAGGCGCTCCCGCCCGTCGCGACGGCGATCTCCTGTGCCTTGGCCAGCACGTCCGCCGCGGGCTCGAAGCCTCCCGGTCCGCTCACGGTGACGTGCATGCCGGCCGTGACCCCGCCGAGAAGGTACGAGTGCGCCATGTTCGAGGCTGCGTCACCGAGGAAGGCGAGCCGACGGCCCGCCAGCGAGCCCTTGTGCTCCTGGATCGTGAGGAGGTCAGCCAGCACCTGGCAGGGGTGGAACTGGTCGGTCAACGCGTTCACGACCGGCACACCGGCGTACTCCGCCATCTCCTCGAGACTGGACTGGTGGAAGGTGCGCCACACGATCGCGGTCGCCTGACGGCCCAGGACCCGTGCCGTGTCGGCCACGGACTCGCGCTGGCCGACCTTCGCCAGTCGAGCGTCGATGACCATCGGGAACCCGCCGAGCTCGGCGATGCCTGAGGTGAACGACGCCTGGGTGCGCAACGTGGGCTTGTCGAAGAGGATCGCCACCGTCTGGGGCCCTTCGAGCGGCCGGGCACTGAACCGGTCGGCCTTGAGCTTCGCCGCCAGCGACAGCACCTCGGCCTGCTCCTGCGGGCTGAGGTCGTCGTCGCGCAGGAAGTGCCGGGTCACGACTCCTCCCCGAAGGCCTCGTCGAGGATGGCGGGCCAGGCCTCGACGAAGGAGGCGGCCTGTTCCTCGGTCAGCACCAGCGGCGGGGCGAGACGGACCCGGTCCGGCGCGCAGTCGTTGATGATGAAGCCCTGCTGGAGCGCGGCGGCGGTCGCCTCGGAAGCGACCGGCTTGGCAAGGTCGAGCCCGATCAGGAGCCCTGCCTGACGGATCGCGGTGACCCGCGGCTCCTTCAGGCCCTCGGCCAGCTGCGCTCCGACCTTCCGCACGTTCTCGAGGAGCCCCTCCTTCTCGATCGTGTCGATCACCGCGAGGGCGGCCGCGGAGGCGACCGGGTTGCCGCCGAAGGTGGTGCCGTGGTTGCCCGGCTGAAGCAGCTGGCCGTACTCCCCTACCGCGATGCAGGCGCCGATCGGGATGCCGCCGGCCAGGCCCTTGGCGAGGGTGACCACGTCGGGGGTCACCCCACTCTCGCTGTGTGCGAACCAGGCGCCGGTGCGGCCCATGCCGGTCTGCACCTCGTCGAACCACAGCAGCGCCCCGTGCTCGGAGGTGATCTCCCGGGCGACAGCCAGGTAGCCCTCCGGAGGCATGACGACGCCTGCCTCGCCCTGGATCGGCTCCAGCACGACGGCAGCGGTCTCGTCGGTGACCGCGGCGGCCAACGCGTCGACGTCCCCGTAGGGCACGAAGGTCACCCCGGCGGGCAGCGGCTCGAACGGCTCGCGGTAGGCGGCCTTGGAGGTCAGCGCGAGCGAGCCCATGGTGCGGCCGTGGAAGCTGCCCTCGGCGGCGATGACCTGGGTGCGACCGGTGCGCCGGGTCAGCTTGAAAGCTGCCTCGTTCGCCTCGGCTCCGGAGTTCGCGAAGAACACACGGCCCTCGACCCCGAGCAGCGAGAGCAGCCGTTCGGCGAGCGAGACCTGCGGCTCGGTCGCGAAGAAGTTGGACACGTGTCCCAGCGTCGAGAGCTGCTCGGTCACGGCGGACACCAGTGCCGGGTGCGCGTGACCGAGGGCGTTGACGGCGATGCCGCCGAGCAGGTCGAGGTACTCCTTGCCGTCGGCGTCCCAGACCCGGGCTCCGTCACCGCGGGTGAGCACGAGCTTGGGCTTGCCGAAGGTGTTCATCAGGGCGTGGGCGTACCGCTCCTGCACCGAGTCGGTCGTGGTGGTGATGGCAGTCTGGTCGTTCACGTCACTGGTCCTTCCGGAGCGCGGTGCGTACCTTCGTCTCCACCCCGGGCAGCACCTGGGTGCCGACGCCCTCGTCGGTGAAGATCTCGAGGAGGACGGCGTGGGGCTCGCGGCCATCGACCACGGTGGCCTTCGGCACTCCCCCGGTGACGGCCGTGAGGCAGGCCTGCATCTTCGGCACCATGCCGCTGGCCAGCATCGGCATCAGCTCGGCCAGAGCCTCGGGGCTGATCTGGCCGATCACGTCGTCGCTGTCGGGCCAGTCGCGGTAGAGGCCCTCGACATCGGTCAGGACGAGCAGCTTCTCCGCACCCAGAGCAACCGCGAGGGCTGCTGCGGCCGTGTCTGCGTTGACGTTGTGCACCAGGCCGCTCTCATCCGGTGCGACCGAGGAGATCACCGGGATCCGCCCGGCCTCGACGATGTCGCGCACGGCCTCCGGCCGGACCTTCTCGACCTCGCCGACGAGGCCCAGGTCGATCTCCTCGCCGTCCACCATCGTGGTCGTCGGTCGGGCGGTGAAGAGCCCGGCGTCCTCCCCGGAGAGCCCGACGGCGAGTGGCCCGTGCTGGTTGATCAGCCCGACCAGCTCGCGGCTGACCTGGCCCACCAGGACCATGCGGACGACGTCCATCGCCTCCGGTGTGGTCACACGGAGTCCGCCCCGGAACTCGGACTCGATGCCGAGACGGTCGAGCATCTTGCTGATCTGGGGTCCTCCGCCGTGGACCACGACGGGCCGGAAGCCGGCGTACCGGAGGAAGACGATGTCCTCGGCGAAAGCGCGTTTGAGACCTTCATCGGTCATCGCGTTGCCGCCGTACTTCACCACGATCGTCTTGCCGTGGTACTCCTTCAGCCACGGAAGTGCGGCCGCGAGCGTGGCGGCCTTCGCGGTGATCTCCTTCCACTCGTCGGGGCTCTTCCCGGCGTCCATCAGGAACTCGTTCGTCGTCATGGGTCCTCAGCTCGAGTAGGCGGAGTTCTCGTGGACATAGGCATGGGTGAGGTCGTTGGTCCACACCGTGGCGCGGGCGTCCCCAGCCTTGAGGTCGATCGTCACGCTCACCTCGCGGCCCGACAGATCGACCAGCTCCGGTGACTCGGCCGGCTCCGAGGAGCGGCACACCCAGACCCCGTTCATCGCGACGTCGAGGTCGGCGGCGTCGAACGCGGCCGACGTGGTGCCGATCGAGGCCAGCACCCTGCCCCAGTTTGGGTCCTTGCCGAAGACGGCGGCCTTGAACAGGTTGCTGCGGGCCACCGAGCGGCCCACCTCGACGGCCTCGTCCTCGCTCGCGGCGTTGAGCACGGTGACCGCGATCTCGTGGTCGGCGCCTTCTGCGTCGGCGAGCAACTGCATCGCCAGGTCGGTGCAGGCGCGTGTCAGGGCCTCGGTGAAGTCGTCCAGGGTCGGCGTGATCCCGGACGCGCCGCTCGCGAGGAGCGTCACGGTGTCGTTGGTCGACATGCATCCGTCCGAGTCGAGCCGGTCGAAGCTCACGCGGGTGGCCGCCCTGAGCGCCTGGTCCGCCTCGGCGGGCGTGATCTTGGCGTCGGTGGTGAGTACGACGAGCATGGTGGCCAGCTGGGGAGCGAGCATGCCGGCGCCCTTGGCGATGCCGCCGATCGTCCAGCCGCTCCCCTCGACCGTGACCTGCTTGCTCACAGAGTCGGTCGTCATGATCGCCTCGGCTGCGTCGGCGCCACCGTCTGCCGAGAGTGAGGAGGCACAGGCCTCGACTCCGGCGAGCAGGTCGTCCCGGTCGTTCTTGAGCCCGATCAGGCCGGTGGAACAGACCACGACGTCGATCGCGCCGATGCCGAGCGCATCCGCGGTCTTCTCGGCGACCGCGTGGGTGGTCTGGAAGCCCTCCGCCCCCGTGTAGCAGTTCGCCCCGCCGGAGTTGAGGATGACCGCCCGGACGATGCCGTCCTTGACCACCTCCTGGCTCCAGAGGACCGGGTTCGCCTTGCAGCGGTTGGAGGTGAACACGGTGGCCGAGGCGTACTCCGGCCCGTCGTTGACGACGAGCGCCATGTCCTTGGCCCCGGTGGACTTGATGCCGGCTGCGACTCCGGAGGCGCGGAAGCCCTTGGCGGCGGTGACGGTCATGACGTTCCTTCTGCGGGTGACTGGTCGGTGGGCTCGTGTGCGGCTCGGACCGCGTGTCCGGATCGTCGCCACTCCTCGGCGGCGCGCTCTGCCTGCGCAGCGGGCACGAGGATCCAGTCGGTGTCGAACGTCGAGATCGTGAACACCGGGATCTCGCTCTCCGCGAGCGGCGACAGGAGACCGCTGAGCACGCCGGTGAGGCTGAAGTCCAGGGGGCCTTGGACGGCGAACGCGATGAACGGCCCCTCCTGTCGGGCCTTCTTGGGGACACCGGCCCGGCCGCACACCAGCGACGTCTCGTCCGCCGTAGCGGTCACCGAGAACAGCGAACCGGATGCGGCCCAGGCCGGGACGTCGGCGCCGGGGCCGAGGCGCACCACGGCAAGGTCCTCGTCGTGCTGCAGGAGGGTGTGGCTCACGGCGCGAGCCCGACGGTGCTGAGGCCGGTGGTCTCGGGTAGGCCGAGCGCGAGGTTCATGCACTGCACCGCTGCGCCGCCGGTGCCCTTGGCCAGGTTGTCGACCGCGCCGACTGCGACGAGTCGGCCGGCGCGCCCACCTGCGTCAGCATCGACGGTCACCTGCACGTGCACGGCGTTGGACCCGACCACCGACTTGGTCTGCGGCCACTGCCCCGCGGGGAGCAGGTGCACGAACGGCTCGTCGGCGAACGCCATCTCGTAGACGGCGTAGGCCTCCTCCGCCGTGACGCCGTTGCGGGCCGGCGCGGAGCAGGTGGCGAGGATGCCACGGGGCATCGGGACGAGCACCGGGGTGAAGGAGACCGCGACCGGGTCGTCCGTCAGCCCTGACAGGTTCTGGCTGATCTCGGGGGTGTGCCGGTGGGTGCCGCCGACGCCGTACGCGCTGGCCGAACCCATGATCTCCGAACCGAGCAGGTGCGGCTTGGGAGCCTTGCCGGCCCCCGAGGTGCCCGAGGCCGCCACCACCACGACGTCGCCGGGGTCGACGATGCCGGCGGCGACGGCCGGGGCCATCGCGAGCGTCGAGACGGTCGGGTAGCAGCCGGGCACGGCGATCCGGGTCGAACCCTGGAGCCGCTCGCGCTGGCCACCGAGCTCGGGGAGCCCGTAGGGCCAGGAGCCGGCGTGGTCCCCGCCGTAGAACTTCTCCCAGGCGCCCGGGTCGGTGAGCCGGAAGTCGGCGCCGCAGTCGATGACGACACAGTCGTCGGGAAGCGCCTTGGCGATCTCGCCGGACTGGCCGTGCGGAAGGGCGAGGAAGACCACGTCGTGTCCGGAGAGCACCTCGACCGTGGTGTCGTCGAGGACGCGCTCAGCCAGGGGCAGCAGATGCGGCTGGAGCGACCCGAGGCGCTCACCGGCGTTGGATCCGGCCGTCAGGGCGCCGATCTCTACCGACGGGTGCGCCAGCAGCAGACGGAGCACCTCACCGCCTGCGTAGCCGCTGGCGCCGGCGACGGCGACCCGGTATCTGGACTGTGCGCTGGCTTCGGCCGACATGCGCATGACCATACAGCACCCTGCATGGTCATGCGAAACCGGGTCAGGACCGGTGGACTGCCCCGTGTCGTTCGGCGGCCAGGGCCACCGCGGCCTCGCGGGCCTCGGCCACCTCGGCGTCGGTCAAGGTCCGGTCCGGGGCCCGGAACCGCATCGCGAACGCGAGCGACTTCTTCCCCTCGCCGATCTGCGCGCCGGTGTAGACGTCGAAGAGGCGCACCGACTCGAGCAGCGTGCCGGCCCCCTCCCGAAGCGTCGCCGCGACAGCCGCGGCCGGGATGTCCGCGTCGACCACGAGGGCGACGTCCTCCTTCGCGACCGGGTAGGTCGAGAACGCGGGAGCGGGTACGACGGGCACCGCGGCGTCCATGAGCGCGTCGAGGTCGACCTCGGCGACCGCCGTGCGCGGAGGCACGCCGAAGGCCTTGCACACCCTCGGGTGGAGCTCACCGGCATGGCCGATGACCGTGCCTTCCAGGACGACCTCGGCACACCGTCCCGGGTGCCACGGCGCGTACACCGCGGACCGGAGCTCCACCTCGACCGCGAACGAACGGGCAAGGGTGCGCACAGCCTCGAGCGCGTCGGCCCACGTAGCAGGGCGGCCCTTGCCCCACCAGCCGGACTGCTCCCGCTCGCCGGCGAGAACGACCGCTACGTGCCGCGGCTGGTGCGGGATCGCGGCCTGGAGGGCCTCCCACTCCTCGTCGGTGGGTCGCCGGTCGACGCCGAGGATGGGCGCAGGTCCGGCACCGGGTGTAGGCAGGAAGACAGGCGCCTGCTCGAAGAGCGACGCGTCGGTGAGGCCGCGGCCGATGTTGCGCGCAAGCGTCTTGAGGAGCCCGGGAACGAGCGTGGTGCGCAGCTCCGGCTCCTCCTCCGACAACGGGTTCGCGACCCGAACGGTGCGCCGTCGGTCGTCGTCCGGAGCCAGCTCGAGGGAGTCCCAGTCGGCCTGGCCGACGAACGGGTAGGTCAGCACCTCGACGTAGCCGGCGCCCGCGAGTGCGAGGCCGGCACGGCGACGGAGTCGTTGAGCACGCGTCAGGCCCCGCCCGGCCGGCGCTGCCGGGAGCACGGAGGGCACCTGGTCGTAGCCGACGATGCGGGCGACCTCCTCGACGAGGTCGTAGGGGTCGGTGATGTCGGGTCGCCACGAAGGTGGCACGACGGTGAGGAGGTCTCCGTCCACGGCGACCGTGCAGCCGACCGCGCGCAAGTGCTCGACGACGGTGTCCGCGTCGGTCGGGATGCCGGTGATCTGCTCGGGCAGGGTTGCTGCCATAGTCACCGTGCGTCCCTCCGGCGGACGGCCGACGTAGGTCACTCCCGGCGAGATCGCGCCGCCGCCGTGGGCGACGAGCAGCTCGGCGACCCGGTCGGCCGCATAGGAGGGCAGCAGCGGGTCGACGCCGCGCTCGAAGCGCTTGGACGCCTCGGAGGGGAGCTTGTGCCGGCGGGCCGTGCGGAAGATCGAGACCGGGTCGAAGTAGGCGGCCTCGATCACGACATGGGTCGTGGTGTCGCCCAGCTCGGTCTCCTGGCCGCCCATCACGCCGGCGAGGCCGATCGGCCCGCGGTCGTCGGTGATCAGGAGGTCCCCGGGGTCGAGGTCACGCTTCACGTCGTCGAGCGTGGTGAGCCGCTCCCCCGGCTCCGCCCGGCGTACGACGATCGGTCCGGAGAGCCTGTCGCCGTCGTAGCCGTGGATCGGCTGGCCGAGCTCGAGCATGACGTAGTTGGTGACGTCCACGGCCAGTGAGATGGGCCGCATCCCGGCCAGCTGGACCCGACGGGCGAGCCAGCGCGGGGTGGGCGCCTTGGGGTCGAACCCGGTGACGGTGCGGGTCGCGAAGACCGGGCAGCCGTCAGGGGCCTCGACCCGCACCGGGTAGCCGGAGTCGTTGGGGGTCGGGACCTCGCGCACGGCCGGGTCCCGGAACGGCACGTCGTAGGCGAGGGCGGCCTCCCGCGCGAGCCCGCGCAGCGAGAGGGCGTAGGCCCGGTCGGGGTTGATCTCGAACTCGATCACGTCGTCGCGGAGGTGGAGCAGCGCGATCGCGTCGTCGCCCGGCTTCACGGCGGCGTCCGAGTCGAGCCGGGGGTCCAGGACCAGGATGCCGCCGTGGTCGTCGCCGATGCCGAGCTCCTTGGTGGAGCAGATCATCCCGTCGGAGACGTGGCCGTACGTCTTCCGCGCGGTGATCGGGGACGGCCCGGGCAGCACACCCCCCGGCAGCACGACCACAACGAGGTCGCCGACGGCGAAGTTGAGGGCACCGCAGACGATCCCACGACCGCCGTCCTCGTCGTTGTGCTCGGGACCGACGTCCACGCGGCACCAGCGGATGACCTTGCCGTTCTTCTGCGGCTCCTCCTCGATGGAGAGCACGCGCCCGACGACGAGCGGTCCCCGGAGGTCGGACCCCGGCGCATCGAGGGCCTCGAGCTTGAGCCCGAGGGCGGTCAACCTGTGGGCCAGGGCGGCCGCTGTGACGTCGGCCGGGAGGTCGACGTACTCACGCAGCCAGGAAAGCGGGGCCCGCATCAGATCTCCATTCCGAAGGGCAGGGTGAACCGGACGTCACCTTCGACGATGTCGCGCATGTCCTCGATGCCGTGGCGGAACATGAGCGTGCGCTCCAGGCCCATGCCAAACGCGAAGCCGGAGTAGACGGAGGAGTCGATGCCGCAGGCGGTCAGGACGCGCGGGTTCACGACGCCGCAGCCGCCCCACTCGATCCAGCCCTCGCCCTTGCAGGTGCGGCACTCCTCGACCGCCGGCGACTGGCCGCGGCACACGAAGCAGACCAGGTCGACCTCGGCGCTCGGCTCGGTGAACGGGAAGTACGACGGCCGGAAGCGGGTCGTGATGCCCTCACCGAACATCGCCTCGGCGAAGTGGTCCAGGGTCCCCTTGAGGTGGGCCATCGAGATGCCCTTGTCGACCACGAGCCCCTCGACCTGGTGGAACACCGGGGTGTGCGTGGCGTCGAGCTCGTCGGTCCGGTAGACACGGCCGGGAACGATCACGTAGATCGGCGGCTCCGTCGTGAGCATCGTGCGAGCCTGCACGGGCGACGTGTGCGTGCGTAGCACGACTCCGCCCTCGGCGGGCTCGAGCCAGAACGTGTCCTGCATCGTGCGGGCAGGGTGGTCCGGGCCGAGGTTGAGGGCGTCGAAGTTGAGCCACTCGGCCTCGACCTCCGGCCCCTCGCCGACCTCCCAGCCCATCGCGACGAAGACGTCGGCGACGAGCTCCTGGATCGTCGTCAGGGGGTGGCGGGCGCCCTGCGGCTCCCGGTCCCACGGGACCGTGACGTCGACGGTCTCCTCCACGAGCATCCGCGCCTCGTGCTCGGCGTCGAGCACGGTCTGACGGGCGGCGAGTGCCTTGTTCACCGCGCCGCGGGCCTGGCCGACACGCATGCCGGCCTCCTTGCGGGCCTGAGGCGGGAGCGCACCGATCTCCCGGTTGGCAAGAGCCAACGGCGAACGCTCACCGGCGTGCGCGAGGCGCACCGCCTTGAGCTCCTCGAGATCGCTCGCGCCGGCGATGGCCTCGAGTGCCGCTTCGCGCATCGCTTCGACCTCGTCCGCACGCAGCGGCGTGACCTCGACAGGGTCGTAATCGGTGTTCGGGCCCGACATGGCTGCCTTTCACGGGGGTGCGGCTGACAGGGGTGAAACTCGCGGTACTCCTGGTTGCAGCATCAGTCTAGGAAGTGCCCAAGCGCGCGGGCGAACCGGTTTGGTGCGCAGGGAGGAGCCTCAGTCGGCCCTGCGGTCGTCCGCGGGCCAGATCACGATGATCCGGGCACCACCGCTGGGCGCGTCGTCGATCTCCACACGGCCGCCGTGAGCGGTGACGAGGCCGTGGACGATGTACATCCCCAGGCCCGAGCCACCTCGGATGCCGTGCTTCCAGAACTTCGTGAAGACCCGGTTGCGGATCTCCGGGCTGATGCCCTCTCCCTCGTCGTCGACGCACAGCCGCACGCCCGGGAACGGGTCGTCGGTGCCCAGCGGGGTGACGCTGAGGCGGACCACGCCCTCACCGTGCCGCACGGCGTTCTCGACGAGGTTGGTGATCACCTGGACGAACTTGTCAGGGTCTGCGTAGATCATCGGCAGCTCGGGCTCGGCCTCGAGCAGGATCTCGCGGCCGGTACCGGCACGGATCGAGTCGAGCACCTTCTCGACGGCCGGGGTGAACTCGATCGGCCGCGGATAGAGCGACAGCCGGCCGGTGTCGATGCGCGCGACGTCGAGCAGCTCCGCGATCAGCCGGGTGAGCCGGTCCGCGTCGGAGTTGACCGTCGTGAGCATGAGCTTCTTCTGGTCGTCGTTGAGCCGGTCCCACTTGGTGAGCAGCGTGGCGACGAAACCCTTCACGCCCGTCAGCGGCGACCGCAGCTCGTGGGCGACGGTGGCGACCAGGTCCGAGCGCTCGCGGTCGAGCCGGGCACGGGCCCGGGACGTGCGGAGGCAGACCGCGACACCCTTGGTGGGGCCCTGCCTCCCCTCGCGCGCGATCCCCACCGTGAGCAGGAGCTCGGTGCCGTCGGCGAGGAACCAAGACTGCTCGGGGATCCGTGAGCGCAGCCGCGGACCGTCGTACAGGTTCAGGGTCGAGAACCAGTCGTTGCCTGCCTGGTCCTGGAGCGCGACGACGTCGGCAAGGTGCTTCCCGACGCCGTCGGCCACGCGGAGCATCGTCCGGGCTGCGCCGTTCATGGCAGTCACCTGGCCGGACTCGTCGGCGAGCACGACTCCGTCGGGAACGGCGTCGAGAGTCACCTGCGCAAGGGGCCCGGGAGTCGACGTCACCTGCCCAATCTAGTGGGTGCTCCCGTCGGAGGCGACCCAGCCACTACCTGCGGGTGTGGCGCTGCGCCCGGGCGGAGGCGTAGAGACACACGGCCGCAGCCGTGGCGAGGTTGAGGCTCTCCGCCCTGCCGTGGATGGGGATCCGCACCCGAAGGTCGGCCAAGGCGGCGATCTCGTCGGGCAGTCCCCACGCCTCGTTGCCGAACAGCCATGCGGTCGGCCGCGCCAGCAGACCCTCGTCGACGGCGTCGTCGAGGTCGGTCTCCCCCGCCCCGTCCGCCGCGAGCACCTGGAACCCTCGGCTCCTGAGCTCGGTGATCACCGCAGCGGTGTCGGGGTCGACCGCGAGGCCGAGATGGAAGAGGCTGCCGACGCTGGCCCGGACCGCCTTGCCGTTGTAGGGGTCGACCGAGCTGCCGGTCAGCACGACGGCGCCGGCACCGGCCGCGTCGGCACAACGGATCACGGTGCCGGCGTTGCCGGGGTCGCGGACGTCGGCACAGACTGCGACCAGGGACGCACCCTCTTCGGACGGCTGAGGGAGTACGTCGACCAGCGGCCGGTCGATGAACCGGCAGACCCCGACGAGTCCCTGCGGGTGCACGGTCTCGGCGAGGGACCCCAGAGCGGCGTCGTCGACGAGGTGCCACGCGACGCCGTGGTCGGCTGCGCGGGCGCGGAGGTCGGGATGTGCGTCGGCGGCACCGCGGAGCGCGAAGACCTCCTCCACGCAGCCGGGGAGGTCGAGCGCCTCGCGGACCGCCTGGGGCCCCTCGGCCAGGAACCGCCTGGACTCGGCCCGAGAAGCACGTCGGGCGAGCCTCCGTGCCGCCTTGACCCTTCCGCTCTTCACAGTGAGCAGCGGGGTTTCGGCAGGGAGGCTCGCCATCGACGTTTCGTGCTGGTTCGCCTGGTGACCAGCGGAGCCGATCAGGCGGACGCCTTCGCGGTGTCCTCGTCAGCGCTCGGCGCGTTGACGTCCTCGGGGAGGTTGGCCTTGGCCAGCTCCACGAGAGAGGTGAACGTGGCGGCGTCGTTGACGGCCATGTCCGCGAGGATCTTGCGGTCCACCTCGACCCCGGCGGCCTTGAGGCCCTGGATGAACCGGTTGTAGGTCATCCCGTTGGCGCGGGCCGCGGCGTTGATCCGCTGGATCCACAGCTTGCGGAACTCGCCCTTCTTGGCGCGACGGTCACGGTAGCTGTAGACCAGCGAGTGGGTGACCTGCTCCTTGGCCTTGCGGTAGAGCCGCGAGCGCTGACCGCGGTAACCGGATGCGCGCTCGAGGGTTACCCGGCGCTTCTTCTGGGCGTTGACTGCCCGCTTGACG
>DATGYO010000200.1:0-6498 GCA_035297905.1 Nocardioidaceae bacterium
GGGTTCTCGGTACGTTGCGGGGACTCCTCACCAGCGCTCCGCTGCTGTTGCTCGGAATGGGAGCAGTCACGACGGTCCTCGTCGTGGGCTTGTTGCAGATCGTGACCGAGCTGCTCGTGGGCCGGAACTACGGGCTGGCGCTGCTGTTCATCACGCCGATGGCTCTGCTCATGGGCCAGGTGGCGGCGCCACGGCCGATCGGGGTGCTGCTGTTCGACCGCGGCCTGGAGACCGTGATCGGCGCCGCCGTTGCTGTGGCGATCGTCGTGCTGAGCGAGCGGCTGCGCCACCGGAGGCGCGGTGCTCGCTGAGGCCGGCAGCAGAGGGGGGCTCTAACGGGTGGTGTGACGGAGGCCGCGAACCGCGGGTGGGTGGTCCGCAGCCCGGCACTCTCGCGCGCCATGGCAATTCTCGAGCGCGGCGAGCTTCCGGTGCAGGTCGTCCAGCGTCGCAGCGGGGAGCCGCGAAACGAGGTTGTCCAGCTCGTGCGGATCCCTTCTGAGGTCGTAGAGCTCGCGCATACCATCGACGTACTCGACGTACGTGTAGTTCCTGGTGCGCATCGCTGAGTACGTCGGCGGGTCCGCTGCCTTGGCGCCGTCGAGGTCGGGACCGACGGTGTACTTGTCAGGTTTGTGGTGCTCGACCAGAGCTGCCGTCCGCCAGTGGCTCGGGGTGCGGCCGTGGAGCAGGGGGACGAGGCTGCGCCCGTCCACCTGCTTCGAGGGCGTGCCGCCTGCGAGCTCCACGAACGTCGGAGCAAGGTCGATGTTCTCTGCCACGGCGTCGGTGACGCGACCGGCCGGGATCCCGGGCCCGACCGCGACCAGCGGCACCCGGACGTCGGTGTCGAACGCGGTCATCTTGCCTGGCGGAAGCCGGTACTCGCCGAGGTGGTAGCCGTTGTCGGAGCTGAACATGATGACGGTGTTCTTGGCGTCACCTGCGCGGCGCAGCGCCGCCTCGATCTCGCCGATCATCCGGTCGACGGCTTGGATCGACCGGACTCGCCTGCGGAACACGTCGTCCATGAGGTTCTTCTGCCGCGGCGTCAGCGGCGTGCGGTCGGCAAGCCAGCGCGGCGCCTGACGTGGCAGACGGTCGTAGGCGGCGCTGTGTGGTTCGTTCAGGTTCGGAAACGCGTGCGCGTCGCGGGGCGCCGGGACGTACGGCTTGTGAGGGGCGAAGGTGGCCACCTCGAGCATGAAAGGCGCATGCCCGGGGTGTCCTGCTGGCCCTGCCGGGCAGTCGGCGCGGGCGTCGATGAACCGCGTTGCGCGCCTGCCGAGCACGTCGGTCAGGTAGTCGCGCGGGGCGGAGCCGTAGTGCACGACGTGGTTGTTCTGGTTGAGGTTGTAGTCGAAGCCGCGGTAGCCGGCGCCTGTGACGTCCCACTCCGACCAGCCCGGTGCGGCATGCACCTTCGGCTCGTACTCGTTGAGGTACTTGCCCATCATCGCGGTGCGGTATCCGGCCTTGTGCAGGGCGGTGGCGAAGGTCGTGGCTGCGTCGCCGTGGCGCTGGAAGGCATGGAACCCTCCGTCGGGACCGGCGTTGGTGAAGACGCCCGTGTCGTGGGGGAACCTGCCGGTGAGGATCGATGCCCGCGAGGGGCAGCACAGCGAGTCCGTCACGGTGAAGTTGGAGAACGACGTGCCCGCCTTCTCGAGCGCACGCACGTGCGGCATGTAGCGAACGAGGTTGGTCGACAGGTCATCGGTGAGGACGAACACGATGTTCGGCCGCGAGGGCGAGGCAGCCGGCACGTTTCGTGGCCCGCAGGCGGCTACCGGTGGCACCTGCCCGCCACCGGTGCACCCACTGATGAACGCGGCGGCCGCCGCCACGACAGCGGCGATGGCGAAACGGCGCGAGTGTCGCGACAGCACCACAGGTCAACCTCGCACAAGAAACCGACGACGGACATCCCCGAGCCGCCAAGTTCCGCTTGGCGGGGCGATTCCAATTTAGGTTTTCGCACCAAACGGCGCCGCTGATCACACCGCAGGTGGGGGAAGCAGCCGGTGTGTGGCCTCGTCGAGGATCCCCACCACCTCGTCGACGTCGCGTCCCGCGGCGACCCCCACCATCGCCCCTAGGAACAGCGTGCTCAGGATCCGGGCGGCAGACTCGAGCTGCTCGTCGGTGTGGCCGCTGCGCTCGCCTGCTCGCAGGGTGTCGCCGATCCAGGCCGCCCGCTCCGGGCCGAAGCCGACCAGCCCTGACGCGTCCGCGAGCGTCGGGGCGCTCCCGACGTACGCCCGGTAGAGGGCCTGGTAGAGCAGCGGCTTCCTCGCCGCCTGCCGCATGATCCGGCGGAAGACCGAGCTCAGTCGCTCCGCGGGACTGTCGCCCTCGGGCCTGCGCTGCCGGACCCCTTCGGTGGAGCGGCTGCCCAGCGTCATGAGCGCCTCGACGAGCAGCTGGTCCTTCGAGCTCACGTGCTGGTAGGCAGTCGGCACGGAGACCTCCGCGCGAGCGGCGACCTGCCGGATGCCCACGGCGTCGTACCCGCCCTCGGTCGCGAGCTCGATCGCGGCGTCGATCAGCCGCTCCCGCGTCGCGGCACGAGCGGGTGAGAGCACGCGCTGGACGATGCGGCCCTGCTGCGGTCCGGTCGGCATGGCCACCAGCCTAGGCGGTTGCGATGCGTCAAGCCAGACACGTGGTTGACGCACGACTATACAGGCGGTTGACACGTATCTACCAACGCTGGTGGACTGGCGCGAGCCGACCGACGAGGACTGCAATGGACCTTCGTGAGACCCTCGCGCAGCAGCAGCTGCGCAAGGAGCTGCGCGCCTACTTCGCGGGCCTGCTGCCCGAGCACGAGCGACGCAGCGTCGGCGAGGCCGGAGTCGGAGGGGATCGCTTCCGCGGCGTGGTTCGCATGCTCGGTCGCGACGGTTGGCTCGGCATCGGGTGGCCGACGGAGTACGGCGGCCAGGGCCGGTCGATCGAGGACCAGTACGTCTTCTTCGACGAGGTGCAGCGGGCCGGACTGCCGTTCCCCTTCGTCACCGTCAACACCGTCGGCCCGACGATCATGGTTTACGGCACCGAGGAGCAGAAGCAGGCGTACCTCCCTGGCATCCTCAAGGGCGACATCGTCTTCGCGATCGGCTACACCGAGCCCGACGCCGGCACCGACCTCGCCTCCCTGAAGACCAAGGCCGTCCGCGACGGCGACGAGTTCGTCATCGACGGTCAGAAGATCTTCACCAGCGGCGCGAACACCGCCGACTACATCTGGCTCGCCGCCCGGACCGACCCCGAGGCCCCCAAGCACAAGGGCATCTCGATCCTGATCGTGCCGACCCACGAGCCCGGCTTCTCGTGGAGCCCGATCCAGACCGTGGGCGGGATGGTCGTGACCGCGACCTACTACACCGGCGTCCGCGTCCCCGTCGGCAACGTGGTCGGTGAGGTTGACGGCGGCTGGCGGCTGATCACGTCCCAGCTCAATCACGAGCGGATCGGTCTCGCGGCCCTGGGCGGCCGGATGCTCCAGCTCTGGGAGAGCGTCCTGGCGTGGACCAAGGACACCGGCGTGATCGAGAAGCCGTGGGTCCAGCAGGAGCTGGCGCGCACCTACGCCAAGCTCGAGGCGATGCGGCTGATGAACTGGAAGATGACCGCCGCGGTGGCGGAGGGGAGCCTCACGGGCGCCACGGCCGGAGCGGCGAAGACCTACGGCACCGAGACCCACATCGACGTCCAGCGCTCGCTGACCCAGATCCTTGGCGCGGCCGGCCGGATCCGCCCCGAGTCGCCCGGCGCGGTGCTGGCCGGCCAGGTCGAACAGCTCTCCCGCCAGGGCATCGTCAACACCTTCGGTGGCGGGGTCAACGACATCCTCCGTGACATGGTCGCCACCCAGGGCCTCGGCCTACCACGAGGTGCCCGATGAGCCAGGCCTACGAGGAGCGGCTGCAGGCCTTCGTAGGTCAGGCACTCAGCCCGTTCACACCAGGCCAGGACCCGGTCAACGTGCCGATGATCCGGCACTGGGTCGAGGCGATGGAGGACGCGAACCCGGTCTATCTCTCCGACGAGGCAGCCCGGGCGACGGGCCGCTCCGGAGTGGTGGCGCCGGCCTCGATGATGCAGGCCTGGACGATGCGCGGTTATGCAGCGACGAAGCGCGCGGCCTCGGTCGGCGGGGCGTTCGCGGAGCTCGTCGACCTGCTCGACGAGGGCGGCTACACCTCCGTGGTGGCCACCGACTCGGAGCTCGACTTCCACCGTGAGCTCGTCCCGGGCGACCACATCGGCGCCGAGGAGGTCGTGGAGTCGATCTCCTCGGAGAAGAAGACCGCGCTTGGCGTCGGCCGGTTCATCACGACCGTGAAGACCTACCGCGACCAGGACGGCGAGGTCGTCGCGACCCAGCGCTGGCGCACCCTGCGGTTCAGGCCGAAGAAGTCCTCCGACGTACCCCGTGCAGAGGAGGCGAAGACGCTCCGCCCGCGTCCGGCGGTCAACCTCGACAACCAGTTCTGGTTCGACGCGGCGAAGGAGCACCGTCTGGTGATCCAGCGCTGTGCCTCCTGCAAGACACTGCGGCACCCGCCGGGGCCGTGCTGCCCGGAGTGCGGGTCGTTCGAGTGGGACACGGTCGAGGCCTCGGGGCGGGCGACCCTCTACAGCTACGTCGTGGCGCACCACCCCAAGCACCCGGCGTTCGACTACCCGCTGTTGATCGCCGTCGTCGAGCTCGAGGAGGGCACCCGCCTGATCACGAACCTCGTCGGAGTGGAGCCCGGAGAGGTCGTGATCGGCATGCCGCTGACCGTCGAGTGGCTGGAGGCCGACCCGGACCTGACCCTGCCGGTCTTCGGCCCGTCATCGGATGAGGAGCACTGATGGACTTCCACCTCGACGAGGAGCTGCTCGCGGTCCAGGGACTGGCGCGCGACATCCTCACCGACAAGACGTCGACCGACCGGCTGCGCGAGATCGAGCGGACCGAGAGCCGGGTCGACGACGAGCTGTGGTCCGAGCTGGCCAAGGCCGGCCTCCTCGGGATCGCGCTCCCGGAGGAGTACGGCGGCGCAGGCCTCGGCTTCGACGCCCTCTGCGTGCTCCTTGAGCAGCAGGGGCGGTTCGTCGCGCCGGTGCCGCTGTGGTCCACCGCCGTGGCCGGGCTGGCCATCGCGGAGCACGGGACCGACGCGGAGCGGGGCTCGGCCCTGCCGGAGCTGGCGGAGGGGAGGCTCCGCATCACGCTGGCCCTGGAGGAGTTCGGCACCGCCGAACCAGCCGCCCCCGCCTGCACCGCGGAGCGCGACGGCGACGCGTGGCGACTCCGTGGCACCAAGGCCGTCGTCCCGTCTTACGCCGGTGCCGGCCATGTCCTGGTCGCTGCCAGCACGACGGAGGGCCCCGGGCTGTTCCTCGTGGAGGCCTCGGCGGACGGAGTCACCTGGGAGGCGACGGAGACGACGACGTGGGACCGCGCCGGCAACCTGAGCCTTGCGAGCGCGCGTGCCGCAGCGGTCGGCGCCCCCGGAGGAGGTGCCCTCGCCTGGACGCTCGACCGAGCTGCGGTCGCTCTCGCCGCCATACAGGTCGGTGTCGCCGAAGGCGCGCTTCAGCTCGCGGCGCGCTACCTCAGCGAGCGACAGCAGTTCGGCAGACCGCTTGCCACGTTCCAGTCGGTGCAGCACCAGCTCGCGGACTGCTACATCGACATCGACGCGATGCGGGTGACCTTGTTGCAGGCGGTGAGCTCCCTCTCGGACGAGGCGGCTGCCCCAGGGGCGCACCGGGCCGTGCTCGTCGCGAAGTGGTGGGCCGACCAGGCCGGTCTCGACGTGGTGCACCGCGTGCAGCACCTGCACGGGGGGATCGGCGTCGACGTCGACTATCCGGTCCACCGGTACTTCCTCTGGGGCAAGCAGACCGCCGGCACGCTCGGCGGATCCGCGGCCGCCCTCGCGGACCTCGGGACCCTGCTCGCAGTGGAGGAGGTCGCGTCATGACCGTCGTGGCCACGAGAACCCCCGCCGACGTCACGATCGGCGAGACGCTGCCGGAGCTGTCGATCCCCATCACCCGGACCCTGGTCGTCGCCACCGCCATCGCGAGCCGCGACTACCAGGACGTGCACCACGATCCCGGCCTCGCCGTCGAGCGCGGATCCAAGGACGTGTTCATGAACATCCTCACCAGCAACGGGCTCGTCGACCGCTACGTCACCTCCTGGGCCGGGCCGGCCGCCGTGGTGAAGAAGATCAAGATCCGGCTCGGCGCACCGAACTACCCGGGCGACACCATGGTCCTCACCGGGTCGGTGGCCGGCGTCGAAGGCGACCGGGTGGAGATCGCGGTTCGCGGAGACAACAGCCTGGGGGCCCACGTCAGCGGCACGGTCGTCGTACAGCTGCCGCCGGTCTCGACGCGTGAGGCGCAGGCGTGAGCGGCCTGCGCGGAGCAGCAGCGATCGTCGGGATCGGCGCCACCGAGTTCTCCAAGGCATCCGGCCGGAGCGAGCTG
>DATGYO010000201.1:0-51302 GCA_035297905.1 Nocardioidaceae bacterium
GGGCGAGCCGGTGTTCCTGTCGCACGCCCAGGTCGAGGAGCTCGCGCAGGCCTGCCCCGGCTACGAGTTGTTCGTCAGGGTGCTCGCCTACACCGGCATGCGGTGGGGGGAGGCCACGGCCGTGCGCGTACGAAGGCTGGACCTGATGAAGCGGCGCATCGAGGTCGTGCACACCGCCGTGGAGATCAACGGCGAGATGACCTACGGCACCCCGAAGACTCACCGGTGCCGGTCGGTCCCGGTTCCCCGCTCCCTCGTCGACGCGCGCGGGGGTCCAGGGGGCGGGAGCCCCTTGGTACCCTCCCCTGCTTCGAAAGCCCCGGCGAGGACGGGCGCCTACGCCCGCCCGCAGCCGGGGCCGTGCGCCGGCGGAGCCGGCGCATTTACGGAGTACGGAAATTCTTCACCGGGCGGCTATCCGCGTTGGCAATCGGCATTGGGCGAGCGCCCGCCAAGGTCCGCGCCCGATCCGATCGAGGTCATCCGCGGCGGATGATGACTCCGTCGTCGGGTCGTCGGATCGTCGTGCGAAACGAATGTGCCAACGGGCACACCAGCCCGCTGTGCGCACCAGCCGTGTTGGTGCCCATGAGCGACGTGGAGATCGCAAATGTCTGAGCCTGACCGCACGACACTGCCGTTGACGGGACCGGAGTTCAGAGGGACGGCGAACCACACCCTCCGGGGTTCGGAGCCGGACTGGAACCTGATTCGTCATCCCGAACCGCCCCAAGGCGCGCCGAACGTGCTGTTGGTGCTGATCGACGACGCCGGGTTCGGGAATCCGAGCACGTTCGGTGGCCCGATCCAGACCCCGAACTACACACGCCTGGCCGAGGCGGGGTTGCGGTACAACCGGTTCCACGTCACCGCGCTGTGTTCGCCGACACGCGCGGCGTTGCTGACGGCACGGAACAACCACGCGGTGGGATTCGGGTCGGTGGGTGAGTTCTCCAGCGGCTTCCCCGGCTACACCGCGATGCTTCCGCTGGAATGTGCTCCGCTGCCGCGGATCCTGCGCGACAACGGCTACAGCACCGCCGCGTTCGGGAAGTGGCATCTTACCCCGGACGGGCAGCAGGGGCCGGCCGGCCCGCTGGGACGCTGGCCCAACGGCTGGGGCTTCGACTACTTCTATGGCTTCCTCGGCGGCGACTCCGGGCAGTGGGACCCCTGCCTGGCCGAGAACCAGAAGATCATCGGGACCCCGGCGGAGTACGACGACGAGAAGAACCCCTACTACCTGCCCGACGCGATGGCCGACAAGACCATCGAATGGCTGCACGGGGTGCGCGCCCAGGACGCACAGAAGCCGTTCTTCGCCTACTTCTCCACCGGCTGCAGCCACGCCCCCCACCACGTCGCCTCGGAGTGGGCCGACAAGTACAAGGGGCAGTTCGATCAGGGCTGGGACCGGTTACGGGAAGAGATCTTCGACCGGCAGAAGCTGCTCGGGGTCGTGCCTGCCGACGCGGTGCTCACACCCCGCGACGACGCGCTTCCGGCCTGGGAGGACGTTCCTGACCGGCTGCGGGCTCTCTACGCACGGCAGATGGAGGTCTACGCCGGGTTCTCCGAGAACGCCGACCACAACGTCGGCCGGGTCATCAACGCGATCGAGGAGCTGGGCGAGCTCGACAACACCCTGGTGATCTGGATCTGGGGCGACAACGGCGCCAGCCTCGAGGGCACCATCACCGGGTCGTTCAACGAGATGACCATGCAAAACGGCATCCCGCTCACGGACGAGATGCAGCTGCAGCTCGCCGAACGCTACGGCGGGACGGAGTCCTGGGGTGGCCCGATCATGGACCCGCACTACTCCGCGGCGTGGGCGTGGGCCGGAAACACCCCGTTCAAGTGGGGCAAACAGGTCGGCTCTCACCTGGGCGGCACCCGCAACCCAATGGTGATCCACTGGCCCGAGCGGATTATCGAGCCCGGCGGTCTGCGCTCCCAGTTCACCCACGTCACCGATGTCGGTGCGACGATTCTCGACATCGCCGGCATCCCGGCGCCGTCCCGGGTCGACGGGGTCGAGCAGGAACCGCTGCACGGCGTCACCTTCGCCGACTCGCTGGTCGACGGGGGCGCTCCCGAGCGGCACACGCAGCAGTACTTCGAGACGATCGGCAACCGCGCCATGTACCGGGACGGCTGGTGGCTGGCGATGAAGACCCCGCGGATCCCGTGGGTGGTCACCCCCGAGGCGCTGAAACCGTACGCCCCGGACATCTGGGACCCCGACGCCGACCCGGCCGAGCTGTACTACCTGCCCGACGACTTCACCCAGGCCCACGACCTGGCCGCCGACCACCCCGAGAAGGTCCAGGAGCTCAAGGACCTGTTCTGGCAGGAGGCAGAGAAGTACAAGGTCCTGCCGCTGCTGGCGACCCTCTCGGCGTTCTTCGGCATCACACCCCCCATCGACGACACCGACACCATGGAGTTCCGCGGTGATGTCCAGAACGTGGCACCCGGGATGATCCCGCGCATCTACAACCGCTCCTACGCGATCAGTGCCGACCTCGTCGTACCCGACGACGGGGCCGAAGGCGTGATCGTCGCCGAGGCGGACCACCTCGGCGGGTTCTCACTGTTCGTCGACGCAGGCCGGCTGACCCACACCTACTCGATGATGGGCGTGTTCGTCTATCGCCAGCAGGCCGACACCCCACTGCCTACCGGCGAGGTGACCGTGCGGATGGAGTTCGCCGCCGACGCGGCCAAGCCCGCCACCGGTGGCCAGGTCACGCTGTTCGTGAACGACGCCCCCGTAGGTGGCGGGCGGATGGATCACACGGTGCCGATGCGGTTCTCGGCCTACTCCGGCATGGACATCGGCCGCGACAACGGCGGCGTGGTCGACCTGAGCTACGCCGACCGGCGACCGTTCGCGTTCACCGGCACCGTCAAGAAGGTCGTCTTCGACGTCAAGCCGCACCTCACCGCCGAGGACGAGCAAGCGGTCCATGAGGTTGCCCACCACGCCCACGCTGCTCACGGGATCTCCGCATGAACATACCGACTGCCGGCCTCAAGGTCCTCTCCTTGCCGTTCGACCACGAGACCACCGACGTCGTGATCGGCAGCTACCTCTCCCACGAGGCAGCACTCGACGACTACCGAGCCGCGCTGGCGTGTGATGCCTACCTGCACGGCGCGATCGTGGTCGCCAAGGATCTGACGGGCAAGGTCTCGGTGGAACAGTCCGACCACATGGTCCGCGAGGTCGCCCAGGGACTGGGCACCATCGGCTTCCTCTCCGGACTGGTCGTCTGGCCGCTCCTGATCCCGGCCACCGGCTTTGGGGTCGCGCTGGGCGGGGCCCTGGGCGAGGCGCTGCACCTGCTCACCGAAACCAAGGTCAAGGGCCAGGCGGCGAGCATGATCCCCCTCGGCTGCGCCGCGCTCATCCTGGCCTACCCGCGTTCCTCCGCCAACGCAGTGGAACCGGTCGTGACCAGGGCGGTCCTCAAGGTGACCGGCGAAGCCCAAGGGCACCACGTTCAGGCGCTCAGGGGCGCACTCGCCGGAGCCCAGGAGCAGATGGCCGCGACCGGGCCCTAGACACGCCCATGGATGAGCGACAAGCGCCCCAGCGGCCGGTTTGCTGTGCCGCCCCCCGCGGCGACAGCGGCGACAACCCGGCACCACCGCGCCTGGGCCCGGGGCAAGCTACCGGCACCGCGGCCCCCACCGGCGCGGACACCTCGCTGCACCTCCCCGGCGGGTCGTTCCTGATGGGCGGTGACGACCCTGACGGTTTCCCCGCCGACGGTGAAGGCCCGATTCGCCGGGTCACGCTGTCGGCGTTCGGGATCGACCGATACGCCACGTCCAACAGGGGGTTCGCGGAGTTCGTGGATGCCACCGGCTACCGGACCGACGCCGAGCGGTACGGCTGGTCGTTCGTCTTCGCCGGCCTGCTGCCTGCCGGCTTTCCGATCGCCAGCGCGGTGACGCAAGCACCGTGGTGGCGGCAGGTTTATGGCGCCGACTGGCGACATCCCGAGGGCCCGAGCTCGTCCCTGGCCGAGCGGATGGACCATCCGGTGGTGCATGTCTCGTGGAACGACGCCGTTGCGTACTGCCAGTGGGCCGGACGGCGGCTCCCCACCGAGGCCGAGTGGGAGTACGCCGCTCGCGGCGGCCTCGAGCAGGCACGCTACGCCTGGGGCGACGAGCTGACACCCGACGGCCGGTGGATGTGCAACATCTGGCAGGGCGCCTTCCCCACCGAGAACACCCTGGCCGACGGGTACCTCGGAACCGCACCGGTCGACGCCTTCGAGCCCAACGGATTCAGTCTCCACAACGTCGCGGGCAACGTCTGGGAGTGGTGCAGCGACTGGTTCAGCGCCACCCATCCGAACACCGCAACGACCGACCCGAAGGGTCCACCGGCCGGCAACTCCAAGGTCATCCGCGGCGGCTCCTATCTCTGCCACCACTCCTACTGCAACCGGTACCGCGTCGCAGCCAGAACAGCCAACACCCCGGACAGCTCCACCGGGAACATGGGATTCCGCTGCGCCGCCAACTAGATGGTCCACCCGTGGCCTACGGGTCAAGCTTGCCGACCGCCTGCGGCTCGGCTGCGTCCATGCGACGTGGGAGTCCCCGGACCGGTACGTCGGGCACGGGGCTGCCGGGCACGGGACCTCTTGCGGCGGCGGCCCTGCCGTACCGGGTGGTCAGCGGACCGGCGGTGAGGCCGTGCGCGAACCCGCCCACGAAGAGCACGCTGGCGCGGTCGAGGCGCGCACCGAGCAGGGCCAGGGCGACCGGGACCATGCGGACGATCGTGAGGCTGAGCACGGCGTACAGCACGATGGTTACGTCGATCCGGTCCGGCATCTCCTGGACCCAGGTAGGCGCCTCCAGTCTCGACATTCGAGATTTTCTCGGGTTCTTGTTCGACAGGTTTCGCCACCGTTTTGACTGCAACCGGCTCGGCCGGCAGCAACGGTCCGAGACGTCCCCAGACAACCCCAGACGGGACCAGCAAGTACGCCTCTTTCTCCGGTCAAACGGTCGGCGGAAGTCGGCCGCAACGGCGCCTGGTTTTGTCCGAATCGGGCTCTATGGTCGGTGCCCTAGCAGTCGGATCCCTCGCCGAACGGATCACCAAATTGCCCAGCACGACCCCGGCCGCCAGGAACCCGAGGTGATCGGCCCGGGCGAGGACAGCACAACCGCACGACAGCACCACCACGTTGTTGCGACGGCGCCCTGGCCCGCCCGCGACAACATCCCCACCCTCAACAAGGGGCGGGGTCCGCCAGGACCGCACGTCGGTGGGATATCGGCCAGGGTTCCCACCGGCGTGCCTGGTGTTCCGGGAGACCACGTGGACCTGGCCAGCATCACCCCACCGGCGGCCCCGACTGCGGTGCCGTAGCGTCGGATGCTGGGTGAGGCCGGGATCGAGTCGGCCCGCAGGCGAGTCCACGACTGCGAACGCCCGATCCGGCTCCGCGGCGCCACCAAGCTCGTCGACCCCGCCACCGGCGAGATCCGCACCCTCTACGCCTCCGCCCAGGAGCTCGACGGCACCACCTGGGTCCCGTGCGGGAACCGCCGCGCCGCCGCCTGCGAACCGTGCAGCCGCCAGTACCAGGGTGACGCCCGGCAGCTGGTCACCACCGGCCTGGCCGGCGGCAAAGGCATCCCGGCGTCGGTGGCCGAGCATCCGTGCACGTTCGCCACCCTCACCGCACCCTCGTTCGGGCCGGTGCACGGGCTCCGGCAGAAGGGACCGTGCCGGGCCCGCCGCGACAAGCCGGCCTGTCCGCACGGCCGGCCGTTGTGGTGCAACGCCCGCCACCGGGACGACGAGCGGCTCGGCACCCCACAGTGCGCCGACTGCTACGACTACACCGGGCACGTGGTCTGGCAGTGGCACGCCCCCGAGCTGTGGCGCCGGTTCACCATCACCCTGCAACGAACTCTGGCCCGCCACTGCGGCCTGACCGTCACCGAGTTCGGCAGGCGGCCAAGATCTCCTACTAAGGTCGTGGAGTTCCAGGCCCGCGGCATCATCCACATCCACGTGCCCGTCCGCCTCGACGGGCCCGCCGGCCCCGACGGCCCCGCACCTGACCTGCCGTTCACCACTCGCGACCTCGAGGACGCCATCCACGACACCGCGCAACGGGTCTACGTCGACGCCGCACCCCTTGCCGACGGAACCACCTACCGGCTGCGCTGGGCACCCAGGTCGACACCCGCACCATCACCGACACCGCCGACCGCGACCGCCGCGCATGCGGAGTGTCATGAATCAACCGAAACAACTGTCAAGCATCAGCCGAAGCCCAAACGTCCGGCATCAGCCGAACTACTACAAAACGCTTGGTAGGGCGGGTGGGACTCGAACCCACGACCCAAGGATTATGAGTCCTCTGCTCTAACCGACTGAGCTACCGCCCCGTTCGACCAGCGGCTTCCGCGCCGGTGCGCGACGGCAGCCTATCGTCCGCCGTACCGCCGCAGCCGAGAGGACCCAACGGGACCGCTGCCGCAGGGTGAAGCGCGCCGCTCCCGGTGGCCGCGCCATCGGTCCGCTGACATGCTCGGACCATGACAGAGACCTCCGAGGGACTGAAGCAGCTCGAGCACGTCAACGAGGACTGGCAGGCGGCCTTGTGCGTGGTCGCCCATCCCGACGACATGGAGTTCGGGGCAGCGGCCGCCGTGGCGCGGTGGACGCGGCAGGGCAAGCGCGTCGTGTACTGCATGGTGACGAGCGGCGAGGCAGGCATCGACGCGATGCACCCAGACCAGGCGCGGGTCGTGCGTGAGGCCGAGCAGGTGGACTCCGCCCGCATCGTGGGAGTCGAGGAGATCGACTTCCTGGGTCTGCCTGACGGGATCCTCGAGTACGACGTGGGGCTGAGGCGCGCGATCGCCGGCGTCGTACGACGGCACCGCCCCGACATCGTCATCACGAACAACTTCCGCGACAGCTGGGGCGGAAGAGCGCTGAACCAGGCGGACCACATCGCGACAGGCAGGGCGACCCTCGACGCGGTTCGCGACGCCGGCAACCGATGGGTCTTCCACGAGCAGCTCGAAGCAGGGCTTCCACCTTGGGGTGGCGTCCGGGAGGTCTGGGCCGCCGGATCGCCGCTGTCGGACCGCGCCGCAGACATCACCGACACGTTCCAGGTCGGTGTCGCCTCGTTGCAGGCGCATCGGGCTTATATCGACGGGCTGGGCTGGGAGGACTTCGACCCCGAAGACTTCCTCGCGAGCATGTCGCGTTCCACCGGCAGCCGGCTCGGCGTCACCCACGCCTCACCGTTCGAGGTCTTCTCGATGGGCTGGGGCGACTGAGCCCACGCCCGAGAACGGCCCAGAAAACACGAAAGGCCCCGTAGGGCCTGTCGCTTGAGGAGCTCCCCCGGTTGGACTCGAACCAACAACCCTCCGGTTAACAGCCGAATGCTCTGCCAATTGAGCTACAGGGGATCGTGCAGCGCCGATAGGTTAGCAAGTCATCTGCCGCCGCGCTAAATCGGCACGAGCGGCACGCGTCAGAGTCCGAGCTCCTCCTGAGCGGCGTGCAGTCCCGCCTCTGCGGCCGCCATGACCTGGGGGTCCTCGGGGTCCACGCCGGCGTCGAACTCGTAGGACCAGAACACCTCACCGTCCCTCGCCGGAGGGCGTCGGCCGATGACCAACAGTCCCCGGCTGCCGTCGGTGAAGACGCGGCGCTGGAGTACGACGGACGCGGTGACTCGTTCGCGGATGAGCTCCAGGAGCAGTCCTGGCTCGGATACGGCGAACTCGTGCTGTGGCCGAACCCGGCCGAACTCCCCCACCTCCGAGATCAGAAGGCGGTCCTCGTCGCGGTTCCAGTCAACGCGCTCGATCTGTTCCCACGGGATGCGCGTCTCGACGGGCGCTGCAGCCACCACGTGAAGAGCCTCTCGCGTGCCGAGCAGCCAGATGTCCTCACCCGCGTGCGTCCCGGCGAGCACCTTCTCGCCTTGATCGAGCGACACCTTCGAGAGCACCTCGGCCGGGACGTCGACCGACCGCTTGAACGGGTTGCGGCCCATCACCCCTGCTCTCCCCCGATCGCGCGCTCACGCAGGTTGCGTCGGTGCTGCTCGAGCGCGACCAGCTCGCCGAACATCCGGTTGTACTCGGTCGCGCTCTCGACCGGGTTGGTCCGCTGCAGCTTGGACTTCAGGTCTGCGATGCGTCGAAGCGCGGTGACCTCTTGCAACCGGTACACATGCGCCGCCACGTAGCCGGCATCCGGCTCCTTCACCGACAGGAGCGACTCGACCGCGAGGGCGTTCAGCGCATGCGCGACGGTCTCGTCGGCGATCTGCTCACGCAGCTTGGAGACCCATACCTCGTTGCCGGGAGCCGCCCCGGGGCCCCCGAGCCCGGCCACCGCCTCCCACACCGCGCGATAGGTCGGATGGGTGAAGTCGTGGCCGTCCACGTCCTTGGCCATCTGCCCCACGGCCAGCGGGTACTGCACGACGAGCTTCAGCGTCTCCCGCTCCAGCGAGAACCGCGGGTCCCTGAGGTCAGGCAACGGTGGGGTGGCAGGTCGGTTCCCCTGCGCCCCCTGCGCCCCGGGGTACGACGGCCCGCCTGCCGGCGCCCCCGCCCCGGGACCCGCACCGGCGCCCCGGCCAGGAGCGCCAGGACGTCGCGACTCCTCGGTCTTGGGGCCGCGAGCCGCTGCCCGTCGTACCTCTGCCCTGGCCTGCTCGACGTCGACCCCGACCATGCCGGAGAGCTCGCGGGCGAAGGCGTCGACCTTCGAGCGGTCTCGGATGCTCACCACCAGCTTCGCGGCCTCACGGAGCGCGTCGATGCGTCCGTCCGCGCGGTCGAGGTCGTAGCGCGACACGACGTTGCTCAGGACGAACCGGTAGAGCGGGATGCGGCGGGCCACGAGCTCACGCACCGCCGCGTCGCCCTTCTGGAGCCGGAGGTCGCAGGGGTCGAGACCGTCCGGCTCGACCGCGACGTAGGTCTGGCTGACGAACTGCTGGTCACCGCCGAAGGCGCGCAGGGCAGCACGCTGTCCGGCCTCATCACCGTCGAAGGTGAAGATCACCTCGCCGCGGAACTCCTCGTGGTCGTGCAGCAGACGCCGCAGGACGCGGGCGTGGTCCTCGCCGAACGCGGTGCCACAGGTCGCGACAGCGGTCGGCACACCTGAGAGGTGACAGGCCATCACGTCTGTGTAGCCCTCGACGACCACGGCCTGCGACGTGCGGGCGATGTCGCGGCGGGCCAGGTCGATGCCGTAGAGAACGTGGCTCTTCTTGTAGATGGGGCTCTCGGGGGTGTTGAGGTACTTCGCCTCGACCCGGTCGTCGTCGAACAGCCGGCGGGCGCCGAAGCCGATCACGTCGCCGTTCGTCTCGCGGATCGGCCACAGCAGGCGGCCGCGGAACCGGTCGTAGTGGCCCCGCTGGCCCTGCGCGACCAGGCCGCCGGTGACGAGCTCCTCGTCGCGGAAGCCCTTCTGCCGCAGGTGCTTGTAGAGGGCGTCGCCGTCACGCGGGGCGAACCCGACGCCGAAGGTCTCGGCGGCGTCCTTGTCGAAGCCGCGCTCGGCGAGGAACTGCCGGCCGGCGACCGCTCCCGCCGATGCCAGCTGGTCGACGTAGTAGGCCGCAGCCGCCTTGTGCGCCTCGATCAGCCGCGGGCGCAGGTTCGAGTCACGGCGCTGCGGACGGTCGCTGCCCTCGGTGTAGCGAAGCTGGATGCCGTACTTGTCGGCCAGTCGCTCGACCGACTCGGCGAACCCGAGTCCGTCGATCTTCTGGAGGAAGTCGATGACGTCGCCGCCCTCTGAGCAGCCGAAACAATGGAAGAAACCACGGCTCGGCGTGACATGGAACGACGGGGACTTCTCGTCGTGGAACGGGCAGAGGCCCTTCATCGAGCCGCCACCGGCGTTGCGCAGAGTGACGTAGTCGGAGACCACCTCGTCGATCCGTGCCCTCTCGCGCACGAGCGCGATGTCTTCCTCCCGGATCAGTCCTGCCACGTGGCGGAGTCTACGTCGTCCCTCGGACGCTCCCGACCCGGTCACCCGATGCGATGCCGGCAGGGGAATGCTGCGTTCGCGCAAGGGACCTTCGGCCCTGCCGAATTACGCAACATCTTTGTATTCAAATTAGAGGAAGTGAGTTCGGAAGGAGCCCCGATGACCATCACGCTCGACGCAGCCACCAGCACCACCACCGTGTCACCACGAACCCAGCCCCTTGCGACCGAGGCCGCCCCCGCAAACGAGGGCACCCGACGAATCGCCCTGATCGGCGACCTGACCTGCCCGTGGAGCTACCTGGCGTCGCGACGTGCTGCACTTCTGGAGTCCGAAGACCTCGAGGTGGACTGGCGCATGGTCGAGCACGACCGCCCAGTGCCGGGCCAACACCGCGACGATGCCGGACGAGTCACCGCGACGCGTCGCGACCTCGCCCGCGTCCTGCGGCGGCTGCTACCCGGCGAGGAGCTCCCCCACGCGCTCGGTGACTTCGTGCCCTACACACGTCCGGCCGTGTCCGGCTACGCCGAGGCGTACCTCGCCGGAGTGGGCCGCAGCGTGCGCGCGCTCCTCTTCGACGCCTTCTGGGTGCACAGGGTCGACCTCGGCAACGCGCGGCTCGTGCGCAGCCTCCTCGCCGACACGGTCCGGAGGGGCAGCTCCCCGAGCGAGCTGTTGCGGGAGTGGGGCTATGCCGTCGACGTGACGGGCGCTCCGGTCACGACCGCCGCTTGGCACCTGACCCGCGAATGGCAGGCCGACTGGTCCGGCGGACGGCCGATCGTGCCCATCCTCGTGCTCGACGACGGCCGCCGCCTGCACGGAGTCGATGCGGTCGAGTGGCTCGGCGCCGAGGTGATCCGCCGCGGCATCTTCGATGGCGCCCCTCACCGGTCGCGGCAGTCAGTCCGGACCCGGAAGCCGGACCTCGTGGACCTGTCCTGGGCGACCGAGCACGGCAACCGGTGGATGCGGACCCGGCGAGCGGAGAAGTCACCCGATTTGTTCACCGGTCTTCGGCGCTGGGTCTAGACGCCGTCCCACACGAGCAGCCCGTCGTCCCTCAGCCGTGCCCCCGCTGAGGGGAGATGGTCGGTCAGCCGTCCGTCGTGCATCAGGTGGCGCACCGGGATGTCGTGGCCGAGTACGGCGACGTCGGCGATGATCCGGCGATGGCAGCGCCACCACACGCTCTCGCTGCACATCACCGCCACACGACGTGTGGTCACGGCTTCGAGCAGGTCAGCCATCGCCTCGCGGAAGTCCGGCGTGCGCGTGTGGGCGGCGTAGGCGCGGAACGCGTCGACCTGCCACCACGGGTCGTCGTCGCCACCCTCTGGCAGCGAGCGCCGGCCCCCGAGCCGCTCCTCCCAGCGGTAGTCGACCCCGGTGTCGGGCAGCCACCGCGGCAAGGCGTCGCGACTCACGGCAGGGTTCGCGCGGCTGCCCGGGAACCGGCGGACGTCGACCAGCAGGCCAATTCCGGCGCCACTCAGCAGAGCGCCGAGCGCCTCCTCGTCGAGGCGCCCGTGCCCGACGGTGACCAGCCCTGGCTCAGACACCTCGTCGCCGGACCAGCCGGTCGTGCCACTGGACCGCCGAGGCATCGGTGAGGGAGGCGACCTGGTCGATCACCACCCGAAGCCTTCCGGGATCGGACATGGCATCGGCGTAGTCACGACGGAAGGCCGGCTCCAGGACATCAGGCCCCCGGTCGATCACCGCGGTGACGAGCTCGGCCATCAGCTCCCGCTGAGCCCCCATCATGCTCACCCGGTCAGCTGCTCGCATGACGTAATGGGCGGCGACCCCCTTGAGGACGGCGATCGCGAGCCAGGTCTCCCGCGGCACGACGAGGTCGGCGGCGTACCTCGTCAGGGGTCCGGTGCCGTACTTCTCGTGCGTCGCGTGCTGGACGCTGGTGCAGAAGCTCCCGATCAGGTCGCTGGTGAGGTTCTTCAGCGCGGCCTGGGCACGGCGGCTGGCGTCGTAGGAACCGCTGGGCCATGACGGCGTCGCGCGCAGGACCGCCAACGCCGCGTCGAGCTCGTCGTCGAGGACATCCGGCAGGTACCACTCGCGGACGGTCTGCCACACCTCGCTGCGGCGGACGGGGTCGTTCAACCAGGAGAGCTCGATCCGACCGGCGACGATGCCGTCCTCGAGATCGTGCACGGAGTAGGCCACGTCGTCGGACAGGTCCATCACCTGCGCCTCGAGGCACCGCTGGCCCTGATCAGCGCGCTCGCGCATCCACGTGAAGACGTCAAGGTCGTCGTCGTACACCCCGAACTTGCGCACCGACTGCACCTCGCCGTCGGAGTCGACCCCCGCAGGAAGCGGCGCCGAGTCACGCGACCACGGATACTTCGTGCTCGCATCGAGCGTTGCGCGGGTGAGGTTCAGGCCGACCGACCGTCCATCGGCGTCGGACGACTTGGCCTCGAGCCGGGTCAGGATCCGCAAGGTCTGGGCGTTGCCCTCGAAGCCACCGCAGGCGTCAGCGAGCTCGTCGAGTGCCCGCTCGCCGTTGTGGCCGAAGGGCGGGTGCCCGATGTCGTGGGCCAGGGCTGCGGTCTCCACGATGTCGGGGTCGCACCCGAGCGTCTTGGCGAGGTCGCGCGCCACCTGGGCAACCTCGAGGGTGTGGGTCAGCCGGTTGCGGACGAAGTCGTCGGTCCTCGGGTCGACCACCTGAGTCTTCGCGGCCAGGCGACGCAGGGCGGCGGAGTGCACGAGGCGGGCGCGGTCACGCTCGAACGGCGTCCTCTCGGCGCGCTTGGGAGGCTCGTCCACCCAGCGGGCGCACGATGCCTCGTCGTACCTGCTCTGCGTCGACCCCATCGCCTCTGCAGACTACTGCGCAGCGCCGACATTCCCCTTCGGCCAGCCCAGCACGGCCGCGAGCTCGGTCAGTGAACCCACCGTGTGCGTGGGGGCTGTCATGTGTCTCGGGTAGCGCCCTTCCACCCGGTTCACCCAGGCGGTCTGCAGCCCGGCCCGAGCCGCTCCGTCGATGTCCCACGGGTGTACGGCGACCAGCAGCATGTCGTGTGCCGGCACCTCGCACCGAGCCGCGGCGAAGTGGTAGGCATCGGCGGCCGGCTTCCACACGCCGGGCTCCTCGACCGACAGCAGGTGCTCGAACTCGCCTCGGACACCTGCACCGTCGAGCAGAGCCTCGGCGACGGAGGCGGACCCGTTGCTCAGCGTGACGAGGCGCAGCCCTGCTCCCCTCAGCGCCCGCACCCCCGGCACCACGTCGGGATGGACGTCCAGACGACGGAAGCCGCCGAGGATGTGCGCAACGGCCTGCTCCAGGTCACCTGACACACCAGCGGCAGGAAGCATCGAGCGCAGCAGCTCAGCCCCGACTTCGGCGAACCGCGCGTTGCTCCCTGCCGCCGTGAGCGCGAAACCGTCGCGCAGGACCGAGGCGAACCAGAGCCTGGCCAGAGCCTGAGGGGCGCCGACCTCCTCGAACCGCTCCCCCATCGGAGTCAGGTCTGACAGCGTCTCGTTCACGTCGAAGGCCACGACGGACGGTGCAGACACGGCAGCTCCCTCTCACCCGGTGGATGAGAGGGAGCGTAACGAAGAGGCCGTCAGTAGACCGAGACGTGCACGTGGTCGTAGTGGTTCGCCGTGGTGGAGCCCCTGTCCTCCATCGCCCTCCAGCCCTCGCTGCTGCGCTGGACGGTCCAGATGCGCTGCGACCAGATCACCTCGCTGACCCCGAGGTCCGAGGCGTTCGCACGGACCCACTCCGCGATCTGGTCCCCGGTCGACGAGTCCGAGATCATGATGTCGACCGCGTGGCCGGTGCCGTGGTCGCCGCCGTCACCGGTGCGCACCCCGCCGTACGTGGTCACCTGCGGGAAGGCAGCGCACACCGCACGGTGCACGGCGACCGCGTTGGAGGTCAGGCCACTCTCCATGTCCGAGCCGGTCGGGCACGGCGCACTCGAGAGGCCCGCCGTGACCGGCGCCGACCCCGTGGTCTGCGCCTCGGGCTTTGGCTTGGGCTCGGGCCGCGGCTTCTTCTCAGCGAGGTACGCCTTGTGCACCCATAGACCCTTGTCGCCGACCACGATCTCGGCCCAAGCGCCCTGGGTCTTGCCGGAGACGTCGACCTTGTCTGCCCAGTCGAGCACGTCGACCAGAGGAGATCCGTCGGAGGGCTCGGAGCGGACGTTGAGCTTCGTGGTGGCGAACATCTGGTCCACGACCTCAGGCGGCTTCGGCTCGAGCTTGACTCGCTCCGCCGAACGGGAGATCGGCTCCACCCGTGCCGGGACCGGCGTGGTGCGCGCCTTTGGCGCTGCCATCGAGATAGCAGCCGACGACTGCGCCGGCGCCTCCTCAGGCCAGGTCACCGCGACGGCCGAGCTCGCAAGAGCGAACACAGCGGCTGCGGGGAGGCCGAAGCGGAGCAGCCGACGCGGGTGCGCCGGTGCGGCACGGAGCACGTGCTTGTGGCGGGCAGGCGCCACGATGAATCACCAACCAGGGGTCTCGACTTCAGGTGCAAACCGATCGAGTCAAACACAGAAGCCCCCGTACGAGACAAATTGCCCTCTGCTCGGCGTGGTCAAACACACAGGGCACGAGGTGAGCCGCTGGTTGGTCGTCCCCCTGAGAGGCGACGTCGTGGGTGTGGTACCTAGCCCGGAAGGACTAGCCCCCGGACATCTCCGATGCGTCCTCTCGGACGGCGAAGCCGGAGCCGTCCGTGTCGTCGAGCCAGCCCTCAGGGAGCACGACGCGGCGGGGGCTGCCCTGGCGCCCCCGAGGGCTCCCGAGCTCCGCGACCGGGAACGGCTCGGCTGGATCGAGCCGTTCGAGGAGCCGGTCGAGGTCGGCGAGCGTGCTGACGAGGCCGAGTGACTGCCGGAGCTCCCCGCCCGCCTTGAAGCCCTTGAGATACCAGGAGATGTGCTTGCGGAACTCCTTGCAGCCACGCTCCTCGCCCATGTGGAAGGTGAGCAGCTCGGCGTGGCGACGCATCATCGAGGCCACCTCGCCGAGCGTCGGAAGGGTGGCGACCTCTTCGCCTGCGAACGCGGCAGCGAGGTCCCGGAACAGCCACGGTCGTCCGAGGCACCCGCGTCCGACCACGACGCCGGCGGCGCCGGTCTGCTGGACCATGCTGACCGCGTCTGCGGCCTCCCAGATGTCGCCGTTGCCGAGCACCGGGATGTCGACGTGCGCGACGAGCTCGGCGATCGCGGCCCAGTCGGCCTGTCCTGAGTACGCCTGGCTGACAGTCCTGCCGTGCAGGGCGATCGCCGCCACGCCGGTCTCCTCGGCGATCCGGCCGGCGTCGAGGAAGGTCAGGTGGTCGTCGTCGATGCCCTTGCGGGTCTTCATCGTCACCGGGACGCCGTAGGGCTCAGCGGCGGTCACCGCGGTCGACAGGATCTCCCCCAGCAGTGAGCGCTTCCAGGGAAGCGCGCCTCCCCCGCCCTTGCGGGTGACCTTCGGGACCGGGCAGCCGAAGTTCAGGTCGATGTGGTCGACGCCGTACTCCGCACACAGGATCTCGGCGGCCTTGCCGATGTACACCGGGTCGGTCCCGTAGAGCTGCACCGACCGGACGTCCTCGAGCTCGTCGAAGACCAGCATCGACATCGTGGTGGCGTCCCGCTCGACCACGCCGCGCGAGGTGATCATCTCGCAGACGTAGAGCCCGGCCCCCTGCTCGCGGCAGAGACGGCGGTAGGCGGCGTTGGTGATGCCCGCCATGGGCGCGAGTACGACGGGCGGACCGATGCGCAGCGACCCCAGGGCGAGCTCCTGGGGTACGGCGGGCGCGGTGGTCGACATGGCCCTTATTGTCCCCGGTCAGCCGTCGACCGCCCAAATCACGTGCCGGGAGCCCCTGCCGCTGCCAAGATGCGGCCATGGAAGAGACCACTGAGGACCACCCGCTGGTCGAGGTGATCGAGGACGTAGTGCGCGACCACAACCGGATGTGGACGAGCGGCACGATCGCCGAGGACTCAGTGCTGCGTGACGTCGAGGAGGACCTCGTCGCGTCGCAGTACGCCCCGCACTTCGAGGGCGGCGTCTGGCATGCCGCCTCGGGCGAGGAGTGGCTGGCGGGTACGGCGGAGGCCGGAGCCGTCGGGTGCGGGCAGGGCTGGAGCTGGAGCCATCAGGACCTCACAGTCCTGCCCAGGAGCGACGACGAGTGCGTCGCGACCTACCGCATCGTCCACTCTTGGGGCGACGCGGACAGGAAACCGGCCCAGGCGATATTCCTCGAGACCTGGCGTCGCGGTGACGACGGCTGCTGGCGGCTGGCCCGCCACACGGCAGAGAAGCTCTAGCCCTTCTTCTTGGGCTTCTGGGTGCTCTTCGTCTTCTTCGGCTCAGGCGTCGGCGTGGTGATGTCGCCGGTCCACTGGATCGGGTCGAACTGCTGGTTGGGCCGGAAGCTCACTGCCTTCATCGTGCCCTTGTCGGGTGCCAGGAAGACCAGGCAGGTCGAGAACGACGCGTCCGGCTTGAAGCTCTTGGGCAGCTTCTCCGAGGGGCAGGGGCGGAAGGTGGCGGTGAAGGCGGCCGGAGGCAGCAGCGTGTTCTTCGCGTCGACCCCCCACAGCGGGACGGCGGTGCCGCCGACCTCTCCCTCCCCGACGTTCTTCACGGTCACGTCGACGTAGTACGGCGTCGAGGTCTTCGTGCGCTCGTCGAGGATGAACCCGGAGAAGTCCTTGATCGAGCCCTGCGTCGCCTTCTTCACGGTGAGGGCGAGAACGGTGCCGCTGGTCTGGTTCGGCTCGTAGATCACCGTGGCGGTGTCGCCGAAGGACAGGTCGGCGCCGACGTCGGTGAGCTTCACGGCTTGCGGCACGTTGACCGTCGACGAGGGCGACGGCGAGGCGCTCGGGGTGGGCTGCTCCCCTGTCTTCTCGCCGGAGCCGCCGCAGGCGCCGAGGAGAAGCGCGGCAGCCACCGTGGCGAGTGCGGGCCGGATGGTCACGGAACGGAACGAGCGGGGACGAGACACCCCCACATTGTGCACGTCGGTCCGAAACGCCCGACGCGCGCCTCAGGGCGGTCAGCAGCCGAGCAGTCGCTCCGCGAAGTAGGCCTTGACCTGGTCCAGGCCGATCCGGTCCTGCTTCATGGTGTCGCGTTCGCGGATCGTCACGGCGTTGTCCTCGAGGGTGTCGAAGTCGACGGTCACGCAGTACGGCGTACCGATCTCGTCCTGGCGGCGGTAGCGGCGACCGATCGCGCCGGAGTCGTCGAAGTCGACGTTCCAGATGCCTCGCAGCTCGGCTGCGAGGTCGCGTGCCTTCGGCGAGAGGTCGGCGTTGCGGGACAGCGGCAGCACCGCGACCTTGACCGGTGCCAGGCGGTGGTCGAGGCGCAGCACCGTGCGCTTGTCGACGCCACCCTTGGTGTTCGGGGCCTCGTCCTCGGTGTACGCGTCGATCAGGAAGGCCATGAACGAGCGCGTCAGCCCTGCTGCGGGCTCGATGACGTAGGGGACGTAGCGCTCCCCCGTCGCCTGGTCGAAGTACGACAGGTCCTGGCCGGAGAACTCGCTGTGCTGGCTGAGGTCGAAGTCGGTCCGGTTCGCGATGCCCTCGAGCTCCTCGAAGTCACGGCCACTGAACCCGAAGCGGTACTCGATGTCCACGGTCCGCTTGGAGTAGTGCGACAGCTTCTCCTTCGGGTGCTCGTAGAGCCGCAGGTTCTCGGGGTTGATCCCGAGGTCGGTGTACCACTGCAGGCGCGTGTCGATCCAGCGCTGGTGCCACTCCTCGTCCTCACCCGGCTTGACGAAGAACTCCATCTCCATCTGCTCGAACTCGCGGGTGCGGAAGATGAAGTTGCCCGGGGTGATCTCGTTGCGGAAGCTCTTGCCTGTCTGCGCGATGCCGAACGGCGGCTTCTTGCGCGAGGCGTTCATGACGTTGACGAAGTTCAGGAAGATGCCCTGGGCGGTCTCGGGCCGCAGGTAGTGCAGACCCGACTCGTCCTCGATCACACCGAGGTAGGTCTTCAGCATCATGTTGAAGTTGCGAGGCTCGGTCCACGCGCCCCGGGTGCCGCAGTTGGGGCAGGCGAGCTCGGACAGATCGACCGTGTCCGGGTCGTCGACACCCTTCTTCGCGGCGTGCGCCTCCTGCATGTGGTCCGCGCGGAACCGCTTGTGGCAGCTCAGGCACTCGGTGAGCGGGTCGGTGAAGGTCGCGAGGTGGCCCGAGGCCTCCCAGGTGCGGGTCGGCAGGATCACCGAGGAGTCGAGGCCGACCACGTCTTCACGCGAGGTGACCATGGCCTTCCACCACTGCCGCTTGATGTTCTCCTTCAACTCGACCCCGAGCGGGCCGTAGTCCCATGCGGAGCGGGTGCCGCCGTAGATCTCCCCGCTGGGGAAGACGTAGCCGCGGCGCTTGCACAGCGAGACGACCTGGTCGAGTGCGGAGGACTGTTTGGCGGCCTTGCTCATGAGAAATCTGCTCCGTTGGGTTGTGTACACCGTCTGGCTGACGGCGAAGTCCCCACAATATCGAGCGCAGCCGGCGCGCGCGGTGTTTGGGGCCCTCAGGCCAGGCCGCGGGGCCTTGCCTCGTTGAGTGCTGCCGTCCCGCCCTCATCGAGCACTTCGTAGGCGGACGGCTCGTCGATGGCACGAGAGAGCAGGGGTACGGCGCCGAGCTTCACGTCGTAGGCGGACAGTGCGCGCCGGTAGCTCCCGACGTTGGTCCATCGCGTCTCGAGAACCCACAACGTGGGGTCGTCGACATTGCGCCCGACCGCGCCTCCGACGTACCCGGGCCTGGCCGCCAGCAGAGCGTGGGCCGCCGCCACGTCGCCCGCGAAGGCGGCGTCGCTCTCTTCGACTCGGAACCTGTTCACCACCAGCACACCGCGACCCTACCGGGCAGGCCAATTTGAAAACGGTTCTCAGTTGTGTTGAGAATGATTGTCATGAAGAGCCACCCGCCCAGGCGTCTGCCGGGCCTCGCGGTGATTGCGGTGACGGTGACGCTGCTCCTCGCCGGCTGCGCAGGGCCGCTCCCCGAGCGAGGCCCGGGCACGAAGGTGGCCGCGTCGTTCTACCCGCTGGAGTACGTCTCGCAGCGGGTGGCCGGCGACCACGCCGAGGTGGTGAACCTGACCTCCCCCGGCTTCGAGCCCCATGACGCCGAGCTCACCGTCCGGCAGACGGCAGACGTGGCGGGGGCTGACCTGGTGGTCTACGAGAAGGGCCTGCAGCCCGCGGTCGACGCAGCCGTCGAGCAGAACGGCCCCGAGCGGGTCATCGACGTCACCGACGTGGTCGACCTCGAACCGCTCGGCGCGCACGAAGCCCAGGAGGAGCACGGTTCGGACAGCAACGTCGACCCTCACTTCTGGCTCGACCCTCTGCGCATGGTGAAGGTGGCGGACGCCGTCCGACGTCAGCTGTCCGAGCTCGACCCGGAGCACGCCGCCGACTATTCCAGGAACTTCGACGCCCTACGCGAGGACCTCGAGAAGGTCGACCAGGCTTACCGTCAGGGCCTCGCCGACTGCGACCGTCACACGGTGGTCGTCAGCCACGACGCCTTCGGCTACCTCGGGAAGTACGGCCTGCACTTCGAGTCCGTCTCCGGCCTGTCACCTGAGGCCGAGCCCTCACCCGCGCACCTCGCCGAGCTGGCGAAGCTGATCCGCGAGGAGCACATCACGACCGTGTTCTCCGAGGCGCTCGCGAGCCCGGCCATGGCCGACACCCTTGCCCGTGACCTCGGCCTCAAGACGGCGGTACTCGACCCGATCGAGGGACTGAGCAACGCAACCGCGCACGAGGACTACCTTTCCCTTATGCGCGCCAACCTCGAGGCCCTGCGGGCAGCGAACGGATGCCCATGACCGAGAACCTCACTGCCGACTCTCCCGTCATCGTCGAGATGCGCGACGGCTGCGTCACCCTCGGCGGGCGGCCGATCCTGCGTGGGATCGACCTGACCGTCCACAAGGGAGAGGTGCTGGCACTGCTCGGCGCCAACGGCTCCGGCAAGTCGACGCTCGTGCGTGCCCTCATGGGGCTGGTCCCCCTCTCCCGGGGCGAGGTGACGCTGTTCGGCACGCCCCTCTCACGGTTCCGGCGGTGGCAGCAGGTCGGCTTCGTCCCTCAACGGGTCACCGCCACCTCCGGCGTCCCGGCCTCGGTCTGGGAGGTCGTCGCCTCCGGACGGCTCTCGCGCCGGCGCTTCTTGCGTCCCCTGCGCAAGGCCGACCGCGCGGCGGTCCGCGACGCCATCGCAGCCGTGGGCCTGTCCGGCCGCGCCCAGGACGGGTGCGCGACGTTGTCGGGCGGCCAGCAGCAGCGCGTGCTGATCGCCCGGGCGCTCGCCGGCGAGCCGGACATGCTCGTCCTCGACGAGCCGACGGCCGGCGTCGACCTGCAGAGCCAGCAGGCCTTCGCCGACGCCCTCTCGGCACTTGTCGACCAAGGCGCCACGATCATCCTGGTGGCGCACGAGCTCGGCCCCCTCGCGCCGTTGATCGACCGGACGGTGGTCATGCGTGACGGGCGCGTTGCGTACGACGGGCCGCCCCTCGTCTCGGCCCAGGACATCGACCTCTACGCCGACCACGGCCACCACCATCACGACCAGGCGGCAGCGACCGACCACACCCCCGTGGTCGCCTCCCCGATCGACCGCCCCTCCAACAGGGAGCAGCGAGCATGACGCTCCTCGAGTACCCGTTCATGGTCCGCGCCCTCCTGGGCGCGGTGTTCACCGGCCTGGCGGCACCGGCCGTCGGCACCTACCTCGTGCAGCGTCGGCTCGCCCTGATGGGCGACGGCATCGGCCACATCGCGGTCACCGGCGTGGCACTGGGTCTGCTCACCGGCACCTCCCCCACGCTCACCGCGGTCATCGTGGCGATCGTGGGTGCTGTCGTGATCGAGGTGATCCGCGAGCAGGGCCGGGCCGGTGGCGATGTCGCGCTTGCGCTGCTGTTCTACGGCGGCATCGCCGGAGGCGTCATGCTGATCGGGCTCGCCGGCCAGGGCGCGTTCGTGCTCCAGTCCTATCTCTTCGGGTCGATCACGACGATCTCGTCGAGCGACGTATGGGTCACGGTGGTGCTCGCCGCGGTGGTCGTGGTCCTCGCGGTCGGCCTGTCGCCGCAGCTCTTCGCCGTCGCGCAGGACCAGGAGTTCGCCAAGGTCGCGGGGCTCAACGTGCGCTTCTACAACCTTCTCGTCGCGGTGATGGCTGCAGTCACCGTCACTGTCGCGATGCGGACGGTCGGGCTGCTCCTCGTCAGCGCGCTGATGGTCGTGCCCGTCGCAACCTCGCAACAGCTCACGCGAGGGTTCCGCACGACTCTCTTCGCGGCCATGGGGATCGGCATCGTGGCATCGCTCAGCGGCGTGGTCTTCTCGGCGTACGTCGACGTCGCCCCCGGGGCCACGATCGTGCTCATCGCGCTGGCAGGGTTCGCCGTGGCATGGCCGGTCGGGGTCCTGGTGAGGCGCCGCCAGCGGCTTCGTGCGCCGTTCCTCGCGGCACCGGCCCGCGTGGGCCAGACGGACGCCGACCACACCGTCGTACCCGAGGACCATGCCCACGAGCACGGCGACGCCTGCGGCCATCTCGCGGTGCCGCACGGAGACCACGTCGACTACGTCCACGACGGCCACCGTCACGCCCCGCACGGGAGCCACTATGACGAGCACTAGCGATCAGGTCCCCCTGAGCGGACGTCCCACCCGGCAGCGGCGTGCGGTCGCGAACGCCCTTCAGTCGTGCGACGACTTCCGCAGCGCCCAGGAGATCCACGACCTGCTCCGGCGCAGCGGCGAGCCCGTCGGCCTCTCGACGGTGTACCGGACGCTCCAGGCGCTCGCCGACACCGGGGACGTGGACATGCTGCGCACCGAGGAGGGCGAGGCGGTCTACCGCCGCTGCAGCACGAGCCACCACCACCACCTCGTCTGTCGCACGTGCGGTCGCACCGTCGAGGTGGAGGGACCCACCGTGGAGCGCTGGTCGACCTCGGTCGCCAAGGAGCACGGCTTCACCGACGTCAGCCACACGCTGGAGATCTTCGGCACCTGCCCCTCGTGCTCCTGACTCGAGCAGCCCGGCGCGCCGCGTCAGGCGATCGGGTCGGCGCCGCCGTACCGCCGGTCACGTCTGGCGTAGGTGTCGATCGCCTGCCACAGGTGGCGGCGATCCACGTCGGGCCAGAGCACGTCGCTGAAGACGAGCTCCGAGTAGGCGGCCTGCCACAGCATGAAGTTCGACAGTCGCTGCTCCCCCGACGTCCGCCAGACGAGGTCGGCCTCGGGGAGCTCGGGGACGTAGAGGTGCCGCGCGAAGACCCGCTCGTCGACCTTCTCAGGGTCCAGCCGTCCGGCGGCGACCTCACGCGCGATCGACCGGGCGGCGTCGGCGACCTCGGCCCGTCCTCCGTAGTTCACGCACATGGTCAGCGTCAGCACGTCGTTGTCGCGGGTCAGCGCCTCGGCGACCTGGAGCTCCTTGATCACCGACCGCCACAGACGCGGCGCGCGACCTGCCCAGCGGACCCGGACCCCCAGCTCGTGCATCTCGTCGCGCCGCCGGCGGATCACGTCCCGGTTGAAGCCCATCAGGAAGCGCACCTCGTCCGGCGAGCGCTTCCAGTTCTCGGTCGAGAAGGCGTACGCCGACAGCGCCTTCACGCCGATCTCGATCGCGCCTTCGACGACGTCGAACAGCGAGTGCTCCCCCTGCTCGTGCCCGGCGGTGCGCGGCAGGCCACGCTCCTTGGCCCACCTGCCGTTGCCGTCCATCACGATCGCGACATGGTGGGGCACGAGCTCAGGTGGCACGGCGGGCGGCCGGGCACCGCTGGGGTGGGGGGTGGGCGGACGCACCTCGGAGCGGGTCCCCGCAGGCCGCCTGTTTCGCGCCACCTCGAACCTCTTCCTTGCAGAGCCGTATGATCGCGACCAACCTAAGCCTCGGGGGACGACCCGACGTAGACACCCCCGGGAGGTGCTGCATGGATGGCGTGACCGAACGCATCGAGCAGCAGATGACCATGCTGCTGCGGCGCGTCCAGAGCATCCACATCTCCACGTCCTCCGGAGAGATGGACCTCGACCGGTCGGCGTACGGGATCCTGTGCCGTCTCGCCGACGAAGGCCCCCAACGGCTCGGCATGCTGGCCTCGGCGTTCGGTCTGGACCCTTCGACGATCACCCGCCAGGTGCAGGCGCTGGAGAAGGCGGCGCTGGTGCATCGCCGCGCCGACGACGTCGACCGCCGAGCCTCGATCCTGGACCTGAGTGAGGAGGGTCGGGAGGTGCTGGAGCGCACGAGGGCCTACCGGCGGGAGCGTCTCGAGGAGGTGCTCTCGGGCTGGGCGGCCCACGACCGCACCGAGTTCGCGCGGCTGCTCACCAAGGCGAACGACTCCATCTCCGCCATGGTCGAGAGGCGCGTGCGCGAGACGCGCTGAGCCGCCTCAGCGCTCGATGTAGCTGAGGGACTTCAGGCTGCGCTCGAGGTGCCACGCGAGGTAGGCGGACACCAGGCCAGTGGCCTCCTTGCGGTGCCGCGGCTCGCTCGCCTCGACCACCGCCCAGTCGCCCGCCAGCAGCGCGCCGAGTAGGAGAACCGTCTCCACCGCGGGGCTCGCCGACCCGGGGACCCGGCAGGAGCCGCAGAGCATCCCGCCCGCGGCCGGACTGAACGACCGGTGCGGGCCCTCGACACCACAGCGGGCGCAGGCGTCGAACGACGGCGCGTAGCCCGCTACGGACAGCGAGCGGAGCAGGAACGAGTCGAGCACGGCCGACGGTGAGCGCTCGCCCGACGACATCGTGCGCAGCGCCCCGATCAGCAGCAGGAACTGCTGGAGGGCTGGTTCCTTGTCCTCGACGACGAGTCGCTCCGCCGTCTCGAGCATGACCGTCCCGGCGGTGTAGCGCTCGTAGTCGGAGCCGATCTTCGCGGCGTACGGCGCGAGCGTCTCGGCCTGGGTGATCACGTCCAGGGACCGGCCCTCGGCGAGCTGCAGGTCGACGTACGTGAACGGCTCGAGCCGCGACCCGAACCGGGAGGTCGTCCGACGTACGCCCTTGGCGACCGCACGGACCCGGCCGGTGTCACGCGTCAGCAGGGTGATGATGCGGTCTGCCTCACCCAGCTTCTGGGTACGCAGCACGACGGCTTCGTCTCGGTAGAGGCCCACGCAGACATTGTCCCTCAGGTGGGCCGGAGACCGGCGCCGCCGGTGCGGGCCCGACGCGACTTGCCTGGGCGGTAGCACTCGTCGAGGAACGAAACCGCCTCTCGGGTGAGCCGTTCGGGCCGTACCCGCCACTCCAGGATGCTGCGCGCCTCCACGAACCGGGCGTTCGGCATCTCGTCGGCGAGCATCGCGGCATCGGCCCAGGGATGGATCGGGTCGCGGCGGTGGCCGACCACCATCGCGGGGACCTGGATCTGGCGTCGCTGCTTGCTCGAGGGCGCGACCCGTCCGAAGAAGATGCCGTGGATGGCCGCCGCCATGGGTGCGGGCCTCTGGTTGAGCGTGTCGAGCACGACACCGGTCCAGAACGGGACCACTCCCCGAGGGACCATCTTGGTCACTGCGCGTGTGGCGGTCACCGACAAGGGGAAGAAGCGCGCCATGAACATCAGCGGTGCGAACGCCATGATCCCGGCCTCGACGGCGTTGTCGAGCACCGGCATCTCCAGGATCATGCCTTGCACCCGATCGGGAGCCAGGTCGGCGACCTCGAGGGAGACGTTCGCACCGAGGGACGTGCCACCGATCACCGCCCGCTCGGCGCCCAGGTGGTCTAGCAGGGCGATGACCTGCTCGCCGAAGGCAGTCATGGAGTACTGCATGGGGTCGGTGGGCCGGTCGGACCTGCCGTGGCCGAGGAGGTCGACGGTGACGACGTGGTAGCCGGCCCCCGCGATCTCGCGTGCGAGCGGCTGGTGCATGCGGCGTGGCATGAGCTGGCCGTGGATCAGGACCACCCATTCGTCGCCACTGCCGTACTCGGTGTACTCGACGCGATCCTCGTCGATGAAGAACTGCCCTACCCGCTCCGAGACCAACGTCACCATCGCGACATCCTTCCGAGGGGGAGACTGGTGTCCAAGAGCCTAGTCGAGGGGTCCGGAGAGCCCCTCCGGCGCCCGAATCCCCCAACGAGTCGGCCACGATGACAGAAGACCTGAGCCATGCCCCCGGGAGACACCTCTCCGTCGCGACGCGCGCGGCCGTCTCCATGAGCCCTCGCACGCGCGGGGGCGTCTCCCTGCCAATCGCCGAGGCACCCGAACCGGAGCCCCCACGCGAGCCGCACGACGGACTGACCCAGGCGATCACCCGGGCACCGGTGCTCGCTGCCGCGCTCGGCCTCCTGGGCGTCTACGCACTCGGTGTGGGCGCGCTGCTCCTCACGCCCCAAGGCTCGACCGTCGCGGTCTGGTGGCCTGCCGCCGGTCTGAGCGTCGCCATGATGGTGCTGGCCCCTCCCCGCCGGCAATGGCTTCTCGCGCTGGGGATCGCGGCTGTCACCGGGCTGGCGAGCTACACCGCCGACCGGGCGCCGGTGACCGCGGCCGGCTTCGCGGTCGCCAACGCGGCAGAGGCGTACCTCATCGCCTGGCTGCTGACCCGCGGCCGCGGTCGGCCGTCGCTGAGGACGATGGACGACCTGTGGCGGTTCCTGTCCGCGACCGCCCTCGGCAACATCGTCGTCGCGCTCGGGACCAGCCTGACCGTGCTCTACGACGCCGACGGCTCGGTTGCTCAGACCGCTCTCTCCATCGTGGCCTCCCATGCGGCCGCGATCCTCGTGATCGTCCCGGTGGTCCTGGTTCTCGGGCCGTCTACGATCGCCGGTCGCACCGGCGAGCTCGCGGCGCAGGCCGCTGTGCTCATCGGCGTCCTGGGCTACGTCTTCAGCCCCGGCCAGCACCTGGGCCTGGCCTTCGTCCCGCTGCCGCTCCTGCTCTGGGCTGCGCTGCGGTTCGGTCTCAGGGTCGTCTCCTACGAGCTGGTCGCCGTCGCGATCGTGACCACGGTCCTCACGGCCCTGGGCGGCGGCCCCTTCGCGGTCGGGAGCTCGACCGGCGTCGCCACAGCAGCCACCTCCGCCTCGTTGGTCCAGGTCTTCCTCATCGTGAGCGCGCTGGTCGCCCTGCCGTTCGCCGTCGCGCTCGACCAGCGCCGGACCGCTCTGGCGCGGATGTCGCAGAACGAGGAGCTGTTCCACAAGAGCTTCAGCGAGTCGTTCGTCGGGATGCTGCTGCTCTACCTCTCCCCCGACGGCCTTCGGATCCGCGAGCTCAACCAGACCGCCGCGGAGATCCTCGGCGGCACCGTCAAGGACCTCGACGACCGGCCGCTCCAGCCCCTGCTGGACACCTCGACCTCGCTGGACAAGATCGCCGCGCAGATGCGCTCGGGCGAGCAGGCCGGGTGGCGCGAAGAGATGTGGGTCGCAACCGGCACGGGCCGTCGCGTCGCTGTCGCACTCTCGCCGCTGTCCACCTCGACAGAGGAGGCGATGTTCAGCGCGCAGCTGATGGACATCACCGACGTCCACGTCGCCACCTCCCGGCTCCACACCGAGAAGGACTTCACCGGCGCCGTCCTCAACACCACTGCCTGCCTGATCGTGGTCGTCGACCTCGAGGGCAAGGTCGTGGGGCTGAACCCCGCCGGGGAGAAGGCCAGCGGCTACACCGAGGAGCAGATCCTCGACCAGCCGCTGTGGGGCACGCTGGTTCCGACCCGCGAGCAGGCGGAGATGGGACAGCTCATCGACCGCACCCGCCCGGGACGTGACACGCCGAGCGTGGAGGGCGACCTGCTCACCAAGCAGGGCGGCCTTCGCCGCGTGGTCTGGACAAGCGGCCCGCTGACCGACGGGACCGGTCGACGTACCCACGTGGTGCTGACCGGGCTCGACGTCACCGACGAGCGCAACGTCCGGACCATGACGAACCACCTGCTGGACTCGGCGACCGCAACGGCGTTCATCGGGGTGAACCTGACCGGGACCATCACGATCTTCAACACCGGCGCCCAGGAGCTGCTGGGGTACCGCGCCGGAGAGGTGACCGGCCGGATGCGCTTCGAGTCGCTGGTCGACCCCGACGACCTGGCGGAAGCCGCTGTGGAGGAGGGAACTCCACTCGGCTTCCCGGCTCTCGTGGCCGGCATCGGCACGGGTCCCCGCACCCGCGACTGGACCTGCATCCGCAACGACGGGAGCCGCGTCGTGTGCGCGGTGACGATGAGTGCCGTCCGGGACGCCTTCGGGACCCAGATCGGCTACCTCGCCGTCGCCCGCGACGTGACCGAGTCGCGGCGCAGCGAGCAAGTCCTCGTGGAGGCCCTGCAGAAGGAGCGCGAGGCGGTCGAGCGGCTCCAGGACCTCGACCGCAGCAAGAGCGACTTCGTCTCGATGGTGAGCCACGAGCTGCGCACCCCGATCACGAGCATCGTCGGCTACACCGAGATGCTGCAGGACGGCGCCGCCGGGCCGGTCAACTCCGACCAGGCCCGCCTCCTCGACAGGGTCCGCCGCAGCGGCGAGCGCCTCGTGAACCTGATCGAGGACCTGCTCACCCTGTCGAGCATCGAGGCGGGCACCTTCAGGCTGGAGAAGTCCTCGATAGACGTCGGGATCGTGGTCAACCGGGCGCGCGAGGCACTGGCTCCGATGCTGGCCGGCCGCAACCTCGACGTCCGCTTCCAGGTGCCGCACCGGCCGATCACGGTGCTCGGCGACCCGTGGCAGCTCGAGCGCGTGGTGATCAACCTCGTCGGCAACGCGGTGAAGTTCACCGAGGACGGCGGCCGCGTGCACTGCGTCCTGAGCACGGGCGACGGCGTCGCACAGCTCGAGATCAGCGACACGGGCATCGGCATCCCGGAGGACGAGCAGGGCGCGCTGTTCAGCCGGTTCTTCCGCTCGAGAACGGCCCAGGAGCGGGCGATCCAGGGCACCGGACTCGGTCTCTCGATCGTGCAGTCGATCGTGCACAGCCACGGCGGCGAGATCGCCATCAGGTCCCGCCATCTCGTCGGGACCGAGGTCCGCGTGCTGCTCCCGCTGATGCCCGAGCAGGGCGAGCTGCCCGCGGAACCCTGATCGAACCAGGAAGGTTTCCGGGTGCACGCAAGGACCGAGTGGTGACATGCTTCGCGGCGTGAGTCTGCTTTCCACCCTCGAGGCCTACTACGACGCCGCTCCTCGACCGACCGCGACAACGGAGGAGGTCGGCCCGTTCACCCTGTTCCTGCGGAAGGAGGGCGACGGCTGGCCGTACTACGCGCGGCCCTCCCTCGGCTACGACGGTCCGGTCACCTCGGCCCAGGTGGAGGCCGTTCGCGACCGGCAGCGCGAGCTCGAGGTCCCCCAGAGCATCGAATGGGTCCACGAGACCACACCGACGCTCCTCGCGGCCGCACGGGAGGCCGGGCTGCACGTCGCGGAGTGCCCGCTGCTGGTGCTCCCCGACGGCGCCGAGGCGTTCATCCCCCCGCTCCCCGAGGGCTTCCGGGTCGCCATGCTGACGCCGGACTCCCCTGAGCTGGCCACCGTCGTGGCCGCGGTGAGCGCGGGCTTCGCAGGCCGTGACGACCTCGAGGAGAGGTCGGCCGGTCGCATCCCGGACCTCATGCGGTCCGGTCTGATGGCGATGGCCGAGGCGTACGACGGTCAGGGCGTTGTCGGAGGTGGGTCCCACTCGCCCCGGGGCACGACCACCGAGCTGACCGGCATCGCGGTGCTCCCACGTGCGAGGCGGCAGGGCGTAGGAGCGGCGATCACCGCCGCACTCGTCGCCGATGCGCGAGCGACAGGGATCTCGACGGTGTTCCTCTCGGCCCAGGACGACACCGTCGCGCGGGTCTACGAGCGGATCGGGTTCCAGCGCGTCGGCACCGCCTGCATCGCCGAGCCGGCGGATGTCTGAGCCCGAGGTCGACGTACGCCTGGTGGGGCCGCAGGCGTGGTCCCTGTGGCGAGAGGGGCGGCTGCGCGCCCTTGCGGACAGCCCCACGGCGTTCGGGTCGACCTACGAGCGGGAGCTGGCGTTCACCACGGACCAGTGGCGCGACCGCCTCGCGTCGAAGAGCGCAAGCGTGCTCGCCACCGCGGACGGAGCCGTGGTCGCGATGGGCGGCGGTTTCGTCCCGGATGACGGCTGGTGCCACCTGTTCGGAATGTGGGTGGACCCGGCCTGGCGGCGCCTGGGCCTGAGCCGGAGGGTGCTGGACCTTCTCCTGGCGTGGGCCTCCGAGAGACGGCTACCGGTCTCGCTGGAGGTCACGGTCGGCAACGAGGTGGCGCGGGCGGTGTACGAACGGACCGGCTTCGTCGCGACCGGTGAGACCAGGCCGCTTCGTCCCGGGGCCGAAGAGCAGGTCGAGCGGATGGTGCTGCCCAGCACCCTGGATGCGGCGGCTCAGAGCAAGGACTCGTAGATCGCCACGGTCTCACGGGCGACCGCCGCCCAGGCGAACTCGGTCACCGCGCGCTCACGCCCCGCCCGTCCGAAACGCCTGGCGAGCTCCGGGTCGGCGGCGAGCCGGTTCACCGCGGCGGCCAGCCCTTCCTCGAGACCACGCGGGTCGGCCTCGTCGTAGTCGACCAGCAGTCCGGTCTCCTCATCGGCGACGACCTCCGGGATGCCACCCACGCGGCTCGCCACGACCGCGGTCTCGCAGGCCATTGCCTCGAGGTTCACGATGCCGAGCGGCTCGTAGACCGACGGGCACAGGAAGGCAAGCGCGTGCGTGAGCACCTGGCGCACGTCTTCGCGCGGCAGCATCTGCGACACCACGAACACGCCGTCGCGGGTGGCAGTCAGCCTGTTGATCGCCTCGTCGGTCTCCGCCTTGAGCTCGGGGGTGTCCGCGGCGCCGGCCAGCAGCACGATCTGCAGCGACGGGTCGAACTCGAGTCCCGCCCGCAGCAGGTGCGGCACGCCCTTCTGACGGGTGATCCTGCCGACGAAGGCGACGTAAGGCCGCTCGAGGTCGACCCCGATCCGCTCGAGGACGTCGGTGCCGGGATCTGGTCGGTAGAACTCCGTGTCGATGCCGTTGTGCACGACATGGACCCGGCCAGGGTCGAGCGCCGGGTAGGCGTGCAGCACGTCGGCGCGCATGCCCCGGCTCACGGCGATCACCGCGTCGGCCGCCTCGTAGGCGGTCTTCTCGGCCCATGACGAGATCCGGTAGCCGCCTCCGAGCTGCTCGGCCTTCCACGGCCGAAAGGGCTCCAGGGAGTGGGCGGTCACGATGTGCGGGACGTCGTACAAGAGCTTCGACCAGTGCCCCGCCATGTTGGCGTACCAGGTGTGAGAGTGCACCACGTCCGTGCCGGGCGCGATCGCCGACGTCATCGACAGGTCGGTCGAGAGGATGCGAAGCGCGGAGTTGGCGCCGGCCAGCCGCGGGTCGTTCTCGCTGTGCGCCGTGGCCCCCGCGCGCGGCTCGCCCATGCAGTGGACGTCGACGTCCATCAGATGTCGCAGATCGCGGACCAGAAAGTCCACATGGACCCCCGCTCCGCCGTACACGTCGGGTGGGAACTCGCGGGTGAGCATGGCAGCGCGCATAAGGGGAATCTAGGTCTAAGGTCGGAGGCAGGCCAACCCACAGCGACGTGGAAGAGGGAGTCACGGATGCCCAAGGTGCTAGGAATCGTGCTTGCAGGCGGCGAGGGCAAGCGGCTGATGCCCCTCACCTTGGACCGCGCCAAGCCCGCGGTGCCCTTCGGCGGCAGCTACCGGCTGATCGACTTCGCGCTGTCGAACCTGGTCAACGCGGGCTACCTGAAGATCTGCGTGCTGACTCAGTACAAGTCCCACTCGCTGGACCGCCACATCTCGTTGACCTGGCGGATGTCGAACCTCCTCGGCAACTACGTGACTCCGGTGCCGGCCCAGCAGCGTCGGGGCCCGCAGTGGTACCAGGGCAGCGCCGACGCGATCTACCAGTCGATGAACCTCATCAACGACGAACGGCCCGACGTGATCGTGGTGTTCGGTGCCGACCACGTCTACCGCATGGACGCCTCCCAGATGGTGCGGGCCCACCTCGACTGCGGCTCCGGGGTGACGGTGGCCGGCATCCGCGTACCCCGGAAGGAGGCGTACCAGTTCGGGGTGATCAAGACCGAGGACGGCACCAACACGATCGCCGACTTCCTCGAGAAGCCGGCCAACCCACCCGGGCTGGCAGACTCCCCGGACGAGGTGTTCGCGTCGATGGGCAACTACGTGTTCTCCGCCGACGTCCTCGTGGAGGCGCTCGAGAAGGACGCCGTCAATCCCAACTCCCGCCACGACATGGGCGGCGACATCATCCCGATGCTCGTCGAGCAGGGCGACGCCTGCGTGTACGACTTCAAGCGCAACGACGTCCCCGGATCGAGCGACCGCGACCGGGACTACTGGCGCGACGTGGGGACGCTCGACTCCTACCACGAGGCCCACCTCGACCTGGTCTCGGTGAACCCGATCTTCAACCTCTACAACCGGGACTGGCCGATCTTCACCTCGCACCCGCAGCTGCCGGGCGCGAAGTTCGTCGAGGACGCCTCGGCGAGCGACTCGATCGTCTGTGCCGGCTCGATCGTCTCCGGCGCGTCTGTCGACGGGTCCGTGGTGGGCACGAACGTGTACATCTCCGGGGGCGCCAGCGTCGAGCGCTCGGTCGTCCTCGACAACGTCACGATCGGCAAGGGCGCGGTCGTGCGCAACGCGATCCTGGACAAGAACGTGGTCGTGCCGGATGGCGCCGAGATCGGTGTGGACCCCGACGCCGACCGGGAGCGCGGCTTCGCCGTCAGTGACGGTGGCGTCACCGTGCTGGGCAAGGGCCAGCGCGTCCCGGTCTGAACCCCGGCCGCCGTTCACGCCCGCGGGAAGGCGGCTAGACCTGCCGTCTCCTCTGATCCTGCTGTCGCCGTCTGCGCCGCAGCGTCACCCCGGCGCCCACCGCCCCGACCGCAAGTGCGACCGCGAGCACGCCGCGGCACACCTTCTGCTCCATGCTGAGCGGCCAATCCGGCGCCGGGGAGTCGCGGGTCGGCCGGCGAAGCAGGGTCGTCGCGAACGAGTACTGGGTCTCGCCAGCGCCTTCGAGCACCACCTGCGGGCCCGAGCGGGGTCCTGAGCGATCGGCGGTCCACAAGGTGGTCTGAGGCCCGATCCGCTCGAGCGCGGCCACGGTGCCGCCGTCGACGAAGCCCTCGACCTCCAGCCGCTGCCCCCCTCCGCCGACCCTCCGGAACGAGGCCGGGTCGCCGGGGCGACCCACGAAGAGGCGGCCGTACTCCAGTCCGGCGGTGGCGAAGACTGTCTCCGTTCCGGGAAGGGCAGCGACGCTGACCACGCTCCCACGCCACTGGCGCGACTGCTGGAGGTCGATCCTGGTGGCACCCTCATCGGCCCGCCAGGTCCACATGGTGGTGCCGCTGCCGGTCAAGACCGTCCCCGCGTCGGTCACCGCCGGGGGAGAACTGGTCATCGGCACGCCGACTGCCCGGAGGCGTTCACCGGTCGCCGTGTCCAGCCGCTCCACGAAGAAGTTGCGGCTCCCCCTGGTCCCTGACTGCGACTTGGTGGCGATCTGCGTGTTGTAGGCAACGTAGCGGCCGTCCGGAGACCAGGCGAAGCCGTGGCTGAAGACCCCGAACCCCTTATGGACCTGGTGATCGGAAACGCTCCCCGTGTTGAGATCGACGATCCGTACACCGCTGGGGGCGTAGACCTCGGCGTGGCTGACGAAGGAGGCTTCGTTCCAGGTGTAGGCGAGCCGTCGCCCGTCCGGCGACAGCGCGACGACGCCGTCTTGGAAGCGGAAGGACGCCCCGTTGTCCAATCCCGGGAGATCCACCAGGTGGTACGACCCGTCCAGCGCGGAGATCGTCGCCACTGTCCCTCCCAGCATGCTGAGCGCAACTGCCGACCTGCCGACGGCGAGGTTCGGCTCGACTTGCCCGGCCCAGGCATCCTCGTCCACCGTGGGGTCCAGGAAGCCTGGCACCGCGTACACCCGAGAGGGCATCGCGGGCGACGTCCGTCCCGACGCCGGGGGCACTTCACCGCCCTCGAGCAGCTCTCGCCCCTGGACGGCCGCGCCCAGAACGCCGAGGACCACCATCGCCGCGGCCAACGGGACGAGCAGACGCTCGCGCCGACGGGCGGTCCTCGTAGTAGCGCAGCACCAGGACAGTGCGCTGCTTCGGCGTCAGCTGCCCGAGTGCGCCGTCGAGAGACATGCGGAGCTCGTGATCCCCTGCGGCAGCCGCGTGGTCGTCGTACGACTCCAGCGAACGCTCTCCGATGTTGCGCCGAGAGCGCCACCAGGAGACGTTCTGTGTGTAGAGGATCCGCCGTACATAGGCTTCCGGGTCTCCTTGGATCCGGTGCCAGGCCTTGGCCGTCTTGAAGAGGGCGGTCTGCACGAGGTCCTCCGCGAGGTGGAAGTCGCCGGTGAGCAGGTACGCCGTCCGCGAGAGCGCGGCCACGCGAGACACCACGAAGTCGTGGAACGCTGCCTCGTCGTCCCCTGTCTCCATCTCTCACCTCCGTCAAGGACCAAGACGCTGGGGCCCAGCGTTCGGAGGTCACGCGTCGTCAGAAACTTCTCAGCCCAATCGCGACCGCGGCCCCGGACCTCGACGCGGCGTGTTGTCGCCGGGGCCGCCCCCGGGCTGGCTCACACCGGTGTGCCGACGCCCTCCACGGCTCTGCGGTGGTAGCTGGGCTCTTCGCCCCGCTGGAGGTTGCCGCGGTACACCCCGTGCCGCAGCTCGAGCTCGTAGCCGTAGTACTCCGGCATGCCGACCTCGCGGGCGAAGGCGAGCTCGGCCTCCACGTCGTAGGGCACCCGCACGAACTGGATCGAGAAGGGAGCCTCCTCGGTGCCGTCCATGACCCCCTCGAGCACGGCGTAAACCGGGGTCGGATCGCCCATGCTGTTGCCCACGCTGCCAGTGTTGAACAGCGTGCGGCGCTGCAGGTCGACCTCGTAGAAGGCGTCGTGGGTGTCCCCGTAGCCGACCACGTCCGGCACCGGACCGTCACCGGTCGCGGGAGTGTTGGTGAACATGCCCAGGAACTCCGCCTCGTCGTGGTCGAACCGCACCCGCCTGTGCACCGTCGTCTCCGAGGCGTGGAACAAGCGGACCTGCCGGCCGGACATCGCGAAGTCGTGGCAGAACGGCAGCCCCCGCAGCCACTCCCCCTGCCCCGGATCGAGCTGCGCGAGCCACCACTTGAGCGCCACGTTGTCGACCTCGCGGTCCGGGTCGGGCAGGAAGTCGTCCCAGTTGCCGAGGATGTTGACCTCGCACCGCTCCTGGCAGATCTCGACCACCTCACGACCACGCGGCCCCTTGCCGACATAGTCGCCGAGGTTGAAGATCCGCGTTATCCCGCGTGCGTCGATGTCCTCGAGCACCGCGTCGAGGGCCGTCAGGTTGCCGTGGACGTCCGAGATCAGGGCGATGCGGTCATAGTCGGGCATGCCCGTATTCTGCCGGTTCGACGGCAGCCTTGCCGATCAGGCGCGGTTGACGGCGGAGGTCACTGCCTTGAGCGAGGCGGTGACGATGTTGGGGTCGAGCCCGACCCCCCACAGGATCTGGCCGCCGACCGCGCACTCAACGTAGGCGGCCGCGATCGCGTCGCCGCCCGACGACAGGGCGTGCTCGGCGTAGTCGAGGACGCGTACGTCGAACCCCTCGTCGAGCTCGTTGATCGCGTTCACGAACGCCGCGATCGGGCCGTTGCCGACGCCCTCGAGGGTCCGCCGCTCGCCGTTCACGTACACGTTGACGGTGAGGGCGTCCTTCTCCCCCGCGGCGGAAGACGTGTGCACGGAGTTCAGCTTCAGCGGAGTCTCGGGGGCGAGGTACTCGGCGTGGAAGTCCGACCAGATCGCCTCGGGCGACATCTCGCCGCCCTCGTCGTCGGTGTGCTCCTGGATCACCCGGCTGAACTCGATCTGGAGGCGGCGCGGCAGGTCGAGCTTGTGCTCGGACTTCATGATGTACGCGACGCCGCCCTTGCCGGACTGGCTGTTCACGCGGATCACGGCCTCGTAGTTGCGGCCGACGTCCTTGGGGTCGATCGGCAGGTACGGCACCGCCCAGGGGTGCTCGTCGACCGGCACGCCGGCCGCGGCCGCATCCCGCTCGAGGGCCTCGAACCCCTTCTTGATCGCGTCCTGGTGCGAGCCGGAGAACGCGGTGTAGACGAGGTCGCCGCCGTAGGGGTGCCGTTCGTGCACGGGCAGCTGGTTGCAGTACTCGACCGTCCGGCGGATCTCGTCGATGTCGGAGAAGTCGATCTCGGGGTCGACGCCCTGGGTGAACATGTTCAGGCCGAGGGTCACCAGGCAGACGTTCCCGGTGCGCTCGCCATTGCCGAACAGGCAGCCCTCGATGCGGTCCGCCCCCGCCTGGTAGCCCAGCTCAGCGGCCGCGACCGCCGTACCCCTGTCGTTGTGCGGGTGCAGGGACAGGACGACGTTCTCGCGGTGGTTCAGGTGCCGGTTCATCCACTCGATCGAGTCGGCGTAGATGTTCGGCGTGGCCATCTCGACCGTCGCCGGCAGGTTGATGATCACCGGCCGATCAGAGGTCGGCTCGAAGACCTCGAGGACCTCGTTGCAGACGCGGGCGGCGAACTCGAGCTCGGTGCCGGTGTAGGACTCCGGGGAGTACTCGTAGAAGACGGTCGTCTCGGGGATGCTCTCCTCGAACTTCTTGCACAGCCTGGCTCCGCTGACCGCGATGTCGACGATGCCGTCCATGTCGAGGCCGAACACGACCCGGCGCTGGAGGGTCGAGGTCGAGTTGTACAGGTGCACGATCGCCTGCTTGGCCCCGCGGATCGACTCGTAGGTGCGCTCGATGAGGTGCTCACGGGCCTGCGTCAGGACCTGGATCACCACGTCGTCGGGGATCAGGTCTTCCTCGATCAGCATGCGCACGAAGTCGTAGTCGGTCTGCGACGCCGCCGGGAAGCCGACCTCGATCTCCTTGTAACCCAGGTCGACGAGGAGCTGGAACATCTTCTTCTTGCGCGACGGGGTCATCGGGTCGATCAGTGCCTGGTTGCCGTCACGCAGGTCGACCGCGCACCAGCGCGGAGCCTTCGTGATCCTCTTGTCGGGCCAGGTGCGGTCAGGTACGTCGACCGCCGGGAAGGGCGCGTAGCGCTGGAAGGGCATGCCGCTGGGCTGCTGGGGGTTCTGCTGCGTGCTGGTCATCAGGTTCTCGCTTCGGGTCTGTGTCGTGGTCCGGATGCAACGACGAACTCCGCAGCGAGGGGGTCCGGTCTGTTAGCGAACCTCGCTGCGGCAGCCAAGAAGGAGGAGCTGACGCGTCATGATGAGTCCAGGGTAACGGGTGTCTCGTGAACACGCTTCCCCAGGACCGGAAACTGGGATGACAGCGCGTGTTGAATGGGCCCGTGGACATCGAACGCCTCGACCCGCTCGACCTGGACCTTGACACCGCAGACCAGATCGCGAACCTCACGAACCTCGCGAACCAGGCGGACGGCGTCGGGCTCCCCGAGCAGACCGGCCCGGCCTCGCTGAAGTTCCTCCAGCTGCAGAGCGAGGGCCGACCGGTCGACGCGCTCTGGTTGGCGCGCACGCCTGACGGCCGAGTCGTCGGCAGGGCGACCATGGCTCTGCCTCACCAGGAGAACACCGACACCGCGCGGCTGCGGGGAATGGTGCACCCGGAGGCGCGCGGCCAAGGCATCGGGCGGTCCCTGCTCGAGGCTGCGCTGGATCTCGCCAGCGAGTCGGGGCGCAAGAAGGTCTACTCCGGGGCGTTCGAGGGCACACCCGGCGAGCCCGCTCTCAGCGCGATGGGCTTCACAGCGCTCGGGTCGATCGATGTCATCCGTCGTCTCGACCTGCACGCCGGCCCGGGCGACAGGTGGCAGCGGCTGTACGACGAGGCGCGCGCGCACGCGGCTGACTACGACCTCGTGCACCTGGTCGGCCCCACGCCACCCGAGATGCTCGAGGATCTCGTCGTGCTCCATGCGGCGATCAACGACGCGCCTCTCGAGGACCCGGACATGGAAGGGGACGCGTGGACCGCCGAGCGCGTCACCGCCTACGACAACGCGATGGCAGGTCGCAGCCAGACCGTCTACCGCGTTCTTGCGCGGCATCGCCCCTCTGGAGAGTGGGCCGGCATGAGCATGCTGTGCGTCGACGAGTTCTCGCCGACGATCGCCTTCCAGGAGGACACCTCCGTTGTCCGCAAGCATCGCGGCAAGCGCCTCGGGCTGCTGATGAAGACGGACATGCTGCGCTGGCTGTCCGCGGAACGACCGGAGGTCGGCGCGACGGACACCTGGAACGCCGCGACCAACCACCACATGATCGCGGTCAACGAGAGGCTGGGGGCCACGGTCCTGGCCCGTTACTCGAACTACCGCATGGACCTCGCCTGATCAGCGCCGACGACATCACGTAGCGAGCCAGGTGTCCCTGTCCAGGACGTAGTGACACTCGGGCAGGACCGTCTGGCGCTTCGCGAACAGCCTCTCCTCGGTGTGGCGCAGGCGGAAACCGGTCTGCTCCGTGGAGCGGCACGAGCCTCGAAGAGCGGCGCCACCCAGTAGGTGCCGACGAAGTCCCCCGACTCGGTGGCGACCACCCCCCACGAGATGAGATCCGGGAGGTCGCGGTACCCCTCCACCTCCATCGATCCCCGGAATCGTCTCACCGACACGGTCCGAAGGTCCTGTGCAACCGGGTGCCAGACTGAGTCGCATGACGGCGCAGATCACCACCATCGAGATACCGGCCGCCGACGGCGTGGCGGACGCGCTCCTCGCGACGCCGGACGAGGCCGGCCCGCACCCCGGCGTGCTGCTCTACATGGACGCCTTCGGGTTGCGGCCCCGCCTCGAGGAGATGGCTCTGCGGTTGGCTGGCGAGGGGTACGTCGTGCTCGTGCCCAACGTGTTCTACCGATCCGGAAGGGCACCGGTGATCGAGCTCGGCGACCTGAGCGACCCTGCGGCCCGCGCGGGCATGTTCGAGAAGCTGGCGCCGATCATGCAGGAGCTGACGCCAGAGGCGGCGATGCGCGACGCCGACGCCTACCTGACGTTCCTCGCGGACGACGAGCGGGTCTCCACCGGCCCGATCGGGACAGTCGGCTACTGCATGGGCGGCGCGCTCGCTATCCGCACCGCCGCCCATGCTCCGGACCGGGTCGCGGCGGTGGCCAGCTTCCACGGCGGCCGGCTGGCGACCGACCAGCCCGACAGCCCCCACCTCCTCGCCGACCGGCTCGAGGCGGAGGTCTACGTCGGCCACGCCGACAACGACCACTCGATGCCTCCCGAGCAGCAGGAGCGGTTGTCGGAGGCGCTGGCCGCTGCGGGACTGAAGCACCGAGCAGAGCTGTACGCCGGCGCGGCCCATGGGTTCACGATGGCCGACACCGCGGCCTACGACGAGGCGGCAACGGAGCGCCACTGGGATCGGCTGCTCGATCTCCTGGGACGCACGCTCGGTCGCTGAGAGTTGCAAGGATGGGTCCATGTGGCCCGAGGACGCCGACTCCCTGATCGCCTACCAGCGGCAGCTCGCCGACGCCACGCCCGAGCCCTGGACGCCGAGCGGCGCCGGGATGCGCATCGGTGGCTGCTGGGTGTGCTTCCCGCGTGGTCTGACGGGACCAGGAAGCGCAGGGGACGCGGCCTGGGCGGCGGCCGTAACCCTGGCTGGGGGGCGAGTCGTCGAGCAACGTGTCATCGACGGGGTCACGGGGGCGGCGTACCTGCCTGGGCTCCTGGCACTGAGGATGGGCGCTCTGATGGAGCAGGCTGTGCGCGGCCTGGCCACCGCTCCGGACGTGTTGCTGCTCGACGCCAGCGGCCGCGACCACCCTCGTCGGGCCGGGCTGGCGGTGCATCTCGGAGCAGTGCTCGACCTGCCCACCGTCGGCATCACCCACCGGCCGTTGCTCGCCGAGGGTGAGTGGCCGGCCGAACGACAGGGCGCGACCAGCCCGCTCCGCATCGGGGACGCGGTCGTCGGGTGCTGGCTGCGCACCCAGGCGGGAGCTCGGCCCCTGGCCGTCCACCCCGGCTGGCGGGTCGACCTCCCCACAGCGGTCGATCTGGTCGCCAGCGCCTCCGCGCGGCGTCGTACCCCGGAGCCGCTCCGCCGCGCCCGCCAGCTGGCCCGGCGAGCCCGCAACGCAGCGACCTAGCCTCAGCCTCGACGACGGCTGGACGAGGCGCCGGCGGATCCGCCCATCCCGGAGAACGCGATGAAGATCCCCAGCACGAACCCGAAGTCATACCAGTTCCCGTTGTTGTCGACCTCGTAGATGCTCACCGTGTCGGTGAAGAGCGACACGATGAAGGTGATCGGGCAGATCAGGCCCTGCCAGAGCCCGAGCCAGAAGCCTGCCGGGTTCGCGCCCTGCCCCTCCTGCGGGTTTGCTCCGGCCGCACACCCCGCAAGCAGCAGTGTGAGCGTCAGGAGAAGCACTATCCCGACAGGGCTCAACCTCTTCATCGCACACCTCCGCTTCAAGAGAAGGTCACGAAAGGTCCGGGCGCGTGCGTTCCGCGCGAAAGATCCCCTGCATCAGGCAACCGGGGCGTGGACCCGGGCGAAGTCTCCGGCTCTGAAGATGAGCAGGTAGGACGCGACCATCACCATGATCCCCATGGTCACCAGACCGGTCTCCGTGGTGACGTAGGCCATCGTGACGGGCGATGTGGCGACTGCGGCGCCACCGACCGTCTCGACGATGTTGTTGAACGCGCTGTGGGACAAGGAGACGCTCCAGATGCTGCCGGACCAGAACCGGAGCCAGCCGTACCAGACGCCCGCCAGGGTGAGCGTGACCATGACGGTCGGTACGACGATCCACCGGCTGCCCGCGCTCTGGTAGGTGGTCGTCAGGAGCAACAGGGGCAGGTGGAAGATCGCGTGGAAGGCGCCGGTGAGCACGGCCGCCGACCGCCCGGAGGTGACCTCCGCCAACCGGAGAAGCAGGAATCCTCGCCAGCCGACCTCCTCCCCCAGGAACACCACCGCGAAGACTGCGATCGCCAGCAGGACCTTGAGCAGGCCGCTCCCGGATCCGGCATCAGGTCCGGGGAATCGGACCACTCCGACGGCAGCTGCCACCCCGAAGCTCAGGCCGACGATCGCAGCGGGGCCGAGAACAGCGGCAAGGATCTCCACCAAGCCGGGTGGCCGCCAGCCCACCGCGGCCCAGATCGTCCGACGCTGACCGCGCGGCACGGTCAGCGCGACGGTGATCGCGACAGCCGTCACCGGCACGAGGATGCTGACCAGGGGCGCGATCCCCGCGTGCGGCAGGGCCAGGGCTATTGCGAGGGCGAGGCCGTAGGTGATGGCGAGGAACACTACGATCTGACGCGTCGGACGGCCGGTGAGCGGTGGCGACAACGCATCCAGGCGGATCCGGATATTCAGCATGACGACTCCTCGAGCCTGACGTTCAGCGTGCGACCGTCATCTGACTTGATCAATGCCCCGTTGTGCTCATGGCCGTACGGTGAGTGCTCATGGCCAGGTTGCTCGTCGTACACCACTCGCCCACCGCCGCGGTCCGGTCACTCACAGAGGCGGCGCTCGACGGCACCCACGACGACGCGATCGAGGGCGTCGAGGTTGTCGTTCGCCAGGCGCTCGAGGCCACGGCTGACGACGTACTCGCGGCCGACGGCTACCTGCTCGGGACGCCTGCCAACTTCGGCTACATGTCCGGAGCGCTGAAGCACTTCTTCGACAGCACCTTCCTCCAGGTCGGCGGATCCCTGTCGGGCAGCGGAGCAGCTGACCCGTCGCCGGGGAGTACGGCGGGTCGACCGTTCGGGCTGTACGTCCACGGCCGTTACGACACGACCGGGGCGGTGAACTCGGTGTTGTCGATCGTGGGTGCACTCAAGTGGCGTCAGGCAGCGGGCGTGCTCGAGGTCATGGGCGACGTCGAGCACGCTGACCTGACTGCCGCCTACGAGCTGGGGGCGACCCTCTGCGCGTTGCTGGCCCCGGGCATGTGAGCGAGGTGCGCCCGCAAGGCCTCTGCGGCATCGTGGCGGTCGATGAAGTCGCCGACGAGCCACGTCCCGGAAGGCAGCTTGGCGAAGTAGCGGGGTGGCCGGTCGTCGAGCGCAAGTCGCTCGCGCAGCGGCTTGCGCGTGAAGACCTGGCCTATGTGTGTGTCGCCGTCATAGGCGTACTCCCCCCGGCTCAGACCATGGCGCTCGAACGTGAAGTAGGTCATCAGGCGTGCCCCCTACTGTTATGGCCCGATCCTCAGCGGTCTGGTACCTCCAGACTCGGTCGCCGTGCCACCCCCGGCAATGGGCCGTCAGTCCCCTCTAACGGGAGACACGGCCTTTATGTCTGACATGTCCGTATTCAGTGCCCAAAGCCGGGGATGCTGGCGGGCTTCGCCGTCTGGTTCCGGGGGTAACATCTCAGCGCCCCTCCCCTGATCCATCAGACAAGGACGTTCACCGTGCTCTCCCGCCTGGCCGCAACCGCTGCCGCGCTCGTTCTCATCGCCTCCGGTTGCAGCGGCAGCGCGCAGACCGCCGAGCCGCGAGACAGCAGCGACTCGCTGGAGACACCCAAGCTCGGCGCTTGTCGGATGCTGCGTCCCGAGGACATCGCGAAGCCCGACAACTCCACCGCGGTTGTCGACTGCGGTGAGGACCACACCGCGGAGACCTTCGCGGTGGGCACCTTCCCCGAGGACCTCGGAAAGGGCGCAGACATCGAGGACCCCGATCTCGGCGCCTACGTCTACGACACCTGCTCGAAGAAGTTCCAGGCGTTCCTGGGCGGCGACGAGAGTCTGGTCATGCGCTCCCTGCTCACCTGGGCGTGGTTCAGGCCCTCCGAGGAGGCCTGGAAGAAGGGCGCGCGTTGGTACCGCTGCGACGTCGTCGCCGGGACCGAGGAGTCGGAGGACCTGAGAAAGCTCCCCGACACCGCCAAGGGGGTCCTGCTCGGCAGAGGGAGCGACGAGTGGCTGAGCTGCGCCAACGGCAAGACGGTGGCCGGGTCGGAGAAGGTGCCGTGCTCCGAGCCACACGATTGGCGTGCGGTCACGACCATCAAGGTGGGGCGCGAGGACGACTCCTACCCCGGTGACCGGCTCGTCCAGGTCCGCACCCGGGACTTCTGCTCGGACTCGGTCGGGGCGTGGATGAACTACCCGGTCGACTACGACTTCGGCTACACCTACTTCCACGAGGCGGAGTGGAAGGCCGGCAACCGCAGATCGATCTGCTGGGCGCGGACGGAGAAGTGACCCCGCCTCTGGCGACCTGGCGAGGGACCGCGGTCGGGCTCGCGGCAACGTTGGCGCTGGCCGGGTGCTCGGGAGTCCCCCTGGCAGACGCCGGATCGAAGGCCTCGACGTCTGCGGTGATCGCCGACACGGCCGGCTCGCCGAGTGCTACCCGGGCTCCCGTGCCGGCGAGGCCGCGCGTGGGAGCCTGCTACGACCTCGACTTCGACCAGGCGACAGCGCCCACGAGCGAGATCCCGCCCGTCTCGTGCAGGAAACGTCACACCACGCAGACCTACTTCGTCGGCAGGCTCGACACCGTCGTCGACGGCCACCTGCTTGCGGTCGACTCACGGGTCGCACAGCGGCAGGTGAGTGAGTCCTGTCCACGGCACTTCGCCTCGTACGTCGGAGGGTCGGCGGGCGACCGGGAGCTGAGCAGGCTGAAGGCGGTGTGGTTCAGCCCCACCATCGAGGAGTCCGACCAAGGTGCCTCCTGGTTCCGCTGCGACGCAGTGGCCATTGAACGAGCAGGAACTCTCGCCCCGCTACCGGGGCGCGTACGCGGCATCCTGGACCGCCCGGACGCACTCGAGAAGGTGGGGATCTGCGGCACGGCCGCACCAGGTGCGCGAAGCTTCGAGAGGGTGATCTGCTCGCACCGGCACGCGTGGAAGGCGCTCAGCACGATCTCCATCTCCGGCACGACCTATCCCGGCATCTCGGCCGTCCGCCGGGCCGGGGAGGACGACTGCAGAGACCAGGTCGAGCGAGCCAGCGGCACGCCGGAGCGGTTCAGCTACGGCTGGGAGTGGCCCACGCGCGAGCAGTGGGGCGACGGCCAGCACTTCGGCTACTGCTGGGCGCCGGACTGACCGACCCGGTGGCCGGGCAGAGCGAGCTCAGAATCCCAGCCGCCGGAGCTGCTTGGGGTCGCGCTGCCAGTCCTTCGCGATCTTGACGTGCAGGTCGAGGTACACCGGCGTCCCGAGCATCGCCTCGATCTGCTTCCGCGCTGCGGTGCCGACCTCGCGCAGGCGGCTGCCCTTGTGACCGATCACGATCCCCTTCTGGGACGACCGCTCGACGAAGACGTTCGCATGGATGTCGAGCAGCGGCTTGTCCGTAGGGCGTCCCTCACGAAGTCCCATCTCCTCCACCACGACAGCGATGGAGTGCGGGAGCTCGTCGCGCACCCCCTCGAGTGCGGCCTCCCGGATGAGCTCCGCGACGATGGCTTCCTCGGGCGCGTCGGTGAGCTCACCGTCGGGGTACAACGGCGGTCCCTCAGGCAGCCGGGCGACGAGCAGGTCTGCCAGCAGGTCGACCTGGTCACCCCGGACGGCTGAGACCGGAACGATCTCCGCCCACTCGGTGCCGGTCTCCTCTCCGAGTCGCGCGATCGCCAGCAGGTGCTCCCCCACCTGCTCCGGCGTGGCGAGGTCGGTCTTCGTGGCCACGGCGATCTTCGTCGTCCGTCGTACCTTGGCCAGCTCGTTGACGATGAACCGGTCCCCCGGGCCGATCTTCTCGTTCGCCGGGAAGCACACCGCCACGATGTCGACCTCGGCCCAGGTCGTCTTGACGAGGTCGTTGAGGCGCTCCCCGAGCAAGGTCCGCGGACGGTGCAGGCCCGGGGTGTCGACGAGGATGAGCTGAGCGTCCGCGCGGTGGACGATGCCGCGTACGACGGTCCGCGTGGTCTGCGGACGGGACGAGGTGATCGCCACCTTGGTGCCGACAAGGGCGTTGGTCAGCGTGGACTTACCGGCGTTGGGGCGGCCCACGAAGGAGGCGAAGCCGCTTCGGAAGGCCGGCATGGACGAGGAGTTGTCAGGCACCGGCCGATTCTCGCACCGTCACCGGTCCCGGCTCGCCTCGGTGTCGTGGCTGTCCTCCGCATCGCCCGCCTCGGTGCTCTGATCGTCGCCAGACTCCTCCGCGTCCTCGCTGTCCCCGGACTCGTCGGACGAGGTCGGTACCGACGTCGTCTCCTCACCGGAGACCTTCGAGGCCGAGCCCTCGTCCCCCTCGTCAGAGTCCGATCGCCTTGCTCGTTCCTTCCCGGTCCGCTCTTGGTTGCCTTCGGAGGCGTCCTCACGGGCATCGGAGTCGCCACCATCGCTCCCACCGTCATCGGAGACGTTGCCGGTCTCCTGAAGCGGGGTACGGCCGGAGACCTTCGGTAGGCGCGAACGGGACGCGTGGTCCGGCGGCTCCGCAGCGGGGTGGTCGTCGCGGTCTCCGTCGGAGTCGGCCCGCGAGTCGAGCGAGCCACGGTCGTCGGCGTCACGCCGGTGCTTCCCTGCGCCGGACGCCCTGTCCTCGGGTCCGGGAAGGTCGAAGGGCAGGAACCGCTCGGAGAACTCGGCGATCCATCGCTGCGCGGGTGGCGGCAGCTCATTCGCCGCAGCGACTCCGGTGGTGAGGAGACCACTGAGCGCGAGCGCTCCCGCCGCGACGACCCCACGGCGCCCTCCTAGCAACGGGCGGACCATCGACGAGCCGGTCACTCCCCCACCAAGCAGGGTGGCGAGCTGTGGCCCCGGCTCGGGCACCGGGATGTCGACGTACTGCTGCTCGAGCCCGACCAGGAGCTCGAGCAGCTCCTGGTCCGTGCCGGACATACCCGACTCCTCGAGCATCTCGCGGACCCTGACGCTCACTTCGGTCATCGTCCCCCCTCTCCCCTCATCAGTTCGCGCAGCCTCAGGAGGCCGCGGCGTTGAAGCTGCTTGACGGCCCCCACGGACCTACCGACCACTTGGGCCGTCTGCTCCAGGGACAGGTCGGCGATGACGCGGAGCATGATCACCGCCCGCTGGTCCTCACCCAGCTCAGCGAGAAGCTGGTCGACCCGGGTGCCACCGACCCGGTCCAGAGCGGCGCTTTCGGCGGACTCCTCGAGCCTCGGGTCGAGGTCGGGCTCGTACGCCGTCTGGACGGGGCGTCTCTTGCGACGCCGATGCTCATCGACCACCCTCGCGTGGGCGACCGAGAACACGAGCGTCCGCAGTCCCGACTCGCCTCCACTGACGGCCACCAGCCGGGGAATCACTGCCAGGAAGACCTCGTCCGTGAGCCCTTCGGGATCCTCGACCCCCCGGGCGCGCAGGTACCCGAGAACCTGCGGAGCGAGCTGGCGGTAGACGGCCTCGGCGTCGAGGGTGGCTCCCGGTCCGCCAGCCTCGACGGCGGTGTCGTCGAGACCCGCCATCGCTCACGTCCTCCCAGATGCGCCGGGTCCGGCCCGGCGACCGTTGCCACCGAGCCGGACCCTGCCGGCCTCATCGTCGCAAGGTACCGCCCGTCAGTCGTCGGAGTGGTTCTCCTCGTCGCTTCCCGGCGCGTCTTCGTCGTCCTCGTGGTCGCCACCCTCGTCGGCGTGCTCGTCCGCGTGGTCGCCGCCGTCCTCGTCGGCGTGCTCGTCCCCGTGGTCGTCAGCCTCATCCGACTCGTCGTCCGCCCCAGACTGGTCGTCGGAGGCCTCGTCATCGTCGGCATGGGTCTTCGACAGAGCCTGACCGTCTCGGGCGTGGGCCGAGCCTTGCTCCGAACGGTGGTCCACGCCGACCTGGTGACTGCCCGCGGCGTCGTGCGTCTCCTCGGTGTCCGAGCCGTCGTCCTCGGTCGCGTCGTCGGCCTTCTCGGAGTCGTCGTCGGCCTGGTCCGCCCCGTCGACGCCCTCGGTGTCGTCTTCCGCCGTCGTGTCGTCCGCCGTGGTGTCGTCCGCCGTCGTGTCGGCGTCGTCGATCTCCTCGACGTCGGACTGGTCGAGGGTGTCACCGGAACCGGCAGGCGTGGTCACCTCGGTGGGCGAGTCGGCCTCACCGGTGTCGGCCACGGCAACACCTGCAACGGCTGCCGCCGTCGCGAGCGCACTGGCGGCTGCAGCCACACGGAACGACGCACGGCCGCCGCGGAGCTTGGCGAAGAACGAGCTGGATGACTTGGTCATGGGTCTCCCCGTCTGTCTGGTTGCGCTGACAGTGACGTAATCGCAACCGGCAACCGTGAGGTTACGCGCGTTCGGAACTTTTCGGACAGGTCAACCCATGGGTCGGACGGCCGCGCTGCGCACGATCAGCAGCAGGCCGATGAGGATCAGCACCGCGCCCACCAGTCCGAGCCGAGTGAGTCGCTCGTCGAGCACGAACCAGGCGAGCGTTGCGGCGATCACCGGCTCGACCAGCCCCAGCGTCGACGCGGTACTGGACCGGATCCCGCGCAGTCCGCGGTTGAAGAGGCTGTAGGAGAGGATCGTGGGAACGAGCACCAGATAGCCGAGCAAGAGCGCCCCATCGGCGGTGCCCACCCAGTCGACGCTCCCGACCAGCAGCCAGGGAAGCGTCGCCAGCGCCGACACGGTGAACGCTGCGGCGAGAAAGGACTGCGTCTCCAGGCCTCGACGCTCTGCCGCGTTCCCCGCAACGATGTACGTCGCGTAGCTCGCGGCAGCCCCGAGTGCCAGCAGCACGCCGACCGGCGAGACCGAGAGCGGGCCGGCCTGCTGGCCGCCGACGAGCAACCCGAGCCCCGCGACCGCGACCGCCGTCGCGAACAGCCAGAGCCGCGTGACGTGCCGGGCGACCAGGCCGGTGATGATCGGGGTAGCGCCGATCGCGACGAGGGTCCCTACCGCCACACCGGCGTGCGTCATCGCTGCGAGGAAGCAGAGGTTGAACGAGGCCTGCCCGAGGCCCGCGAGCCAGGTGGGAACGTGCCGTGTCGCAGCCAGCACCCCGTGACTCCGGCCCAGTGCCATCGCGATGCACGCGAAGGCGAGGGCAGTGACCAGCAGGCGCGACGCGGCGAGCGAGGAGGCAGGCACGTCGGGCCCGAGGGCCTGCGCCGTGCCGACCGTGCCGAACAGCGACGCGCCGGCGAGGACGAGCAGGGCGGAGCCGAACGGGTGTGAGACGACCCCAGACCGCGCGGACGCCTCGGTCAGCTGAGCCACGTGGGACGCAACGCGAATCCTGAGTTGCCACGCGGGTCGGTCCGCGACGCGAGGACCTGGTGGAGCTGGATCTCGTTGCGCTCGAAGCCGAGGCGGGACCCGGCCATGTAGAGGCCCCAGACCTTCGCCGTACCGAGACCGGCCTCCGCGACGCACTCGTCCCAGTTGTCGACGAGGTTGCGGCACCAGCCCTGGAGGGTCAGCGCGTAGTGCTCGCGGAGATTCTCCTCGTGGCGCACCTCCAGGCCGGCGTCCTGCATCTCCATGATGATGCGGCCGGACCCCGTGAGCTCACCGTCAGGGAAGACGTAGCGGTCGATGAACGCCCCCGTCTCCGCACGTGCGTGGTTCTCGGGGCGCGTGATGCAGTGGTTCAGGAGCCGGCCCCCAGGACGCAGCCGGGAGCGGATGAAGGAGAAGTACGACGGGTAGTTCCGCACGCCGATGTGCTCGGTGAGGCCGATCGAGCTGACCGCGTCGAAGCTACCCTCGGTGACGTCGCGGTAGTCACCGAACCGCACCTCCGCCTGGCCGGAGAGGCCTTCCCGTTCGATGGCCTCCTGGGCCCACTCGGCCTGGTTCTTCGAGAGCGTGACACCGATTGCGCTCACCCCGTAGTGACGCGCAGCGTGGCGGACCATGCCGCCCCAACCGCTGCCGATGTCGAGCAGCCGGTGTCCCGGCCTGAGTCCGAGCTTGCGGCAGACGAGGTCGTACTTCTCGGCCTGTGCCTGCTCGAGCGAGGCGTGCTCCTCGGGAAAGACCGCGCACGTGTAGGTCATCGACGGGCCGAGGACCATCTCGTAGAACCGGTTCGACACGTCGTAGTGGTGGTGGATCGCCGCCGCGTCGCGCTCGCGCGAGTGACGCATGCCCTCGAGCAAGCGGCGCCAGCGAGGCAGGTGCTCCTCAGGCGGTGGGGGCGGTGGCTTGAGGTGGCTCAAGCCCAGACCACGAACCATGCGAACCAGCTCCGCGGGCGGCGGGACCTTGAACTGGAGCTTGCTCATCAGCACGACCAGCGCTTCGTACGGGTCGCCCGGATGGACGCCCTCGACGACCAGGTCGCCCGACACGTAAGCCCGCGCCATACCGAGGTCGCCCGGGGCAGTGAGGATGTACGACAGTCCGCGCTCGTTCCTCAGGTCGAGCCTGATCGGGGCGTCAGCCGGTCCGGCTGCACTCCCGTCGTACGCAGTGAAGCGGAAGGGCACGCCGTCGGGCATCAGTCGCGAGATCACCTCGCCGATGGTGACGGTCGTTTCTGTCGTGGTCGTCGTCATCGTCGCCTCACCGTCTTCTCGTAGAGCCCCGTCAGCCGGTCTTGCCGATCGTATTGCGCTTTGACTCGCCGCAGGTTGTCTGCGTCGTACAACTGGTCGAACGTCTGTTGGTCGTAGTACGCGTCTGAGTAGAGCGACTTGTGGCCACCCAGGTCGCTGACCCGCGCCTCGATGGCCCGGTTCAGGTCACCGTCGGCCGCTCCCGGAGCGATCGGCACGGTCCCCCAGAAGCCGACGTTGACGTAGGTGGTGCCAGGCTCCAAGGGGTACGACGGCCAGCGCCGCGCGCTTCCCGGGCCAGAAGGCTCGCGCAGCCGCAACGGGCACAGCCACACCGGCCGCATCCCGACGTGCTCGTCGAACCAGCGGAGGAAGTCGGGCGTGCGGTCCACGGGGATCTCGACGTCCTGGATGACACGCTCGCGTGGGGGCCGGCCCCGGCGCGCGTCGAGCCGGGCCATCACGCCGTACCGGTTCTCGAGCCCCACCAACCGGTGGTACACGTCGCTTCGACGCAGTCTCCGGGGCCACAGCCTGCGAACCACGGGGTGCTGGGCGCCGAAGGCGCGAGAGCACCAGAACCAGTCGGTGTCCCACCGCCACAGGTAGTCGTTCATGGTCAGCACGTCGGTCTCGCGTCGTCGCAGCGAGCCGTAGTACACCTCTTGCCCGGTGTAGTCGCTGGTGCCTCCGGTCGGTGCCGCCTCGCGCCAGGTGGCGAGCGTCAGGTATGCCTCCTCCGGCTCGAAGGCCACGCCGTCCAGCGCATCGACACGGCGGCCCTCCCAAGCGCGGTCAGCGACGATCGTGTCGATCACCTTGGGGAGCTCGTCGAGGCTCGCCAGCCGGACGTGCCGAAGGTCGACGTACCCGGGGACCGGCTCGAGCTCGATCCGGATCCGGGTCGCGTAGCCGAGACTGCCGTAGGAGTTCGGGAAGGTGGCGAACAGGTCCGCGGCCGGTCCGTCGGGAGCCGCCGTGACGATCTCGCCGTCCCCTGTCAGCACGTCCATCTCCAGGACGGACTCGTGCGGGAGGCCGTTGCGGAAGGAGGTGGCCTCGATGCCGAGGCCGGTGACCGCGCCGCCGAGGGTGATCGTCCGGAGCTGAGGTACGACGAGCGGGATCATGCCGTGCTTCAGCGTGACGTCGACGAGGTCCTCGTACGTGCACATCCCCTGGACGTCCGCGGTGCGAGCAACGTCGTCGACCGCGATCACCCCGCCGAGACCGGAGACATCGAGGCCCGGGGCGGAGACACCGGAGCGGACCCGGAAGAGGTTCGAGGTGCGCTTGGCCAGTCGAACCGTCGCACCGGCCGGGATCGCGTCGTAGGAGTCCTGGAGACGGCGCACGGCCGCCTCGTGTGCGTCCCATCCCACGACATCGCTCACGGGGCCAACGTACCGGCTCAGGTCAATGCGTATACCCATGTCAGGGCAGCTGCTCGTCCCCTTGGGTCGACGCCGGTATCGCGACGCGACGCCTCGTCAGGAAGTCTGCGAGGAGACCACAGCGCCGTCGGGTGATGCGACGTAGACGGGGACTCCGGAGCCGGCGAAGTCGAGCACGACGGACATGTCGCTCTTCCCCGCCTCGAGCTGTTCGCCGAGGACGGCGACGGCCTCGAGGCCCTTCGCCCCGCTGGTGACCGCCATGGCGACGGCTACCTGCAACGCAGAGAGGCGCAGGGAAGGCAGGTCCACCGTGGCCCCGGCGTACGTGCGGCCGTCGAGGTCGCGGACGCAGGCACCCTCCGCGGCGGCGGTGCGGGCCCGGGTGGACCTGGCGAGGGTCACCAGCTTCTTGTCGTCAGGGTCGCTGAGCTCGATCATCGAGAGTCCTCATCCGGCTTGGGTGTCTGAGTAGTGTTCCGAGTCGGAGTGCTCACTTGCGGGTTCGGCGTGCGAGATGAGCACGGTGCCGATGCGGTTGCGGCGTCCGGTGGGCGCCTCGGCCTCGAAACGCAGGCCCTCGACCTCGACGACCGAACCAGGGATGGGAACCCGCCCCAGGTGCTTCGCCATCAGCCCGCCGACCGTGTCGACGTCGTCGTCCTCGATCGGGACACCGCACAGCTCCTCGAGGTCGTCGACCGGGTAGCGCGAGCTGACCCGGGTCGCGCCGGTGTCCAGACGCTCGACCTCGACCCGCGCCTCGTCGTACTCGTCGGTGATCTCCCCGACGATCTCCTCGAGGACGTCCTCGATCGTCACGAGGCCGGCCGTGCCGCCGTACTCGTCGACGACCACCGCGACGTGCTTGCGCTTGGCCTGCATCTCGCGCAGCAGCTCGTCGACCGGCTTGGAGTCGGGAACGTAGAGGACGGGCCGCATCACGGACTCGACACGCTCGGTCTGCTCGGCCTCGTGGCGGTCGAAGACGCGCTTGGTGATGTCCTTGAGGTAGGCGAACCCGACGATGTCGTCGAGGTTCTCGCCGATGACGGGGATCCGGGAGTAGCCGCTGCGCAGCGCCAGCGACATCGCCTGTCGCAGCGTCTTGCTGCGCTCGATGAAGACCACGTCGGTGCGGGGCACCATGACCTCGCGCACGATCGTGTCGCCGAGCTCGAAGACCGAGTGGATCATCTCGCGCTCGCCGGACTCGATGACGCTGCTGGCCTCGGCGAGGTCCACGAGCTCACGCAGCTCGGCCTCGGAGGCGAACGGCCCCTCGCTGAAC
>DATGYO010000202.1:0-30082 GCA_035297905.1 Nocardioidaceae bacterium
CTCCGTCGTGGGTGGCCGCCTCGGGTCGAACATGGAGGTTGGCTTCCTCCGGGGTCGCGGCGACGTCGGTGACACCGGACGCCTCGATCTCGACCTGGTCGACAACGCGGTGACTCCGACTCGCGGTGACGTGGTCGTCACGTGGGGCTCGGAGAGGGGTGCGCCGTACGTCTCCGGGATCCCCATCGGCAGGGTCACCACGGTCTTCAGCAGCCCGCGGCAGCTCTCCCGGCGCGCCGTGATCGAGCCCTTTGCCGACTTCTCCTCCCTCGACCTCGTGGGTGTCGTCGTTCGCGGCAGCACCAAGGGCGACCGTGGCGTGATCAAGGCAGACGAGGCGCCCGCCAGGAAGGACCGCCGCTGATGGCAGCCGCTCGCGCGCTCGTGCTCACCCTCGTCGTCACGCTCGCCGTCGTCCTCCAGGTCGCGATGTTTCCGGTCATCTCCTATGACGGAGTGGTCCCGAACCTGGCGCTCCTGGTGGTCGTCGCGGCGGCTCTCGTGCGTGGGCCCCAGTTCGCCGCGGTGATCGGCTTCATCTCAGGCCTCGCCATCGACCTGGCGCCACCGACGGACCACATCGCCGGACGCTGGGCGCTGGCGCTGGTCCTGGTCGGCTATCTCGCCGGGCGGGTCCGCCACGACGCCCACACGTCGGCGCTCGCGGCAGTCGTCACCGTCGCCGCGTCGTCCTTCGTGGGGACCTCGATCTTCGCGCTCAGCGGCATGGTCCTCTCCGACCCGGCAGTGCCCGCAGCCGAGGCCCTGTCCGTGATCCCGACCGCGGTCGTGTACGACGTCCTCCTGACGCCGTTCGTCCTGCCGCTGATGATGCGGCTGTTCCGGCGGCTCGAACCGCATCAGGTGGCCTACTGATGGTCTCGACCGGATCCACCAGCGGTAACGGCGCGACCAACGGCGGCGGCTCGACCAAGGGCAAGGGACGCGTGCCGCGGGTTCGTGCCAGCTCCCGGCAGAAGAGCCGCCTGCGGCTCGTCGTCGTGCAGACGGTCGTCCTCACGCTGTTCGTGACCCTGTTCGCGCGGCTGTGGTACCTCCAGGTTCTCGGCGGGGAGGCCTACCAGGCCCAGGCGGCCGAGCAGTCCGTCCGCGAGCTCGTCGTGCAGCCTGCTCGCGGGCTGATCGTCGACGACATGGGGCGACCTCTCGTCGCGAACCGGACCTCCTGGGTGGTCAACGTCGACCGCACCATGCTCCGGAAGATGAGCGACGAGCGGCAGGAGGAGGTGCTGCGGCGGGTCGCTCACACCGTCGGGTCGACGTACAAGGACGTCCTGGCTCGCACCCTGCTGTGCGGTGAGCCCGGCTCCGTCGAGGGCACGTGCTGGAACGGGTCGCCGTACCAGCCGGTGCCGGTCGCCGAGGACGTGCCGCAGCAGACCGCGGTGTCGATCCTGGAGCAGAGCGAGGACTACCCCGCGGTGCTCGCGGAGTCGACCAGCGTCCGCGCCTACCCCTCCCCGTACGGCATCAACGCCGCGCACCTGCTCGGCTACCTCAGCCCGATCACGGAGGAGGAGCTCGACGAGGCGAAGGCGGAGGCCGACACCTCCGTCCATGGCGCCTCCGTCGTGGGACGTGCGGGGGTGGAGAAGGAGTACGACAAGTACCTTCGTGGCGCGCCCGGCTACAAACGGGTCGCGGTCGACAGCATGGGCCGGGTCCTGGGCGACTCGGGGGAGGTCGAGGGCAGGGCCGGCGACACGCTGGTGACCTCGATCGACTCGCGGGTGCAGTCGGTGGTGGAGAAGCAGCTCGCCTCGACGATCAGGACGGCACGGCAGACCGTCGACCCCGTCACCGGCCGCAGGTACGTCGCCGACTCCGGCGCCGTGGTCGTCATGGACGCCACCAACGGCCGGATCGTCGCGATGGCGGGCTACCCGACCTACGACCCAGGTGTCTGGGTCGGCGGCATCAGGAGCAAGGCGCTGGCGCGGCTCTACTCGGAGAGGGCCGGAACGCCGCTGCTGTTCCGTGCGACCCAGGGACAGTTCGCTCCCGGATCGACCTGGAAGCCGTTCATGACCTCCGGCGCCCTGCAGAACGGCTACACCCACGACACCCGGCTGAACTGCTCGTCGTCGTTCCGGGTCGGCAACCGTGACTTCAAGAACTACGAGTCCGGCGCCTACGGCTCGATCGGCTTCGACAAGGCGCTCGAGGTCTCCTGCAACACCTTCTTCTACAGGATCGGCTTCAACTTCTGGCAGAAGTTCGGCAGCGACGTGGACAACATCAAGGCCAAGGACCCGCTGGTCAGCATGGCCAAGATGTTCGGCTTCGGCTCCGAGACCGGCATCGACCTCCCGGGTGAGGCAAGCGGACGCATCGCCGACCGCCAGTGGAAGCGCGACTACTACGAGGCCAACAAGGACTACTACTGCAGGCTCGGCAAGAAGGCGGGGAGCGACTTCCTGCACCGCTTCGCGCGGGAGTTCTGCGTCGAGGGTTATGCCTACCGCGCCGGTGACGCCGTGAACTTCGCGATCGGCCAGGGCGACACGATCGTCACCCCGCTGCAGCTCGCCCGGGCGTACGCCGCGTTGTCCAACGGCGGCACGCTGTGGGAGCCACGGGTGGCCAAGGCGATCGTGGACCCGCAGGGCAAGGTCATCAAGGAGATCAAGCCGAAGAAGGTCCGGAGCGTGAAGGTGGCACAGCGTCACCTCCGCTACATCGACCAGGCACTGCAAGGGGTCTCTCAGCGCGGGACCATGGCGTGGCGGCTGATCGACTTCCCGCTCGACAAGGTGAAGATCCGCTCCAAGACCGGATCGGCCGAGGTCTACGGCAAGCAGAGCACCTCGTGGGTGGCGTCCTACGACAAGCGCTACGTGGTCGCGATGATGGTCTCGCAGGGCGGCACCGGCTCCGGCACGTCAGGTCCGGCGGTCCGCAAGATCTGGGAGTCGCTGTACGGCGTCAAGGGCACCGACGTGGTCCCCGCGAGGGCGATCCTGCCAGGCGCCAAGCCTCCTGCTGGACTACCTGTGTTCGCCAAGGACGGCGAGATCCTGCCGCCCGTCGCGCTCGACCACAAGGTGGCCCGGCACGAGCACCCGAACCGGGCCAGCAAGAAGGACCGGAGGCGCACGCGATGACGATGGCCCCGCCCACGAGGGCCCGCTACACCCGGATCGACGGACCCAGCAGGGCCAAGGCTCCCCGCCTGGACTGGCTGCTGATGCTCGCGGTCGCCGGCCTGCTCGTCATCGGCACCCTCCTCGTCTGGTCGGCGACGGTGAACCGCGAGGACCTCACCGGCGGAGTACCAACGGCGTACCTGAAGAAGCAGCTGGTCAACATCGCCATCGGGGTCGTCCTCGGCGTGATGATCATCGCGACCGACCACCGCTGGGTGCGCATCCTCGCGCCACTCGTGTACGTCGCGTCCGTGATCGGCCTCGTCCTGGTCCTCGTCATGGGCAGCACGGTCAACGGCTCGCGGTCGTGGCTGATGCTCGGCGGCCTGTCGATCCAGCCGGCCGAGTTCACCAAGCTCGCCGTGGTCATCGGCATGGCCCTGCTCGTCGCCGAGCGCACCGAGGGTTCCTGGAAGCAGCGGGAGGTCGGCCACCTCGACGTCGTCGGCATGCTCGCGATCGCCGGCCTGCCCGCCTCGCTCATCCTGCTCCAGCCCGACCTCGGCACCATGCTCGTGCTCTCCGCGACGGTCTTCGGGGTGGTCGCGGTCTCGGGTGCCCCGCGGCGCTGGCTCTTCGGCCTGGCGGCGGGAGCGGTCGGCGCTGCCGTGGTGGCCGTCCAGGCCGGGGTGCTCAAGGAGTACCAGGTCGACCGGTTCATGGCGTTCACCAACCCTGGCCTCGACCCCCGCGGCGCGGGCTACAACACCGAGCAGGCCCGCATCGCGATCGGGAACGGCGGGGTCTTCGGCCAAGGGCTGTTCCACGGTTCGCAGACCAGGTCTGGCTTCGTCCCGGAGCAGCACACCGACTTCATCTTCACGGTGGTGGGGGAGGAGCTCGGCCTGGTCGGCTCGGCGGTGCTCATCTCCCTGCTGGGCGTCGTGCTGTGGCGGGCGCTCACGATCGCCACCCGCTCCGACGACCTTTTCGGCCGGCTCGCCGCTGGCGGCATCGCCTGCTGGTTCGGGTTCCAGGCGTTCCAGAACATCGGCATGTGCCTGGGGATCATGCCGGTCACCGGCGTGCCGCTCCCGCTCGTGTCGTACGGCGGGTCGTCGATGTTCGCCGGCCTCATGGCGATCGGGCTCCTGCAGAACATCCACCTGCGCACCGAGCGCTCGATGGGGCTCGGGGTAGCCCGTAGTCGTCTGGATCGGTCCCGCTTCTAGTCCTACCCTGCCGTCTAGGCGGTGATGCGCATGCAGCCCACGCAGCTCGAGGAGCGGGTGGTCGAGCGGAGGCCGCTCGTCGCGCACGTAGGCAAGTCTGGTGCGTCGCTCGAACGGTGGGTGCTCGACGACGGCAGCACCTTCGTGGTCAAGAGGCTCACGCCCGAGACGGACCTGCTGATGTCGCTGACCCACGACCTCGCGGGCCGGGAGTACACCCTGTGGGCCCGGGGACTGCTCGACCATCTGCCTCACGGTGTCGGGCACGCCATCGTCGGCGGCTGGGCCGAGTCTGGCGGCGCCGTGGTCGTGATGCGTGACCTCGACGGCCGGGTGCTCACCTGGGACGACCGTCTCGACGGTGACCGGTGCAGGTGGTTGATGGGGCGGCTGGCCTCGATGCACCGGACGTTCGCGGGGGTCCCGCTCGAGCCCTGGGGGGATGCGCTTACTCCGCTCGCAGACCTCGTCGGCATGTTCTCGCCGGTGCGGATGCGGCCCCATCTCGACGGCGTCAACCAGCTCCCGCGGCTCGCCACCCACGGCTGGGAGCTCTTCGAGCAGATGGTCCCGGCTGACGTGGCTGGTCCCGTGCTCGAGCTGCTCCGCCGCCCGGCGCCGTTGGTCGGGGCGCTGCGTCGCTGCCCGTGCACGTTGGTGCACGGTGACGTCGCAGTGGTCAACATGGCCATCGAGTCCGATGACCTGGTTCTGCTCGACTGGAGCATGCCGGCGGTGGCACCCGGCGCCCTCGACGTGGCCAGGTTCGTCGCGGGGTGTGCCTCGGTCGTGGACCTGAGCCGCGAGGAGATCCTCGACGCGTACGCCGAAGCCGCAGGGCCCGCCTTCCACGAGCCGGCGATGCACCTGGGCCTGCTCGCCGGGACGGTGTGGCTGGGCTGGAACAAGGCGCTCGACGCGACCGGCCATCCCGACCCGGTGGTCCGCGACCGGGAACGCGCGGACCTCGAGTGGTGGGTGGCACAGGCGCGCACGACCATTCGCTCAGGTTTGCTGTGATTGCCTCGTCCGCCGGGAATCGTCGTCTGGACGATGCGCGCGCAGCCGGAGCACGCTGAGAAGGCGGGGGCCGTCATCTGAGGAGGTCGCCGTGGATTCCGCAGCCCTGCACCGTCGCACCGTCGAGTTCTGGGACTCCCGAGTCTCCGGCATCAGGCCGGACCAGTGGTCAGCCGCGACCCCGTGTGTGGAATGGAAGGTGCGCGACCTGGTCAACCACGTCGTCGGTGAGGAGCTGTGGGTCGTGCCGCTGATGCACGGCAGCACGATCGCGGAGGTCGGCAGTCGTTTCGACGGCGACGTCCTCGGCGAGGACCCTGTCGCGACCTGTCACCGCGCCGCCGCCGAGGCGTCTGCCGCGGCCGAGGAGGCACCGCCGGGGGCCAAGGTGCACCTGTCGTACGGCGACGAGGACGCCGACGAGTACCTCCGCCAGCTCTCGGCCGACCACCTGGTGCACGGGTGGGACCTCGCCGTGGCCACGGGCGGGGACAGCCACCTCGACCCCGAGCTGGTCGCAGAGGTGGCCGAGTGGTTCGCCGCCCGTGAGGAGATGTACCGGGCAGGGGGTGCCATCGGGCCACATGCTGCTGCGTCCGGTGACCCGCAGACCGACCTCCTCGCCGCTTTCGGGCGCGACGCCAGATGGGCAGCCGCGACCGCCTGAGGTCGGCCCCTGTGCACGTAGGAGGGCCCGCGACACGCGCAGCCGAGGGGGTGGACGGTCCACCGGCGAGCCGTGAAGATGTCGGCATGAACGAGAGCGCCAGCGAGTCCGAGAGCGTCGACCCCGTGATCGTCGAGGCCGTGGAGAACATCAGCAACCGCTTCGGTGTCCAGGGCCTGTGCGACCTGATCGCGCTCGCACGAGAAGAGCTCGCCCGCGCGGAGGCTGCCCTGAGAGAGCTCTCCGAGATCGAGTGAGCCGCTGCGGCAGGTTAGAACCTGCCGCGCGTCCGTCGTACTCTTGACAGCCAACCCACATCCTGGCTTCGAGAGGTTCTGCATGCCCGCGCCCCACGCCGAGTCACTCTTCCCACGACTCGAGCCGCTGCTGCCGTCGGTGCAGAAGCCCATCCAGTACGTCGGCGGCGAGCTCAACGCCACCCTCAAGGACTGGGACGACGTCGACGTCCGCTGGGCCCTGATGTATCCCGACGCCTACGAGGTCGGCCAGCCCAACCAGGGCGTCCAGATCCTCTACGAAGTGCTCAACGAGCGCGACTGGATCATGGCGGAGCGCACCTACTCGGTGTGGCCCGACATGGAGCGCACCATGCGGGAGCACGACATCCCGCAGTTCACGGTGGACAACCACCGGCCGGTGCGCGCCTTCGACATCTTCGGTGTCTCCTTCGCCACCGAGCTCGGTTACACCAACCTGCTGACCGCGATCGACCTCGCCGGCATCCCGCTGCACGCGCGTGACCGCGCCGAGCAGGACCCGGTCGTGCTCGCCGGCGGGCACGCCGCCTTCAACCCCGAGCCGATCGCCGACTTCGTGGACGCAGCCGTGCTCGGGGACGGCGAGGAGATCGTGCTGGCGATCTCCGAGGTGGTCCGTGAGTGGAAGCAGGAGGGGTGTCCCGGCCTCTCCGGGCGTACCCCTCGCGACGAGCTGCTCTACCGTCTCGCCGTCTCCGGCGGGGTCTACGTGCCGAAGTTCTACGACGTGGACTACCTCCCGGACGGCCGCATCAAGCGTGTCGCCCCGAACACCTCCGGAGTGCCGTGGCGGGTGCACAAGCACACGCTGATGGACCTCGACGCCTGGCCGTACCCGAAGAAGCCGCTGGTGCCTCTGGCGGAGACGGTGCACGAGCGCTTCTCCGTCGAGATCTTCCGCGGCTGCACGCGCGGCTGCCGGTTCTGTCAGGCCGGGATGATCACCCGTCCGGTCCGCGAGCGCTCGATCAAGACGATCGGCGACATGGTCGAGAACGGCATCCGCAGGTCCGGGTTCGAGGAGGTCGGGCTGCTCTCGCTCTCGAGCGCCGACCACACCGAGATCGGCGACATCGCCCACGGCCTCGCGGACCGGTACGACGGCTCCAACGTCTCGCTCTCGCTTCCGTCGACCCGGGTCGACGCCTTCAACATCACGCTCGCCAACGAGCTCTCCCGCAACGGGCGGCGCTCGGGCCTGACCTTCGCCCCCGAGGGTGGGTCGGAGCGGATGCGCAAGGTGATCAACAAGATGGTCACCGAGGAGGACCTGATCCGCACCGTCGCCACGGCGTACTCCCACGGGTGGCGCCAGGTGAAGCTCTACTTCATGTGCGGGCTGCCCACCGAGACCGACGAGGACGTCCTCGAGATCGGCGACCTCGCCAAGAAGGTGATCGCCAAGGGCCGCGAGGTCTCGGGTCGCAAGGACATCCGCTGCACGGTGTCGATCGGCGGGTTCGTGCCCAAGCCGCACACCCCGTTCCAGTGGGCGGCGCAGCTCGACCACGAGACCACCGACGAGCGGCTCAAGAAGCTGCGCGACATGGTCCGCGAGGACAAGCAGTACGGCCGGGCGATCGGTTTCCGCTACCACGACGGCCGCCCAGGCATCATCGAGGGCCTGCTCTCTCGTGGCGACCGTCGTGTGGGCCGGATCATCGAGGAGGTCTGGCGAGACGGGGGCCGCTTCGACGGCTGGAGCGAGCACTTCTCGTTCGAGCGCTGGGTGGACGCCTCCAAGCGGGCTCTCGAGGACACGCCCGTGGACCTGGACTGGTACACCGTCCGCGAGCGTGAGTACTCCGAGGTGCTGCCGTGGGACCACCTCGACTCGGGCCTCGACCGCGACTGGCTCTGGGAGGACTGGGAGGACGCGATCGACCCGGACTCCGAGGTCGAGGTCGAGGACTGCCGCTGGACGCCCTGCTACGACTGCGGCGTCTGCCCGCAGATGGACACCGAGATCCAGATCGGCCCCACCGGCCAGAAGCTCCTGCCCCTCTCGGTCGTCTGACGCTGCGGCCTACACCGGCCGCTTCGCGGGGAGCTGGTCCTCGATGTACGACGGGCGCGCGACCGTGAGCCCGGCGGCGAGCTGACCCAGCACCAGCACGCACAGGACCGAGAGCGGCAGCGTCCAACCGCCTGTCGCCTCGTACATGACGCCCACCCCGAAGGGCCCGACCGCGGCGATCAGGTAGCCCACCGACTGGGTGAACCCCGACAGCGCGGCCGTGCCCTCGCTGGTGCGGGCCCGCAGGGCGATCAGGGCGAGCACGAGGGGGAAGACGCTCGCTGCGGTGCCGACCAGCATCGCCCACAGCCACGCCCCCGCGACGGGAGCGAAGATCAGCCCGAGGTACCCGACCGGGTAGCACGAGATCAGGGCGATGATCAGCCAGCTCTGGTTGTGCAGACGGGACGCGAGCGACGGGATCATGAACGACAGGGGGATGCTCATCGCCGTGATCACGCCGAGCAGGAGGCCCGCCTTCGAGGGCGAGAAGCCCGCGTCCCGGTAGACCTGTGCGAACCACCCGAAGATGGAGTACGCCTGCAACGACTGCAACCCGAAGAACGCCGCCATCGCCCAGCCGAGCCGGGTGCGGGCCACCTGGCGGAGCGTCACGGTGTGCGGCTGCGCCTCGGGGGCGCGGTCGTGGCGGATGAGTCCGATCCACGGGAGGGCCGCCACCCCCGCGGTCACCGCCCACGTGAGGAGGCCCCAGCGCCACGAGCCGAGCTGTTCGGAGATCGGCACCGTGAAGACAGATGCCGACGTCAGCCCGATCGCCAGCGAGGTGGTGTAGAGCGAGGTGACCATGCCCACCCTCGTCGGGAAGTGCAGGCGAACCAGCGACGGCAGCAGCACGTTCGCGGTCGCCATCCCCGCGAGGGCGACCAGCGACATCAGCAGGAAGAGCCACACGTTGTCGGTCCGTGAGCGGACCGAGAGACCGAGCACGACAGCGACCAGCGCGACCAGCGTGATCCGGTGGACCCCGATGCGCCTGGCGAGGTCGGGGGCGAGCGCGCCGAAGCTCGCGAACGCCAGCACCGGCAGGGTCGTCAGCAGGCCGGCTGTCGCACCGGACATGCCGAGGGTGCGGGTGATCTCGTTGAGGACCGGCCCCACGCTGACCGCGGCAGGCCGGAGGTTGAACGCCAGCACCACGATGCCGACCAGCACGAGTGCCCGCTCCCAGCGGCTGTCCTGCGGGGGCGGGGCGTCTGTCCTGGTCGTCGGTGCGGGTGCGGTCACCGGATCACTTTACGTACCAGCGCCGCCTGGGCCGGAGTCGCCGTCCTGCGGCCGGGGGGCGCGGCGGGCCAGGCCCGGGTTCGACCGGGATCGGCCCCGTCCTGGGTGCGGACGGTTCTAGGCTGGGGAGCGTGCGCAGCGTCGGAGTCACGGAGAGAAGGGCCCGGCTCGCCGCTCGGCATCGGCTGATGCCCGGCCGGCGTGCCGGTGACGTCGAAGCCGTCACTGCCGCGATGGTGGGGCTCCACGCCACCGACCCGGTCTCGGTCTACCTCTCCGCCCGCGCCCGGACCGAGCACATGTCGGTCAGCGACATGGACCGGGCCCTCTACTCCGAACGGTCCGTGGTCAAGCACCTGGCCATGCGTCGGACGCTGTTCGTGTTCCCGGCCGAGACCCTCGACGTGGTGCAGGCCGGAGCGAGTGCGCGTGTCGCTGCTGCTGAACGCAAGAGGCTCGTGCGGGCGGTCGAGAAGGCCGGTTTGTTCCGCGACGGGGAGGCCTGGCTGAAGGAGGCCTGCGACGCCGTCCTGGACGCGCTCGCGGGGGGCCGCGAGGCGTCGTGGTCGCAGCTGCGTGACGAGCTTTCGGTGCTGGGCGGGTCGATCTCCTACGGCGAGGGGCGGACGTGGGGTGGTGACGTCCCGGTCGGTCCCCGTGTGCTCACGATCCTGTCGGCCTCCGGCCTGCTCGTCCGGGCGTCGAACGCAGGCGGTTGGACGGTGTCGCGGCCACGGTGGACGCTGATGTCTTCCTGGATCGGCCGCGACCTCACGCCGCCTGGCCAGCCGGAGGGGCTGGCCGCTCTTGTGCGCAGGTGGTTGTGGGCCTACGGGCCGGGCACCGAGCAGGACCTGAAGTGGTGGCTCGGCTCGACGCTTGCGGGGGTGCGCAGAGCGCTGCAGGACGTCGGGGCGGTCGAGGTCGACCTGGAGGGAGGGTCGGGGTATCTCCTGCCCGACGATGTCGAACCCGTCCCAGCGGTCGAGCCCTGGGCGGCACTCCTGCCCGGACTCGACCCGACGGTCATGGGCTGGTCCGACCGCGAGTGGTACCTCGGGGACCACCGGGCGCACGTGTTCGACAGGAACGGCAACGCCGGGCCGACCGCGTGGTGGGACGGCCGGATCGTCGGTGGCTGGCATCAGACCCCTGCTGGCGAGATCGAGGTAGAGCCCCTGGAAGAGGTCGACGCTCGAGCCAGGCAGGCGCTCGACGCAGAGGCCGGCCGGCTGACGGACTGGCTCGCCGGCGTACGCGTCACACACCGGTTCCCGTCGCCGCTGATGCGCGCCAGGACCGGCACACACCCGAACACGGTGCGCCCTTAGGGTTGCCCCGTGCCTGAACAGCCCGAACAGCAACTGCCGCCGGTGCAGCGGCTCCGTGTCCGGTACGCCAAGCGTGGGCGGCTGCGCTTCACCAGTCATCGAGACTTCTCCCGGGCCTTCGAGCGCGCCGTGTTCCGCGCGCGGATCCCGATGGCCTACTCCTCGGGCTTCAACCCACACCCCCGGATCTCCTACGCCGGTGCCGCGCCGACGGGGTCGAGCAGTGAGGCGGAGTACCTCGAGATCGCACTCGCCCAGGTGGTCGACCCCGCCGCCGTACACGCAGCCCTGGACGAGGCGCTGCCGGACGGCCTCGACGTGCTCGAGGTCGTCGAGAGCCGGGGCGGTGGCCTGGCCGACCGGCTCGAGGCCAGCGCCTGGCGGCTCACGCTGCCGGGCGTCTCGCCGGACGCCGCCGCCGACGCCGTCGCGCGCTTCCTCGCCGCCGAGGAGGTGTCGGTGCAGCGGATGACCAAGAAGGGAATGCGCACCTTCGACTGCCGTGAGGCTGTCGTGTCACTGGTGTCACAGGGTGGCGAGGTATCCGGCTCGGAGTGTGCGATACTCGAAGTGGTCTTACGTCACGGAACTCCGTCCGTGAGACCCGACGACATCCTCGCCGGACTCCGCGAGGTCGCAGGACTCGACGCCGGTGTTGCTCCGCTCCAGGAGCGGCAGGCGCAGGGCCCTCTCGATCCGCAGACCGGCACGGTAGGGGATCCGTTGGAGCCCGACCGCGACGCAGGATGACCGAAGGTGACAGGTTCGGTCTGCTGAGCTGCTGACCGCGGTTGGCCCCGACGCGAACCCCCGGCGACGAGCGATTCGGAGGTTGTCGCCGTGTTCCGGCCAAGGCCTGACCGCTGACTCGCGCACGCCGGCGACCGTCGGTCACCCGAAGTCGGAGCCCCGACCGCAGGCTTGCGTCGCACCGGTGCTCCGGTACGACGACTGACACGCTCCCGCGTGGACCCGTCACGGACGAGTCCCGGGAGCCTAGGAGAGCAGATGCTCGACGCTGAGAACTCAACAGAATCACCCGCCGCCGCTTCAGGCAGCCCCGAACCCGGGCAGTCAGCGGCTGACACGGCCGCCGACACGCCGACCGGCGTGACACCGGCCAAGAAGGCTCCCGCCAAGCGGGCAGCCGCGAAGAAGACCACGGCCAAGAAGGCCGGCACCACCAAGAAGACCACCGCCAAGCGCACCACCAAGAAGGCCGCCGCCGAGCCGGCCCCGACCGAGCCAGCTGCTGGGACAACCGCTGAGCCGACCGCGGAGGCGACCGCCGAACCTGCCCCGACCGAGCCGGCCGAGCCGGTCGAGGCGGCCGGCGAAGGGCTCGACCAGGCTCCGCCCGCGAAGCGGACCGCCAAGAAGGTCGCGAAGAAGACCGCCGCCAAGCGGACCACGAAGAAGGCCGTCGCGGCCACCGAGCCCGCCGAGGCTGCTGTCGCCGCCGCGGAGGACGCGCCCGGCTCAACCGAGGTGCTCCCCGCCACGGGGGTCACGCCCGTGGCGCCGGAAGGCGACGAGGAGACCGGGCTGACCGACCCGCTCGACCAGGCCGCGGCCGCCTCGGCTCCTGGAGGTCCGCCACCGGCGACCGCCCTGCTCTTCCAGCCACCGGACCCGACCAAGGCAGTCACCCGCAGGCGCAGGCCCGCCAAGTCCGCCGAGAGCGCGGAGGCGGGGGGCAGCGACGCTGCTTCCGCCGGCGCGGGAGACGCCGATGAGGCCGCGACCGGCGAGGAGCGCCGCAAGCCCGCGAAGAAGACCGCGAAGAAGCCGGCGAAGAAGCCTGCAGAGACCGAGCCCGAGGAGACCTCGGAGGCGCCTTCGAACGAGGAGGCCCCCGAGCAGGCGGGCGAGGAGAGTCGGCAGGGTGGCGCTGAAGGCGAGGAGGACCAGGGCGGCGAGCGCCGTAGACGTCGCCGTGGCGGCCGCAGGCGTCGCCGTTCCGGCGGCGGCGAGGACAACGGCGCCGCCGAGGCGGGCGAGGAGTCCGAGGGCAACGGCGGTCAGCGCTCCGACCAGGGCGGTCAGAGCGGTCAGGCCGCCCATGGCGAGAGCGAGTCCGAGGAGGGCGCCGGCGGGACGCGCCGCCGCCGTCGTCGTCGTCGAACCGGAGAGAACGACGAGGGCTCCGAGGAGTCCGAGGGCACCGTCACCAGGGTCCGCAAACCCCGCAACGCCGAGGACGAGATCACCGCGCTGAGCGGCTCGACTCGCCTCGAGGCGAAGAAGCAGCGCAGGCGGGAGGGCCGGGAGGCCGGCCGTCGCCGCGCCCCGATCGTCAGCGAGGCGGAGTTCCTCGCGCGCCGGGAGTCGGTGGACCGCGTCATGGTGATCCGCCAGCGCGAGGACCTGACCCAGATCGCCGTACTCGAGGACAAGGTGCTCGTCGAGCACTACGTCGCCCGCGAGTCGCAGACGTCGCTGATCGGCAACGTCTACCTCGGACGAGTCCAGAACGTCCTCCCCTCGATGGAGGCGGCGTTCATCGACATCGGCAAGGGCCGCAACGCGGTCCTGTACGCCGGTGAGGTCAACTGGGACGCGCTGGGCGCCAAGAACGGCCAGCCCCGCAAGATCGAGGCGGTCCTCAAGTCCGGGCAGTCGATCCTGGTCCAGGTCACGAAGGACCCGATCGGGCACAAGGGCGCTCGGCTCACCAGCCAGATCAGCCTGCCAGGCCGGTTCCTGGTCTACGTGCCAGACGGCACCACCAGTGGCATCTCCCGCAAGCTCCCCGACACCGAGCGCAACCGCCTGAAGGCGCTGCTGAAGGACATCGTCCCGGACACCGCTGGCGTCATCGTCCGCACCGCGGCGGAGGGAGCGAGCGAGGAGGAGCTCACGCGGGACGTCGAGCGACTCACGGCGCGATGGGCCGACATCGAGAGCAAGGTCAAGGGCGGCAACGCGCCGCAGCTGCTGTACGGCGAGCCGGACCTCACCCTCAAGGTGGTCCGGGACCTCTTCACCGAGGACTTCAACAAGCTCGTGATCGCCGGTGAGGACGCCTGGGACATGGTCCAGGGGTACGTCAGCCACGTCGCGCCGGACCTCGCAGACCGCCTCGAGCGGTACGACGGGGGCCGTGATGTCTTCGCGGAGTACCGGATCGACGAGCAGATCGAGAAGGCTCTCGACCGCAAGGTCTGGCTGCCCTCGGGCGGCTCCCTGGTCATCGACCGCACGGAGGCGATGACCGTCGTCGACGTGAACACCGGGAAGTTCACCGGCTCGGGCGGGAACCTCGAAGAGACGGTCACCAAGAACAACCTCGAGGCGGCCGAGGAGATCGTCCGTCAGCTCCGGCTGCGTGACATCGGCGGCATCATCGTCGTCGACTTCATCGACATGGTCCTCGAGAGCAACCGCGACCTGGTGCTGCGCCGCCTCGTCGAGTGCCTGGGCCGCGACCGCACCCGCCATCAGGTCGCCGAGGTGACCTCGCTCGGCCTCGTGCAGATGACGCGCAAGCGGATCGGCACCGGCCTGCTCGAGGCGTTCTCGGAGAGCTGCGAGCACTGCCAGGGCCGCGGCTTGGTCCTGCACCACGAGCCCGTCGAGCCCAGGAAGAAGGGCGAGGACGACTCGCGGCGTGGTCGCCGGAGCGGCCGCAGTCGCGGTCGTGACGAGGCAGCCACTGCCGGCGGCGGCAACGGTGGGGGAGTCCCCTCGCCGAAGGACATTGCCGCGATGGCCAAGCCCGAGGACAAGCACGATGAGCCGGAAGTCGCGGCTGAGCGGAGCCCGGACGGCTCGCAGGCTGCCGAGGCCGGCACCCCGAAGGTCGAGGCAGGCCCCGCAGCCGCTGAGGTCGCCGAGGGCTCGGGCGAGGCCGCCGAGGCCGCCGAGGCCCAGCCGACCGAGGGGAAGGGCGGCGGCCGCAGCCGAGGTGGGCGTGGTCGCCGTGGCCGCGGCACCAGGGACGGCCAGGCCGAGCCGGCTGCCGAGCCGTCGCCGGAGCTCGAGGAGCCGTCGCGGGAGAGGGCTGAGCCGTCGTCGGCCGGAGCCCCCGAAGCCGCAGCGGCGACCCCGTCGCTCCAAGAGCCCGCGGAGGGCGCCGAGACAGGTCCGGTGGCCGGGGAGCAGCCGAAAGGGGACGAGCAGCCGGTGGCCGAGGCTGCCACGCCTGAGCCTCCCGCGCCCGCTGCGCCCAAGATCGTGACGTCCGTACGCCGACGGGGCGCGCGTCGCCCCGCAGGCCCACCGGCCGGAGCCTCCTCGGCCCCGTCACAGCCGGGGTCGACGGCGCTCCCGACGACGGCAGCTGGCGGCGGAGAGGCCAGCCAGTCGGCGAACGGTCAGGTCCCTGCCGCCGCTGAAGAGGTCACGGAAGAGCCGGCCGATGCCGAGCCGCTCTCCTCGCTCGTAGACGCCGCGGAGGACGGGGCCGACGTGGAGGACGGGGCCGACGTGGAGGACGCTGGGGTCGAGGTGCCGGCTACTCCGCATGTGCCGGTGAAGAAGAAGGGCTCCCGGAGGCGCTGACCCATGAAGGGCGACGCTGGGGCGTCGGGGCTGTGCACGCCCCCGGGCGTTTTGACCCGGCAGGGCATCGTCCGTAGACTTGAACCTCGGCGTGCAAAGCGCGCCCGTCCTGTGTGCCAGCCGCACGCTCCCGTCGCAGAATGCCGGGCAGCGCGCTGCGCCACAGAAACCGTACTTGTAGTCCGACGAAGAGAGTGAGTCCGCGGTGTACGCGATCGTTCGCAGTGGCGGCCAGCAGCAGAAGGTTGCTGTCGGTGACGTCATCGAGATCGACAAGGTTGCCAGCGAGGTTGGCGACTCGGTCAAGCTTCCCGTGGTGCTGCTCGTCGACGGTGACAACGTCACCTCGGACGCAGACGCGCTCGGCAAGGCGACCGTGACCGCGGAGGTCCTCGGGGCCACCAAGGGTCCGAAGATCGTCATCCAGAAGTACAAGAACAAGACCGGGTACAAGAAGCGCCAGGGTCACCGTCAGAAGTACACCCAGGTCAAGGTCACCGACATCTCGGCCTGAGCATCGCTCACTGACTGACTCCTCTGAAGAGAACCAAGGACTGAACTCATGGCACACAAGAAGGGCGCAGCCTCGACCAAGAACGGTCGTGACTCGAACGCTCAGCGTCTAGGCGTCAAGCGCTACGGCGGCCAGCTGGTCAACGCCGGTGAGATCATCGTGCGTCAGCGCGGCACCCACTTCCACCCGGGCTCCGGTGTGGGTCGCGGCGGCGACGACACCCTCTTCGCGCTGGTCGGCGGGAACGTCGAGTTCGGCACCAAGCGTGGTCGCCGCGTCGTCAACGTCGTTCCGACGGCTGAGTGACGTAGCGCAGACCAAGCACAGACATCGCCAGGGGCGCTCCGCGACACCGCGGGGCGCCCCTGGCTCTTTCCCAGCACGGCCATCTCCAGTGAGGATCGACCCATGGCAGTACCCACCTTCGTCGACCGCGTGGTGCTTCACGTCACCGCCGGTCGTGGTGGCAACGGTGTGGCGTCGGTGCACCGCGAGAAGTTCAAGCCGCTCGGCGGACCTGACGGCGGGAACGGTGGTCCCGGCGGGAGCGTGATCCTGCGGGTCGACCCAGGCGTGACCACGCTGCTCGACTACCACCACAGCCCGCACCGCCGGGCCGAGCACGGCGGTCACGGCGCGGGAGCCCACCGCAACGGCGCCCATGGCGCAGACCTCGTGCTCGCCGTCCCGGACGGGACGGTCGTGAAGGACGAACACGGGAGCGTCCTGGCCGACCTGGTCGGTGCGGGCACCGAGATGGTCATCGCCCAGGGCGGCCGCGGTGGGCTCGGCAACGCCGCGCTCGCCTCCTCCAAGCGGAAGGCACCGGGCTTCGCGCTGCTCGGGGAGCCGGGTGACGACCTCACCATCACGCTCGAGCTGAAGGTCGTGGCCGACATCGGCCTGGTCGGCTTCCCGAGCGCGGGCAAGTCCAGCCTGATCGCGGCGCTCTCCCGGGCACGGCCCAAGATCGCCGACTATCCGTTCACGACGCTGATCCCGAACCTCGGCGTCGTCACGGCCGGGGACATCACCTTCACGGTCGCCGACGTGCCCGGTCTCATCGAGGGTGCGAGCGAGGGGAGGGGCCTCGGCCATGACTTCCTGCGCCACGTCGAGCGCTGCGCCGCGTTGGTGCATGTCATCGACATGGCCACCATGGAGCCCGGACGCAACCCGCTCGAGGACCTCGACGTGATCGAGCGGGAGCTGAGCCGGTACGGCGGCCTGGAGGACCGGCCGCGCCTGGTCGCGCTCAACAAGGTCGACGTGCCCGATGCCCGGGACCTTGCCGACATCGTCCGGGAGGACTTCATCGCCCGGGGGCTGAAGGTCTACGAGGTCTCCGCGGCGAGCCACGAGGGCCTCCGGGAGCTGTCTTTCGCGATGGCGGAGGTCGTCGCCGAGGCCCGGCGCAACAAGCCCGCCGCCGAGGCGACCCGGATCGTCCTGCGGCCGCCGACCGCCGCCGGAGGACCCGAGTTCACGGTCAAGGAGACCGGCGAGGGGTGGCGTGTGCGCGGGGAGAAGCCGGAGCGCTGGGTGCGCCAGACAGACTTCAGCAACGACGAGGCCGTGGGCTTCCTCGCCGACCGCCTCAACCGTCTCGGCGTCGAGGACCGGCTGCTCGAGCTCGGTGCCGAGGAGGGCGACACCGTCCTGATCGGCGACGTGGACAACGCCGTGGTCTTCGACTTCCGGCCGATGGTGCAGACGGGGGCAGAGCTCCTCAGCCGCCGGGGTGAGGACCACCGCTTCGAGGAGCAGCGTCCCGCTGCCCAGCGGCGTCGCGCGATCGACGAGGCCTACGCCTCGCGGCCGGAGGGCGAGACCCGGGCCGACGTGGCCCGGCGCCAGGCAGCGGGGGCAGAGAAGACGGACGAAGCCCGCGATCCTGACCTCGGCTGGGAGGAGAACGACCCGGGTTCCGGCGGAGACGAGGGGGAGGACGAGCAGCCGTGAGCTCGCTCCGGGCCGAGGTGGCGTCGGCCTCCCGCGTCGTCGTGAAGATCGGCTCCTCGTCGCTGACCACGGCCGAGGGCGGCATCGACCCTGCTCGGGTGCGTGCGCTCGTCGAGAGCCTCGCGAAGCTCCGGGCGAGGGGTGCCGAGGTGGTGCTGGTCTCCTCCGGTGCGATCGCCGCCGGTCTGGCACCCCTGGGCCTGGTGCGGCGACCACGCGACCTCGCGACCCAGCAGGCGGCGGCCTCGGTCGGCCAGGGCCTGCTCGTGCACCGCTACACCGAGGAGTTCGCCCGGCACGGCGTGACGGTCGGCCAGGTGCTCCTCACCGTCGACGACGTGACGCGCCGCAGCCACTACCGCAACGCCTACCGGACCTTCGCCAAGCTGCTCGAGATGGGCACGCTGCCGATCGTGAACGAGAACGACACGGTCGCCACCTCGGAGATCCGCTTCGGCGACAACGACCGGCTCGCGGCTCTCGTCGCCCACCTCGTCCACGCCGACCTGCTGCTCCTGCTCTCCGACGTGGCGGGCCTCTACGACGGCGACCCGGCGCTGCCCGGGACCACCCTCCTGTCGGAGGTCTCCTCCGACGACGACCTCGAGGGCGTGACGATCGGCAAGACGGGCTCGGTGGGCCTGGGCACGGGAGGCATGCAGACCAAGGTCGAGGCCGCCAGGATCGCGACCGGGGCCGGCATCCCGGTCGTCCTCACCTCGGCCGAGCGGGCCTCGTCGGCGCTCGCGGGGGAGCCCGTCGGCACGATGTTCCATCCCACCGGTCGCCGGCGGCCGACCCGCCTGCTCTGGCTCGCCCACGCCACTGAGCCGAAGGGCTCCTTGGTGCTCGACGACGGTGCCGTCCGAGCGGTCGTCGAGCGGCGGGCATCCTTGCTTCCGGCCGGGATCACCGGTGCCACCGGCTCCTTCGTCGGCGGTGACCCGGTGGACCTCGTGGACCAGCACGGCACGCCCGTGGCCCGTGGGTTGGTCAACTACGACTCCGAGGAGCTGCCCGAGCTCGTGGGTCGCTCCACCAGAGACCTGGCCAAGGAGCTCGGCTCGTCCTACGAGCGCGAGGTGGTCCACCGCGATGACCTGGTCCTGCTGCACCCGCCGCGTCGTACCTAGGCCGGTGTAGGCCACCTCACATCGGTAAGGTCACTTTACGAATTCCGCGGTTGGGGCCTGTGAACACGGGACACACTAGGGGCGTCGTAGGTTTCGGGACCTGAAGAGGTGGCAAGTGGGCGAGTCCGTACGGCTCTGGCACGTGAGGGTGACCGTCGCGGGTGATTCCATGGAACCGCTCGTGGTGCGCAACGCCCTGCGCCGCCTCAGTGACCAGCGACCCTTCCTCCACTCCATGAAGTACGACGGCGCGCGGGCCGAGATCCAGTACTGGGAGGAGGCCGAGTCGCTGCTCGACGCATCGTCCCTCGCGCTCCGGGTGTGGAACGAGTACCGCGACTCCGCAGGGCTCCCGCGGTGGGAGGTCGTCGGGCTCGAGGTCATCGAGCGCCATGTGTTCCAGAGCCGTGGCATGGAGTACGCCGTGGTGATGGATCTCCGGGACGTGACACCGCTGCCCTTCTGAGTGGCCCCGCCTTACGCTTGACCCATGACCACAACCCCCGCTGGCAACAGCGTCGAGGCCGCTGTCCTCGCGGTCGCCGAGCGGGCCCGTGAGGCCGCGAACGAGCTGGCCCTGGTGACCCGTGCTCGCAAGGACGCAGCCCTGCACGCCATGGCGGACGCTCTGGTCGGCGCGACCCCGGAGGTGCTCGCCGCGAACGCCGAGGACGTCTCCGCGGCAGAAGCCGCAGGCACGCCGGCCTCGATCATCGACCGCCTGCGTCTCGACGAGTCGCGCGTGGTGGCGATGGCCGACGGGCTCCGCGACGTCGCAGCGCTGCCGGACCCGGTCGGCGAGGTGGTTCGTGGGTCCACGCTGGCCAACGGGCTCGAGCTGCGCCAGATCCGCGTGCCCTTCGGCGTCATCGGGTTCATCTACGAGGCGCGGCCCAACGTCACGGCCGACGCGACGGGCATCTGCCTCAAGGCAGGCAACGCCGTGCTGCTTCGGGGGTCCTCGAGCGCGCTGCGCTCCAACACCGCCATCGTCTCGGTCCTGCGCCGCGCGGCGGCCGGGGCAGGACTGCCCGAGGACGTCCTGGCGCTGGTTCCGGGTGAGGGCCACGAGCCGGCCAAGGCACTGATGCGCGCGCGGGGTCTCGTCGACGTGCTCATCCCGCGCGGCGGAGCGGGCCTGATCCGTTCGGTGGTGGAGGAGTCGACGGTGCCGGTCATCGAGACCGGGGTCGGCAACTGCCACGTGTACGTCGACGCCGACGCGGACCTGGACATGGCGGTCTCGATCGTCCTCAACGCCAAGACACACCGCCCTTCGGTGTGCAACGCGGCGGAGTCCCTCCTGGTGCACGCCGACGTGGCCCAGGACTTCCTGCCGCGTGTGGTGCCTGCCCTCCAGCAGGCCGGCGTGACGATCCACGGCGACGAGGCGTTCGCGCGGCTCGACGGCGTGGTGTCGGCGACCGACGAGGACTACGGGCGGGAGTACCTCTCCCTCGACATCTCCGCGGCCGTCGTACCGGACCTCGACGCGGCCATCGCCCACATCCGCCGCTACTCCTCCGGTCACAGTGACGCGATCGTCACCCGGTCACAGCCGGCGGCCCGCCGTTTCGCCGCGGCTGTCGACTCCGCTGCCGTGCTCGTCAACGCCTCGACCCGCTTCACCGACGGCGGGGAGTTCGGGTTCGGCGCCGAAATCGGGATCTCCACCCAGAAGCTGCACGCGCGCGGCCCGATGGGGCTGCCCGAGATGACCTCGACCAAGTACGTCGTCACCGGCGAGGGGCACGTCCGCTGAACGGGTGGTCTGGGGTCAGCCGTGGCGGATCGTGACGGTAAGGTGTGCGCATGGTTCTCACGTCCCTGATCACGGTCGCCGCGGAGACGAGTGGTGCGGCAGCCATCTCGCCATGGGCCGTCGGCGGCATCGCCCTCGGACTCCTCCTCGTGCTGATGCTCGGACTGCTGACGTTCGGCAGGGGCCGGGAGCACTCCTGAGCAGGCAGGCCCTACCGGATGGCGGACGCCGGTGACTGACCTCTCCTCCGAGCCGGTGGGCCGTCGCCGTCGCGTCGGGGTCATGGGCGGGACGTTCGACCCCATCCATCACGGCCACCTGGTCGCGGCGAGCGAGGTCCGGGCCTGGTTCGACCTCGACGAGGTCGTCTTCGTGCCGACCGGCGAGCCGTGGCAGAAGTCCGAGCGCGAGGTCAGCCCCGCCGAGGACCGCTACCTCATGACGGTGATCGCCACCGCGTCGAACCCTCGGTTCTGGGTCTCCCGCGTCGACATCGAGCGACCCGGCCCGACGTACACCATCGACACGCTGCGCGACCTGAACGACGCGCTTCCCGACGCCGACCTCTACTTCATCACCGGCGTGGACGCGCTCGGCGAGATCTTCACCTGGCGCGACGCCTCCGAGCTGTTCAAGCTGGCCCACTTCGTCGGATGTACCCGTCCTGGCTACGAGATGGACGAGTCGACGCTCGAGGGCATCCCGTTCGACAAGGTGACGATCGTCGAGATCCCGGCCCTTGCGATCTCCTCGACCGACTGCCGGCAGCGCACGGCGGCGGGCGAGCCGGTGTGGTACCTCGTCCCCGACGGCGTGGTGCAGTACATCGGCAAGCACGCCCTCTACTGTCCCGACCGGCCCCGACCCAGGCAAGGACTCACGTGACCGCGACCGACCGCGCCCTCGAGCTGGTGCACGCCGCCGCACAGGCCGCCTCCGACAAGCTCGCCGACAACATCGTCGCCTTCGACGTCTCCGAGCAGCTGGTGATCACCGACGCCTTCCTGCTCTGCTCGGCGGCCAACGACCGCCAGGTGAAGGCGATCGTCGACGAGGTCGAGGACCGGCTCCGGGAGATCGGGGCCAAGCCGGTACGACGCGAGGGCGAGCGTGACGGGCGCTGGGTGCTCATCGACTACGCCGACATCGTCGTGCACGTCCAGCACGAGGAGGAGCGTTCGTTCTACGCTCTCGAGCGGCTGTGGCGTGACTGCCCGACGATCGAGCTCCCGGAGGCCGTGACCTCCGGCCGCGGCGAGTGAGCCGCCGCCTCATCCTGCTCCGGCACGGGCAGACCGCCTGGAACGAGTCGGGGCGAGCCCAGGGCCACGCCGACATCGAGCTCGATCCCACCGGTCACGCACAGGCGGAGGCCGCAGCGCGACATCTGGCCGGCTTCGACATCGCCGCCTTGTGGTCCTCCGACCTGGTCCGTGCACGGACCACCGCCGGCTATGTCGCCGCGGAGGCGGGGCTCTCGGTGTCCTACGACCAGCGGCTGCGGGAGTTCGACGTGGGGGAGAGGCAGGGCCTCACGCTCGACGAGTTCGCCGAGCGCTTCCCGGACGAGTACACCGCCTGGGCCGTCGGCGACGGCTTGGTCCCGGTGAAGGGCGGCGAGGACGCCAAGGATGTCGAGGCGCGCATCGTGCCCGCCCTGTTCGAGTGCGTCAGCGGGTTGCGTCACGGGGAGACCGGCCTGGTCGTGACCCATGGCGCGGCGATGAAGGTTGCGCTGGCCGGGCTTCTCGGCTGGCCGCAGGAGCTGAGCGTCTCCCTGAAGGGCGTAGACAACTGCGCCTGGATCACCGTCGAGGAGATCGAGCACGGCGGCCGCCTGCGACTTGCCGGGTACAACCAGAAGGCACCACGCCAGCGCCCTCACTAGGGGAGGATGTTGGCATGACCGAGAGCATGCCCGAGGTGACCAAGCATGTCCGCCCCGACGGCGGGGTCGTCGTCGGTGACGACGGCTCCGACGGCGCGGCCCGCGCCGTCCGCTACGCGCTGGAGGAGGCCCGGCGCCGCGGGACCACTCTGCACGTCGTGCGTGCCTGGTCGATCCTGAGCACGGCCCGGCCCGCGGACGTCCCCATGGGGTTCGCAGCGTCGCTGTCGGAGTACGAGGCCTCGGCGATGGCAGAGGAGAAGGGCCGGGTCGCCCATCTGCTCGGCGAGACCGACGTACCGGTCGAGGTGCACGTGGTGCACAGTGCCGCCGCAGAAGCGCTCATCGGGGCGTCTGAGACCGCTGACGTCATCGTCGTCGGGTCGCGCGGTCTCGGCGGCTTCCGGGCTTTGGTCCTCGGCTCGGTCGCCGAGCGGTGCATCCGCTACGCAGCCGGACCCGTGATCGTGGTGCGGGAACGCGACTGACCTCCGCTCCAGTGACCTGAAAAAAATGCTGCGGCCAACGGTAGGCCCAAGAAGCAGACCAACGTCCGCTCCTCCACCCCGCACCGCCGCCAGGGCTCACCGCCCCTGCGCCGTTCGGACAGGCACTTGTCAGAAGCAGGTCCGGTTCTCACGCCGTGAGGCCGTCGTGCTCGTCGTCGAGTGCCCGTCCGAGTGGCTTCCTGCTGAGAAGGAGTACGACGGACCGCCGCACTCGGTCGACGTACTCCGGCTCGGGCATCACGTGCTCCCAGGCGAAGCGGACCACCAGCCACCCATCGGCGTTGAGCCCCCGATTTCGCATCCTGGCGAGGCGTTGGCTAAGATTCCCGAGTTGCTCAAGCCGACAGGCGCGAGCGGCGGGGCTGTGGCGCAGCTGGTAGCGCACCTCCATGGCATGGAGGGGGTCAGGGGTTCGAGTCCCCTCAGCTCCACTCCTGAACGGACGGTTCGCGTGTCGCGAACCGTCCGTTCGTCTTCTCCGGCCGTGGGCTGCCGGCAATTGCGAGTCGCATGTGTGGAATTCGTCCGGTCGGGGAAGAACGTCTCCGGAGGGGTTACCAGCCTCGGAAGGACGATCGGTGATTCTCGCAGCAAGCTCGGACCTACGCCTCGACGCCAACTTCGTCGACTACTCCTTGATCGCGATCTACTTCGCGTTCGTCCTGGGCGTCGGGATCCTGGCCCGACGCTCGGTCTCGAGCAGTATCGACTTCTTCTTGTCCGGGCGGTCCCTCCCCGCCTGGGTGACGGGCCTTGCCTTCATCTCGGCCAACCTCGGTGCCGTGGAGATCATCGGCATGTCCGCCAACGGCGCCAACTTCGGCGTGCCGACTGTGCACTACTTCTGGATCGGCGCAGTTCCGGCGATGCTGTTTCTCGGCCTCGTCATGATGCCCTTCTACTACGGCTCCAAGGTGCGCTCGGTGCCGGAGTACATGAACCGGCGCTTCGGTAAACCCGCCCACCTCTTCAATGCGATCAGCTTCGGGGTGGCACAGCTGCTGATCGCCGGCATCAACCTGTTCCTGCTCGCCAGCATCGTTAAGGTCCTGCTCGGCTGGCCGCTCTGGGTCTCGCTGCTTATCGCGGCGGCCATCGTGCTGACCTACACCGCACTGGGCGGGCTCTCCGCCGCGATCTACAACGAGGTGCTCCAGTTCTTCGTGATCGTGGCGGCGCTCCTGCCACTCACCCTGGTCGGGCTGACCAAGGTCGGCGGCTACAGCGGACTCAAGGAGAAGCTCACCGCGGCCGGTGGTGCCGACCAGCTCTCGTCCTGGCCCGGCACCAGCCTCGCGGCGATCGACAACCCGGTCCTTTCGGTGATCGGGATCGTGTTCGGACTCGGGTTCGTGCTGTCGTTCGGCTACTGGACGACGAACTTCGTCGAGGTGCAGCGGGCAATGGCGTCGAGCTCGATCTCTGCCGCCCAGCGGGCGCCGATCATCGGGGCCTTCCCCAAGATGTTCATCCCGTTCATCGTCATCGTGCCCGGCATGATCGCGGCGGTCCTGGTCAACGAGATTGCGCAGCCCAAGGCGTCCGGTGGCGAGCCCGACTACAACAACGCGCTGCTGTACCTGATGCGAGACCTGCTGCCCAACGGCATGCTGGGGGTCGCGATCGCCGGGCTGCTGGCGTCGTTCATGGCAGGCATGGCAGCCAACATCTCGGCCTTCAACACCGTGTTCTCCTACGACCTGTGGCAGACCTACGTGGTGAAGGACCGCCCGGACGGCTACTACACGACGGTCGGCCGCCTTGCGACCGTGGCCGCGACGCTGGTCGCGATCGGTACGGCGTCGTTCGCGGCGTCGTACTCCAACATCATGAACTACCTGCAGACGCTGTTCGGGTTCTTCAACGCTCCTCTGTTCGCCACCTTCATCCTGGGCATGTTCTGGAAACGGATGAGCCCGACCGCCGGATGGGTGGGTCTCGTCTCCGGCACGGCCGCCGCTGTCGGGGTCGCAGTGCTCAGCAAGGACACGCTCGGGGCGCTGTCTCTCGGCGTGTGGGGGCTGAGCGGCCAGGGCGCCAGCTTCGCAGCGGCGGGAGCCGCCTTCGCGGTCGACCTGGTGGTGAGCGTTGTGGTCAGCTTGATGACCCGGCCGAAAGCCGAGTCGGAGCTGCGGGGGCTCGTCTACTCGCTGACCCCGAAGGCCGACTTCAGGGACGAGCACGCAGGGCAGCTCGCCTGGTTCCAGCAGCCGACCAAGCTCGCCGGCGTCGGCCTCGTCGCCGTCGTCGTTCTCAACATCCTGTTCTGGTGAGGAGCTCAGTCATGACCGTGACGCAGACGAAGCAGGCCGAACGCCAGGTGGAGCGGACTCACCGGGCCGGGGCCTTCGACATCCGGACGTTCATCGCGATGCTGATCGGCTTGTACGGCGTCGTACTCGTCCTCACCGGGTTCCTCGGCACCAGCGACGCCGACCTCGCCCGCGCCGGCGGGCTCAACATCAACCTGTGGGCCGGGCTGGGCATGGTCGTCGTCGCGGCGGCGTTCCTCGTATGGGCCAGGATGAGGCCCGTGGTGGTGCCGGCCGACGACGCCGTAGAAGACGCCGAAGGCTGAACCCCCCGGGTCAGGCGAACGGGTTCGGGCGTCCACCCGGGAGGTCGGCGAGGCGCTGGCGTGCCTCGGCGGCGAACTTGTGCTCGACGAGCACCTCGTACTTGGTCGCGACCACCTGCTGGATCGAGGTGAAGTCACGGCGCCCCCGTGTCGCGGCGTAGCCGATCAGGGCCCAGACCAGACCGAAGAGCACGCCGAAGAGCGCGGTCGACAAGATGATCGCGTAGCTGTTCCCGGTGCCGAAGAGGGAGAAGATCAGGCCGACGAAGAGGCCGAGCCACAGACCCGAGAGAGCGCCGCCGAGGGCCACGCGGCCCGTGGTGAGACGTCCGGTGACCCGCTCTACCTGCTTGAGGTCGGTGCCGACGATCAGGCAGTTCTGCACGGGGAACCCTTGGTCGGACAGGTGGTCGACGGCCCGTTGCGCGTCGGCGTAGTCGTCGTAGACCCCCAGGGACTGGGGGAACTGCAGCGCGAGGGCCGAGCGGGAGCCGGGCAGGCCGGTCTGGTTGCTCATGGGTCCATTCTCCCAGGCGTGGTCTGTCGGACAAGGGACGTCCGCCCCGACTGCTGAGCGGACGGGCGCTCGACACTCGGACGGAACCCGACGTAGCGTCCCATCCATGACGGGGACCGGGTTGGAGCAGCCGATGAGCAGACTGGGGGAGGTCACCGCCCTGGTGCGTCACGATGCGCCGATCATGTACCTCGACGTGGCGTTCGACGTCGAGTCGATCCAGGCGGGCTGGCCCGAGTTCGAGTCCCGCTTCACCTCGCTACGCGGCCGCAGGATGATGGCGGTGATCTTCCCCGAGCAGGGCATCTACCGGCTCGCCACGGTCATGCGCGACGAGGACGACCCGGACGCCCTCGGGCTCAACATGGGCGTGCTCCCCGGCGGACCCTACCTGCAGCTCTCCCTCGAGGGGGACGCGCGGAGCGTCCACCGGAACATCGGGCCCGCGTTCGAAGAGCTGCGCGGCCTCGGCGAGGTGGACCCCACCAGGCCGTGCATCGAGGTCTACCGGTCACCACGAGAGGTCGACTGCCTCCAGCCGGTCGTCGGCTGACCTACCGGTCTCCGCCGGGGTGAGGCATGACGACGATCCCACCGACCCTCGACTCCTCGGCCCGGCAGCGTATGCCGTCGACGTACACCTCGTGGGTGACGGTGGCCTCGTCGCACAGCTCGCCGCTGTCGGCGTACCTTGCCGCGAAGCCACCAGCTGCACTGGTGTTCACCAGCTGCAGCCGTCGGCCGTCCTTCGTGCTCGCCCGGGAGACGCAGCTGCGGCAGAGGTAGTCGGGGTAGCGGGGGAGCGCAGGCTGCTCGGCACCGCAGATCGGGCAGGAGACGAAATCCATCGGTCAGCCGGCAATCTTCCGGGCCGACCAGGCGCTCGCCACCATCTCCTCGAGGGTGAACCGCATCTTCCAGTCCAGGTCACGTGCGGCGAGCTCGCCGTCCGCCACGATCCGGGCAGGGTCACCGGGGCGGCGCGGCGCGACCTCCGGCTCGAAGTCGATCGCGGTCATCTTCGCCATGGCGTCCATGATCTCTCTCACGGAGCTGCCGACGCCGCTCCCGAGGTTGTAGGCGGGAGCGAGACGCTGACCGGCTTCGAGCTTCCGGGCCGCGACGACGTGCGAGTGCGCCAGGTCGACGACGTGGAGGTAGTCGCGCACACACGTGCCGTCAGCGGTCGGGTAGTCGTCGCCGTTGATCTGCGGCGTCCGCCCGTCCACGAGAGCGTCGAAGACCAGCGGGAACAGGTTGTGGGGGCTGGTGTCGTAGACCGAGTCGTCGAGCGACCCGACCACGTTGAAGTACCGCAGAGACGTGTGGTTCAGGCCGGTGGCGACCTCCTGGTCGCGCAGCAGCCACTCGCCGACCACCTTGGACTGGCCGTACGGCGACTTCGGGTCCAGTGGCGTCTCCTCGGTGACGAGGTCGGTGTCCGGGGTCCCGTAGACAGCCGCGCTGGAGGAGAACACGAGGCTCTCCACGCCCTCGTGCTGCATCGCCCACAGCACGCTGATCGTCCCGGTGACGTTCTGGTCGAAAGTGTGCAGCGGCCGCTCGACGGAGACCCCGGCGTACTTGAACGCGGCGAGGTGCACGACGCCGACGACCTCGTGCTCTCGCAACGTCCTGCGCACCAGGTCGATGTCGAGGATGGTGCCCTTCACGAAGGGGGTCTGGTCGGGGACGAACTCAGCGTGCCCGCTCGAGAGGTCGTCGAGCACGACAGCCTCGATGCCCTGCTCGATGAAGGCGCGCACCACATGCGCTCCGATGTATCCCGCTCCGCCAGTCACCAGCCACGTCATCTGCCAGACCTTCGCTCTCGTGTCGTCGTGCGACTCCCGACCCTAGTGGCCGTCGTCGGTCGTAGCCCGGGAACTCACTCGACCCGCTCGGGAGGCCCTGCGGTAGCATGAGTCCATGCGGAAGAACCTCCTTCTTAGCCGGCCGCGCTGACAGGCATCACGACAGCGCGGCTACCCCTCATGCCTGAGGGGTTTTTTTGTGCCCGGGCCCACGGGGTGCATCAGGCCCGAGAAGCGTTCTGACCCAGCCGCCGCGACAGGAAGACGACGAGACGATGACCGAGCAGGCAGAAGACCGGGCGACCTACGACGTCGCCGCCGCCCAGGAGAAGTGGCGCAAGGTCTGGGAGGACCTGAACCCCTTCGAGGCGGCCGACGACCCCGCCGAGAGCAACGACCGGCGCCGCTACGCGCTGACGATGTTCCCCTACCCGAGCGGCGACCTGCACATGGGCCACGCCGAGGTCATGGCGCTCCACGACGTGATCGCGCGGTACTGGTGGCAGCGCGGCTACGACGTGCTGAACCCGATCGGCTGGGACTCCTTCGGCCTGCCCGCGGAGAACGCCGCCATCAAGCGCAACGAGCACCCGGCGACGTACACCTACGCCAACATCGAGACCCAGGCGGAGTCGTTCCGCCGCTACGGGATCAGCTTCGACTGGTCGCGGCGGCTGCACACCAGCGACCCGGAGTACTACCGGTGGACCCAGTGGCTGTTCCTGCGCTTCCGTGAGCGTGGCCTGGCCTACCGCAAGTCCAGCCCGGTCAACTGGTGCCCCAACGACCAGACCGTGCTGGCCAACGAGCAGGTCGTCGGCGGGATGTGTGAGCGCTGTGGTGCCGAGGTCACGAAGCGGGAGCTGACGCAGTGGTACTTCAAGGTCACCGAGTACGCCCAGCGGCTGCTGGACGACATGGAGTCGCTGAAGGACACCTGGCCGGAGCGTGTGCTGGCGATGCAGCGCAACTGGATCGGGCGTTCCGAGGGTGCGCACGTCGATTTCGAGGTCGAGGCGACCGGTGACCTGCCCGCGCGGTCGGTGACGGTCTTCACGACCCGGCCGGACACGCTGTACGGCGCGACCTTCTTCGTCGTGGCGGCCGACGCGAAGCTGGCCGAGGAGATCTGCGCACCCGAGCAGCGGGAGGCCTACGAGACCTACCTGGAGCAGGTGCGCAAGGAGAGCGACATCGAGCGGCTGTCGACCGACCGCGAGAAGACCGGTGTCTTCCTGGGGCGGTATGCCGTGAACCCGGTGAATGGCGAGCGGATCCCGGTCTGGGCGGCGGACTACGTGCTGGCCGACTACGGCACCGGCGCGGTGATGGCCGTGCCCGCCCACGACCAGCGTGACCTGGACTTCGCGAAGGCCTTCGACCTGCCGGTACGCCGGGTGGTGGACACCGGCCCTGACGACACCGGGAACCCGGAGCAGACCTACGTCGCCACCACCGGCGACGGGGTCTACGTCAACTCCGGTGACCTGGACGGCCTGAGCGACAAGGCGTCGGGGATCTCGAAGATCGTGGCGCGCCTGGAGGCCGAGGGGCGGGGAAGCGGTGCGGTGAACTTCCGGCTGCGCGACTGGCTGCTGTCACGGCAGCGGTTCTGGGGCTGCCCGATCCCGATCATCCACTGCGACGCGTGCGGCGAGGTCGCCGTCCCGGACGAGCAGCTGCCCGTCGTACTGCCGGACCTGCGGGGCGCGGATCTCAAACCCAAGGGCACCTCGCCGCTGGCAGCGGCGGAGGACTGGGTCAACGTCGAGTGCCCCTCGTGTGGCGGCCCGGCCAAGCGGGACAGCGACACGATGGACACGTTCGTGGACTCGTCGTGGTACTTCCTGCGCTACTGCTCGCCGGACTACACCGAGGGCCCGTTCGACCCCGAGGCGGTCCGGAGGTGGATGCCGGCGCATCAATATGTCGGCGGCGTCGAGCACGCGATCCTGCACCTGCTGTACGCCCGGTTCTTCACCAAGGTGCTGCACGACATGGG
>DATGYO010000203.1:0-4441 GCA_035297905.1 Nocardioidaceae bacterium
GGTGCACCACGTCGGCCGTTGCGACTTCGACGAGCTCGGTGCGCGCACGCTCGTCATGGTGGCCGACCCGGGTTACCTGGCCATCCGGGTCTACCGCTCCGTCGGGTTCGCCGAGACTGAGACACAGCTCCAGGCCGAGAAGCCGCCTACCGGCCCCTGACTCAGTACGGCGAAACACCCCTGCCCCGCCGCCAGGCTCCACGGCGGCGCGGGCGGGGGTGGCTCGACCGAGACGTGGTCTGGGACCCCACGGTTACCGTGAAGAGCGAGGACCGACCGTGGTTGCGAGATCGAGGGCGGCACGCTGTGTCACTGACGAGCACGTTCTTTCTCGCCGTCGTCGTACTGGTGACGATTGCGGCCTTCGTGCTGCTGGTGGTGAAGTGGCCCGCGCTGACCGGGCGTGAGCCCCGGAAGATCGCGGCTCGGGCCGGGATGCTGCTGGTCGTGAACGGGCTGGTGGTGCTGACCGCCGCAACCCAGCTCAACGCCAGGTTCCTCTTCTTCGCCGACTGGACCGACCTCAAGGGTGCGCTCACCGGTTCGGTCACCCAGACCTCGTTGAACCGTGGAGGAGCGGCGGCCGAGGCCGCTGGGAGGAGCGTGCGCGGTCCCGCCGCGACCGCGGGACGCAGCTTGCCTGCGCTGCCGCTGTCGAGGGTGAGCGCGGCCGGCGTGGCCTCGTTCCAGGTCAAGGGCAGTGCAAGCGGCATCGTCGGCACCGTCGTCGTCCAGCTGCCGCCGGGGTACACCAACCCGGCGAACGCGTCGGTTCGCTACCCGGTGCTGGAGACCTTCTCGGGCTATCCCGGTTCGCCGTACCAGTGGGTCGAGACGATGGGGCTCGGCAGCGTCATGGCGCAGGAGGTCGCTGCTGGGCACATGCGTCCAGCGCTGGTCGTGTCTCCGCAGATCGAGGTGCCACCGGGCGTGGACACCGAGTGCGTGAACGGCATGCCGGGGAACCCACAGCTGGAGACCTGGCTGACCCGCGACGTGCCCAGCTGGATCACGCACACCTTCCGGGTGCGCACCGACCGCGCGTCCTGGGCGACGGTCGGCCTCTCGGCCGGCGGCTGGTGCGCGGCCATGGCGACGATGCTGCACCCGGCCCAGTACGGCGCCGCGATCGTCATGGGAGGTTACTTCCGGCCCGAGCTGAGCCCCTTCTACCAGCCGTACTCACACGGAAGCCCCTGGGCCACCCACTACGACCTCGTGGCCCGGGCCAGGCGGTCGCCCCCACCGGTGGCGATCTGGCTCGAGACGTCGCACGCGGACGCGACGTCCTACCGGTCGAGTGCGGCCTTCCTCACCGTGGCCCGGCCGCCGCTCGCCGTACACGCGGTGGTGCTTCAGCACGCCGGGCACCGGACCAGCCTCTGGAAGGCCCTCCTGCCGGAGAGCCTGCAGTGGCTCGGCGCGAACCTGTCCGGTTTCAGCTGACTGCAGGCGGCCGGAGCCTAGTCAGGCCGGCCAGGCCCGGAAGGACCTCAGACCCCGTCGCCGGGTCCCTTGGGCTCTGCACCTCGGCGGCCCCCTGCAAGGAAGATCGAAGTGAGCGGCAGCAGCGAAGGGATTCTCGATGAAGGCGGTATTCGTCGTTACGTGGAGGGACGTCCGGGCAGGGCGCGAGGCCACGGCCGTCGAGTACGCACGCGAGGTCGACGCCTACTGGGCCGGGCCCGCTTCCCGGCGCCTCTGCTCGGAACCCAGCTGGCGGCCGGTCGAGAACGGAACGAGCCACTGGTTCGTCGAGGGTGAGCTCACCGATCTGCTCTTGCTGACTTCGACCACAAGAGCGCGGTGGCTGACGCTGAAGGGAGCCTTCGTCGCAGAGGGCTTCGAGGAGCACATCTACGCCACCGGGCGGAGACGGCTTCGTGCGATGGAGTCGTTGCTGCGCGAGGAGCACCTGATCTGATCAGGCCGGTATTCCGTAGGGATCGCGGGCGACGGTGTCGAGAGGCACCACCTCGCGGCCGAGCGGAAACAGGGCGAGCGGGATCATCTTCCAGCAGGCAACGCCGAACGGGATCCCGATGATGGTCACGCAGAGCAGAAGTCCCGCGGCCAGGTGAGCGAGCGCCAGCTCCCAGCCGACGACGAGGAACCAGATGACGTTACCGATCACCGACCACACCCCGGCCTGGCGCTGCCACACGACCGTGCGACCGAACGGCCAGATCACGTAGCCGGCCAACCGGAACGACGCGATGCCGAACGGGATCGTGATGATCAGGATGAATGCGACGAGGCCGGCGACGGCGTAACCGATCGCCAACCACAGGCCGGCGAGCAAGAACCACAGGATGTTCCCGAGGGTTCGCACATCCTCATGCTAGGCGCCGAGGCGGAGGCCCGGAGCGAGAGTGATGGATCATGCGCAATGTCCCGGTCTGGACGGTGCGGTCTACGATCAAGGCCTTCTCCCTGCGCTCACTTTCTCGTCGAGGCCTAGTCCATATATCGCATGGGAGACCCGAGGGTCCGGGACTACCGTTGTCCTTCTGTGCCGTCCGCGTTCATGCCGAGGAGATCCGATGAGCCAAGCACCTGGCCAGGTCACGCCGCAGAGCGACAAGATCGACGCGGCCGTCTTGAAGGTCGCCGGCGTGGTCGTCCTCGGCGCGATCATGTCGATCCTCGACATCACGGTCGTCAACGTTGCGCTGCCCACCTTCCAGACGGAGTTCGGGACGCCGACCGAGCCGGTGCCCTACTCGCAGGTCGCGTGGACGGTGACGGCGTACACGCTGGCGCTCGCCACGGTCATCCCCATGACGGGATGGGCGGCGGACCGGTTCGGAACGAAACGGCTCTACATGCTCGCGGTGGCACTGTTCACCGCAGGGTCGGCGCTCTGTGCGTCGGCCACGTCGATCGAGATGCTCATCGGCTTCCGGGTCCTTCAGGGTCTCGGTGGCGGCATGCTCATGCCGCTCGGCATGACGATCATGACCCGGGCGGCCGGGCCGCATCGGATGGGGAGGCTGATGGCCATCCTCGGAGTCCCGATGCTCCTCGGCCCGATCCTGGGTCCGATCATCGGCGGATGGCTCATCGAGCATGCGAGCTGGCACTGGATCTTCCTGATCAACCTGCCGATCGGCATCGGGGCACTGATCTACGCCGCCTTCGTGCTGCCCAAGGACTCTCCCGAGCCGTCCGAGTCCTTCGACTTCGTCGGCATGCTCATGATGTCGCCAGGACTCGCGCTCTTCCTGTTCGGCGTCTCCTCGCTCCCCGCAGAGGGCGGCGACTTCACGGCGCCTCGCGTCTGGGTCTCGATGCTGCTCGGTGTCCTGCTGATGGTGGCGTTCGTGTTCCACACGTTCCGTCCGGAGCACCCGTTGCTCGACCTGCGACTGTTCAGGAACCGCAACCTGACCGTCTCGGTCATCACGATGTTCATGTTCGCGGCGGCGTTCTTCGGCGGTCTGCTGCTGGTTCCGACGTACTTCCAGCAGGTCCGCGGCGAGGACACTTTCCACGCCGGGCTGCTCGTGGCGCCACAGGGAATCGGTGCGATGCTCACGATGCCCATCGCCGGAAGGCTGAGCGACCGGCTGCCGGTGGGACGGATCGTGCCCGTGGGGCTCGTCGTGATCGTGCTCGGGATGTTCGGGCTCACCCAGGTGGAGGCCGACACTCCCTACGGGGTCCTGATCGTGGAGCTCTTCGTCATGGGGCTGGGCATGGGGGCCACGATGATGCCGGTGATGACCTCCGCGCTGAAGACGCTGACCCACCACGAGGTGGCCCGAGGGTCGACCCTGCTGAACATCACCCAGCAGGTGGCCAGCTCCGTCGGGGTCGCGATCATGTCGGTGATCCTCACCAACCACCTCAACGACTCACCGGTCATCCCGGGCACCGAGAAGATCCCGGGCCTCGACGGTGGGCTCACCGAGACCGCGGCAGGGATCCTCTCGAACACCCGGCCGGAGGTCGTGGAAGCGCTCAAGCTCCCCGCGAGCCTCGTCGCGGAGGGCCTCGACCAGGCCGCGCAGGCGTTCGCGGACACGTTCTGGGTCGCCTGGGCCATGGTCGTGCTCACGCTGGTGCCGGCCCTGATGCTGCCTCGCAAGCACGAGGAGTCCCACCTCGAGGACGAGGACGCCGAAGCCGCGCCGGCCCCGACCATGATGCACTGAGGAGACCTCCTCTCCCGCCGGTGCCGCGTTGCGGCGCGACCACCGCCTGGTGCGGCACGTCCGGCAGGCTGCTGACCGGCAGCCGCCGGGCCTAGCCCGAGAACGCCCGAGCGAGGAACCGCAGCTGGTGTGGAGCCATGCGACGCCAGTAGCCCACGTCGTGGTCCCCCGGCTGGAACCCGCCCGCGGGAGGGACGTCGAAGCCCGCGACGTAGTCGTGCGTGGCGGCGTAGAAGGGGTCGCCCTCGCCGCAGTCGATGCGCACAGGGATGCCGTCGAGGCTG
>DATGYO010000204.1:0-10304 GCA_035297905.1 Nocardioidaceae bacterium
TTCGTGCGCCGCTGGACCAACGCCCCGCTCCTCGTGCGGACCGACACCGGTCACCTGCTCCGCGCGGACGAGCTCGCCGAGCCCGCCGGCCGGATGGGGTACGTCGCGTGGGACCTGTCGGACTCCGAACCCCTCGTCCACGACCCGGCCGCACCGACGTACGGCGGCGCCGAGTCACGGCTCGCGCTGTCGGGCACCTTCGACGTGGCCACGGTCAACGGGCAGGTCCGCTGCCGTCCGGTGCTCGAGCACCTGCGCAGGCACTGCGAGCAGATGACACCTGAAGCGACCGCGGCGGTCACCGGCGTCGCCGCCGACACCATCGTGGCCACCGCCCGCACTTTGTGGACCTCTCGCCCTGTCGCGTTCTACAGCTGGAGCGGCCTCGAGCAGCACAGCAACACGACCCAGATGATCCGGGGCGTCAACGTCCTCTATGCGCTGACCGGCTGCCTCGACGCCCCTGGCGGGAACGTGCTGTTCACGCCGGTGCCGACGAACCCGATCGACGGCATGGACCTGCTCAGCGACGACCAACGTGGCCGGGCCATCGGTGTGCGCGACCGCCCGCTGGGTCCGGCCCGGTTCGAGTTCATCACCGGCGAGGACTTCTACACCGCGGCGCTCGAGCACCGGCCCTACCGCGCACGGGCCCTGGTCAACTTCGGCGCGAATCTGGTCATGGCGCACGGGGACAGCGCACGGGTCCGGGACGCACTCGCATCGCTGGACTTCTTCGTGCACGCCGACATCTTCCCCAGCCCGACCGCCGACCTGGCCGACATCGTGCTGCCCGTGGCGAGCCCGTTCGAGACCGAGGCGCTGCGGGTCGGCTTCGAGGTCAGCCAGGAGGCGCAGTCCCACGTCCAGCTCCGCCGACCCGTCGTCGCGCCGCGCGGCGAGGCGCGCTCCGACCTCCAGATCGTCTTCGCCCTCGCCGACCGCCTCGGGCTTGGGAAGCACTTCTGGGACGGCGACATCGAGGCTGCCTGGCGCTACCAGCTCGCTCCGAGCGGCATCACCGTGGAAGCGCTGCGCGCTGAGCCTCGGGGCGTCTCCCTCGACCTGCCCACCGCACATCGCAAGCACGAAGGCCGCGGGTTCCGGACACCGACCGGTCTGGTCGAGCTGTACTCACAGGCCCTGGCAGAGCGCGGGCAGCCGGCACTGCCGACGTTCGCCGAGCCTCCGCTCAGCCCGCGTTCGCGACCCGATCTGGTGGGGGAGTACCCGCTGGTCCTCACCTGCGCGAAGTCTCTGCGCTACTGCGAGTCCCAGCACCGCCAGATCGGCGAGCTGCGACGTGCCGCACCCGACCCCCAGGTCGAGGTGCATCCCGACACCGCGGCGGCCCGCGGCATCAGCGCCGGCGACTGGGTGCGCATCAGTACGCCGAACGGCGCGGTGCGCGCGCGAGCCAAGCTCAACGCCGGCCTCGACCCGGGCGTGGTGTGCGCCCAGCACGGCTGGTGGCAGGGATGCGCCGAGCTCGACCTGCCGCCGTCGGATCCCTTCGAGCCCGGTGGCGTCAACCTGAACCTGGTGCTGCGGCAGACGCCCAATGACCCGATCAGCGGCAGCTCGCCGCTGCGCGCGTCCCTGTGTGACGTCGCACCGGGCTGACGCCGAAGCCGCGGCCCCGGGAAGGCACCGCCCGCGCATGGGTCATGCGGTCGGGAGACCCGCGGTGAGCAGAGGTCGTCAGATTCCGAGCGAGCGGCCGATGATCTCCTTCTGGATCTCGGTGGTGCCGCCGTAGATGGTCTGGATCCGGCTGTCGACGTACGCCCGGGCGATCGGGTACTCCATCATGTAGCCGTAGCCGCCGTGCAGCTGGACCGCCTGGTTCACGAGCTTGTTCTGGAGCTCCGTGGTCCACCACTTCGCCATGGCGGCGAGCGTCGCGTCGAGCTGGCCGGCGTTGTGGCGACGGACGCAGTCGTCGACGAATACCCGGGCGATGTGGGCCTCGGTGGCCATCTCCGCGATCACGAAGCGGTTGTGCTGGAACTTCCCGATCGGCTTCCCGAACGCCTGGCGTTCCTTGGCGTAGCTCAAGGACAGCTCGAGGATCTGCTCGCAGGCGGCGGCCGCGATCATCGCGATCGAGAGCCGCTCCTGGGGCAGGTTGACCATCAACGAGATGAAGCCGCTGCCCTCCTCGCCGAGGAGGTTCTCCTTCGGCACCACGACGTTGTCGAAGAACAGCTCCGCGGTGTCCTGCGCCTTCAGCCCCATCTTGTCGAGATTGCGGCCGCGCTCGAAGCCGTCCATGCCGCGCTCGACGACGAGAAGGCTGATGCCCTTGTGGCCGGCCTCCTGGTCGGTCTTGGCGACGACGATCACGAGGTCGGCCAGGATGCCGTTGCTGATGAAGGTCTTCGAGCCGTTGAGGACGTAGTGGTCGCCCTTGTCGACCGCGTGGGTGCGGATGCCCTGAAGGTCGCTGCCGGCACCCGGCTCGGTCATCGCGATCGCACTGATCAGCTCGCCGCTGACGAGTCCGGGGAGCCAGCGCTGCTTCTGCTCCTCGGTGCCCAGGCTGCTGATGTAGGGGACGATGATGTCGGTGTGGACGAGGAATCCGGGGCCGTTCACCCCGGCTCGGGTGAGCTCCTCGGCCATCACCATGTTGTAGCGGAAGTCCTTGACCCCGGCTCCGCCGTACTCCTCGTCGACGTCGAAGCAGAGCAGGCCGTGCTCGCCGGCCTTGGTCCACACGGAGCGGTCGACGACGCCGTCCTTCTCCCACTGCTCGTGGTGCGGCGTCACCTCCTTCTCGATGAACGAGCGGACGGTCTGGCGGAACGACTCGTGCTCGGGCTCGAAGATCTCGCGCATGTCAGGACACCCATTCCTTCAGCTGGCGGACGAGGGCTGCCGGGTCGTCGGCAACCGGTGTGATCTGGAGGCTGGTGACTCCGGACTCGCGGAAGGCGGCGATGCGCTCCTTCACGTAGGACTCCGACCCGACCAGGTTGCACATCTCGAGCAGCTCCAGCGGCACGAGCGCCTCGGCGTCGCGCTTGTTGCCGTTGAGGTAGAGGTCCTGGATCTTTTTCGCCTCCTCCTCGAACCCGTAGCGGCAGGCGAGCTCGTTGTAGAAGTTCTTGCCCTTGGCGCCCATGCCGCCGATGTAGAGGGCGAACATCGGGCGGGCGAAGTCGAGCATCCCCTTGACGTCGTCGCCCACAGCGACCATGCCGCCCGCGGCGATCTCGAGCGTGCCGAGGTCGTCAGGGCGCTTGGCCTTGCCCTTGGCGAGGGCCTCGCCCCAGACGTCTGAGGCCTTCTCGGGCGCGTAGAGGAACGGCAGCCAGCCGTCGGCGTACTCCGCGGTGCCCTGGACGTTCTTCTCGCCGAGTGCCGCGATGTAGATCGGGACCACGGGACGCTCGGGCTTGGTCAGCATCTTCAGCGGCTTGCCGAGACCGAGGCCCTGGTCGGAAGGGAGCGGGAGGTCGAACACCTTGCCGTGGTACTCGATCGTCTCCCGGCGGAGCATCGCGCGGATGATCTCCACGACCTCCCTGGTGCGGGTGAGCGGCTTCTCGTACGGCAGGCCGTGCCAGCCCTCGATGACCTGGGGACCGGACGCGCCGAGCCCGAGGACCGCGCGCCCGCCGCTGACGTTGTCGAGGCCGGCCGCGGTGGAGGCGAGCGTCCCGGGCGTGCGCGAGTAGATGTTGAGGATCGCCGAGCCGATCTCGAGGGTCTCGGTCTTGGCGGCGAGGTACCCCATCAGGGTGGGCGAGTCGAAGCCGTAGACCTCGGCGACCCAGACCGTGTCGAGGCCGGCCTTCTCGAGGGCGACCACCTGGTCGGCGGCCTCACGTGGGTTTCCGGCGTACATCAGGGGCATCGAGAGCTTCATGGCCCTACTTTCGCTTGTGTCGAGGCGTGGGCACGCCAGGGGGTCCGGCCGCGCAGGCACTACCGTGACAGTATCGCTGTCATGATTTCAAGGGTTACCCAGTCGATCCAGGAGGCGCAGACGTGACGAGCTACCGCATCGCGGTCATCGGGGGCACGGGCCCGCAGGGCAAGGGGCTCGCCTACCGGTTCGCCAAGCACGCGCACGCCGTGGTGCTGGGCTCGCGCTCGGCGGAGCGGGCCGAGGCCGCCGCCGCGGAGATCCGGGAGCGGGTGCCGGACGCGGACGTATCCGGTGCCGGCAACGCCGATGCGGCGGCGGACGCCGACGTGGTCCTCCTGGCGGTGCCGTACGACGGGCACGATGACCTCGTGAAGGACCTGGCGGGCGTCCTCGACGGCAAGACGGTCATCTCCTGCGTGAACCCGCTGGGCTTCGACAAGCAGGGACCCTACGGGCTCGACGTCCCCGGCGGCAGTGCGGCGGAGACCGCGGCTTCGATCGTCCCCGGTGCGACAGTGGTGGGCGCGTTCCACCATGTGTCCGCGGTGACGCTGTGGGGCGACGCGGACTTCCTGGACCACGAAGACGTGCTGGTCTGCGGAGACGACAAGGACGCCAAGCAGGTAGCGATCGAGCTTGCCCGCACCGTGACCGGGCGCGACGGGGTGGACGCGGGGAAGCTCCGGCTGGCCCGCCAGCTGGAGCCGCTGACCGCCGTACTGATCAGCATCAACAAGCGCTACAAGACGCGCTCCGGCATCGCGATCTCCGGCCTTTAGCGAAAACCGATGGAGTGAGGGCCGCTGCGGCGGCAAGATCACGGTCGTGACCCTCGCCGCCCGACTCGCCCCCGCACGGCTCGGGCGGGACTTCCGCTGGATCTGGGCGGCATCCACCGTCTCGAACCTCGGCGACGGGATCGTCCTCGCGGCCGGGCCGCTGCTGGTCGCCTCGACCAGCCACGAGCCGTTCGCGGTCGCGATGGCGGCGTTTCTCCAGCAGCTGCCGTGGCTGCTGTTCGGGGTGCCGGCCGGTGCGGTGATCGACCGCCTCGATCGACGGACCCTCACCATCGTCGTCGACCTGGTCCGCTTCTCGGTGATCGGGCTGCTCGGCCTGGCGGTCGCCCTCGACGTCGCGTCGCTGCCGGTCGTGCTGGTCGCGGTGTTCCTGCTCGGGACCTCTGAGACGTTCGCCGACAACGCGGCCGGCACCCTGGTCGCGACCGCGGTGCCGAAGCAAGGCCTCGGGCTGGCGAACTCCCGGCTGTTCGCGACCTCGATCCTCGGCAACCAACTCGCGGGACCGCCGCTGGGGGCCTTCCTGTTCGGGGTCGGGATGGCGGTGCCGTTCGGTGCCAACGCCGTGTGCTTCCTGCTCGCGGCGGTGCTGATCTCGCGGATCTCCCGGCCCGTCGTGGACCGCGCGGGGGACCCCCGCGCCATGCGTCACGAGGTCGCGGAGGGCCTCGCCTGGCTCTGGGCCCACGCGCCGGTGCGGACGCTCGCGTTCACGATCACCGCGTTCAACGTGACCTTCGGCGCGGCCATGTCGGTGTACGTCCTCTACGCCACGGAGCGACTCGGGCTCGACGAGTTCGGCTACGGCCTTCTCATGACCGCCAGCGCCGTGGGCGGTCTGCTCGGTGCTGGAACCTACCGCCGGCTGGAGCAGCGCTTCAGCCTGGCCACCCTCATGCGCATCGGCCTGGTCGTCGAGACACTCACGCACCTCGTCCTTGCACTGACCCGTGAGCCCTTTGTCGCCGGCGTGGTCATGGCCGTGTTCGGCGTGCACGCGGTCGTCTGGGGCACGACCTCGACGACCGTGCGACAGCGGGCTGTGCCGTCGCGGCTGCTCGGCCGGGTCACGAGCGTGTACCTCCTCGGGGCGGTCGGCGGGCTCGCTCTCGGGTCGCTCCTCGGCGGGGCGATCGCCCAACGGTGGGGCGTGGTCGCGCCGTACTGGTTCGGGTTCGTCGGCTCCGCCTTGCTCACGGTAGTCATGTGGCGCTCGTTCCTGAACATCGCCCACGCCGCTGAGGTCGGTCCCGAGCCGGACCTCGCGGCCGATATCTCCCGCCCCGCCACCGATCCCGCCCGCGACTGAAGGAGCCTCCCGTGCCTGAGCCCACGCCCGCCGTCGAGCTGGTCCGCTGCCCCTCCCTGACCGACCAGGTTCCCTACGCCTACGCCTCACTCGTGGGGGAGGGGAGGCTCGTATTCACCGCGGGTGCCTGCCCGCTCGACGAGGACGGCGAGGTCGTGACGCCCGGCGACGTCACGGCACAGGCCGAACGAGTGGTGGCCAACCTCCGCAAGGCGCTGGCCGCCGCGGGCTGCGGACTGACCGACGTGGCGAAGTCCACCGTGTACGTCGCGACGCAGGACCGTGCCGACCTGGTCGCGGCCTGGGACGTGGTCAGCGCGGCCTTCGCCGAGCACGACGTGCCGAGCACGCTGCTCGGTGTCTCCGTCCTCGGCTACCCCGACCAGCTCGTCGAGGTCGAGGCCGTGGCCGTCCTGCCCTCGTAGGCGGCTCAGAGCGAAGCTGCTCAGGGCCGGGCAACGCAGCCGCCGGACGCGTCGGGCGTGAGCCCGTTCGCCCTGGCCCTGCCGAGGTTCCACTCCAGCCAGTCGTAGTGCTGCGGTTCGGCCCGGAGGACGCAGCCGCGGTATTTCGCGGGCAGCTCGGCAAGGGCGGGGACTACGTCAGCGGAGAGTCCGCTCAGGTAGTACCAGTCGATCCGCCCGGTCTGCTCGAACCGGTCGATGTTGCGCTCGGCGATGTAGGCGTCAGGGTTGATCGCGGCGAGGCAGAGCAGCATCGCGGCGCCGGTGAGCAGTGCCGCCCAGGGCACCCAGGGGCCGCGCAGCCGGATGCCGGCGGCGAGGACGAGCACGATGACCACGCCGAGCCAGGCCTCGAAGACGGACACGAGCAGCCGTAGGCGGGTGAACCCGTAGGCCTCCTCGTAGACGTGCATCCGGTACAGCGCCGAGGCGACGACCACCAGCGTCAGAGCGCACAGGGCCCCGAGCACGACCTGCAAGAGGAGGCGCTCGCGGCTCGTCGCGTGGGGTGCCTTGCGCATCGTGATCGCCACCAACGCCAGGGTCAGGAGAGTGGCGAGGGTCAGCTGACCGAACCCCTGGTGGACGTACTCCGCATAGGTCAGCCCGGTCGTCCGACGCAGGTAGTCGTGACCGCCGAACATGACGGTGAGCTGGGCTGCGACGAAGACCGCGAAGACGGTCACGACCAGCCCGATCGGCACCACCCACTCGAAGGAGCGATTCACGGGCCGTCCGGCAGGCAGCGACAGCTTCTCGACCTTGGGCGGGTTGACCGCTACGTAGACACCGGCGAGGGTGAGGCCCGCGAAGGCCAGGAAGACGAACCCTCGCAGGAACAGCGCCGGGGAGGAGAGGTCAGGGACCAGCGCCCCGACCCACCGGGCGAACAGGGCGTCCGCCGACGCGAACAGGGCTCCGAACACGACGAGGAGGAGCAGCGAGACGGCCGTCGTGCGCAGGAGCGACCACCAGTGGTCCGCCGGTCGCCCCTCGACCGTCGAACGCCGCACGGACCTGCCGAGCCAGGGGAGTCCCCGGATGCCCGCCATCGGGATGGCGGCGGTCGAGGCGACGAGCCCGATGACGGAGCGGCCTCCGGTGAGGACGGCGGCGCCGACCGCGAACGCCGCCATCAGGCAGAGCGCCACGACCCAGGGGGCGTCACGCAGGAGCAGGGTCGCGGTGAGAAGGACGCAGAGCCCACCTGCGGCCAGGTGCGGCGCGGTCGCCAGCCGTCGGTCGGCCGCCGCGACCACGCCCATGACCGCCGCGAGTGCGAGGAAGGTCGCCAGACCGTAGGACCGGAAGGGCAGGACCAGGGCCGCCAGCACTCCCACGGCGGCGGCCGCTGCCACCAGACCGGGACGGGCAGGCGTCGTCCTGCCGGATGTCGTCCGGTCGGCCCAGAGCTCGCCGAAGACCGCGTCCAGGAGCGGTTTCGAAGGAGCAGGAGAGACGACGGACGGTGTGCTCATGGATTGCTCCTGGAGTGGGGAAGGGCTACCCGGATGTGACAGCCCGAGGCGGAGTCGGCGACCTCGATCGAGCCGCCATGGAGATCGGCGACCCAACGGCTGATCGCGAGACCTAGGCCAGTTCCGCCGTCACCGGGCGCGGTGGCGCCTGTGGTGAAACGCTGGAAGACCGCCGAACGGTCAGCCGGCGCGATGCCGGGCCCCTCGTCCACGACGTCGAGCAGCACCCGGCCGTCCGCTCTCGTCGCTCGCAGGGTCACGGTCCCGCCTGGTGGGCTGTGTCTCCCGGCGTTGTCGAGGAGGTTGGCGACGAGCTGGTGGAGCCGCTCGCGGTCGGCGGGCACCGCCAGGTCCTCGGGCTGTACGTCGACCTCGTAGCTCACCGGCCGGTCGGAGACGCGGGCCTCCTGCACCACCGACTGCAGGAAGGGCTCGACCGGGAGCTCCTCGACATCGAGCAGGGTCAGGCCGGCGTCGACACGGGACAGGTCGAGCAGGTCGGTGACCAGCCGCCCGAGCCGCTCGGTCTGGTCGAGCGCCGCCTGCAACGTCGCATGGTCCGGCGGCGAGACCCCGTCGACCAGGTTCTCGAGCACTGCTCGGAGTGCGGAGACGGGCGTTCGCAGCTCGTGGGAGACATTGGCGACCAGGTCGCGACGCTGCTGGTCAACGGCTTCGAGGTCGGCCGCCATCGTGTTGAAGGCCCGCGCGAGCTCGCCGACCTCGTCCCGTGACGTGGCGCGGACCCGGCGGGAGTAGTCACCGGTCGCCATCGCCCTGGCGGCGGTGGTCATCTCGCGTAGGGGAGAGGTCATCCCGCTGGCAAGCAGCTGCGTGACCACGAGGGCGACCAGCACCGCGGCGGGGATCGTGTAGAGCGGCGACAGGCCGAGCTGAAGTCCGGCGACCGACAGGCTGGCGGCGACCGCCACAGTGACGGCGACCAGGACGCCCAGCTTGGTCTTGATCGACCCGAGCGGGTCCAGCGGCCGGATCACGGTGTCGCCTCCAGCGCGTAGCCGACGCCGTGCACCGTGCGCAGGCGCTGGGGACCGAGCTTGCTCCGCAACGACTTCACGTGGCTGTCCACGGTGCGGGTGCCGGCCGCGTCCTGCCAGTCCCACACCTCGGCGAGCAGGTGCTCACGTGTCAGAACGGTGCCCGGCTTGGCCGCCAGGCACACGAGCAGGTCGAACTCCGTCGGAGTCAGGTGTACGTCGACCCCGTCGTTGTTCACGCGTCGTCGTGCCTGGTCGATCCGCAGCGGGCCGACCACGATCTCCTGCGGCATCTTCGCCGCGAGCTCGGCAGCCCGCTCCACCCGGCGAAGCAGCACGCGGATGCGGGCCACGAGCTCACGCATGCTGAACGGCTTGGTGAGGTAGTCGTCGGCGCCGACCCCCAGGCCGACCAGGACGTCCGTCTCGTCGTCCCGCGCGGTGAGCATGAGCACCGGGACCGGATGATCCGCCTGGACCCGGCGGCAGACCTCGTGTCCGTCGATGCCGGGGAGCATGACGTCGAGCACGACCAGGTCCGGGGACCACTCCGCCGCGGCTGCGACAGCGGCCAGGCCGTCGTACTCCTGCCTGGCGACGAAGCCCTCGGCCGTGAGCCGGTCGGCAACAGCCTGGGCGATCGTGCGCTCGTCCTCGACTACGAGGACTCGCGGTGGCGTCCCGGTTTCGGTCATACGGGGAGCGTACGAGCGAAACCGGCCCTGTTGTGCGGACGACTTGTGAAGATCCTGTGCAGGCTTGGACCTGGCTCGCAGCGCCGCCGGGCCGCCACAGTCGCTCTGCTGTGCCGTTGTGACGCGTCGCGGGCTCGAAGACGCGGCACAACGGCACACATGTGGCTTCGTGTCTTTGCCGGGTTGGATTGCAGAGTGGGCCCGGGCCGCCCAGCGACCCGGGCCCCTAAGGGCTGGCTGCCTCCTAGGTGGTGTTCGAAAGGATCGTCACGGTGGCCACCGTCTGAGGACCAGGGGTCGCGTTGGTGGGAGCGTCGAGCTTCACCTGGAACGTCTCGGCCTGCTCGGTGAGGCCGTCCTTGCTGATCGTGATCGGCACCGACTTGCTCGTCTCACCCGGCATGAAGGTGACCGTTCCGCTGTTAGCGGTGTAGTCCTTGCCCGCCTGAGCAGAGGCCGGGCTCAGGTCGTTCGTCGCCCATTGGACGGTGACGGTCTTGGTGCTTGCCGCGCTGAGCTTCACTACCGGCTCTGCCGGCGACGCCTCGTTCGTCACGCTGAAGTCGGCGATGGAGACGGTCGGATCGGCCGGCGGTGGCGGAGGCGGCGGCTTCGGGTCGTCGTCGCGGATCGTGCCGGTGGCACGACCGTCGACCAACCTCGCGTCCCTCACGTGCGAGATG
>DATGYO010000205.1:0-32096 GCA_035297905.1 Nocardioidaceae bacterium
CGCTCGCTCCACCTTCCCGACGAGCTCGTCGCCGGTGTAGATGCGCACGTGCCCGCCCTCGACCTCGTGGTACTCGTCCGAGAGCGCCCAGCAGATCTTCTCGGGGAGCCAGCGCGGCACCGTCACTGCCATCGTCCCACCCGGCCGAAGCACCCGCACGAGTTCGGCGATAGCGGCCTCGTCGTCCGGAATGTGCTCGAGGACCTCAGCGGCGACCACGCGATCGAACTCACCGTCGGCGAACGGGAGCGACAGCGCGTCGCCCTGCTTCACGTCGGCGTCGGCGCCGTCGGGGACCTCGTTCTCGGCCCGCATCGCGGCGAACATGTCGGAGACCGCGGAGAGCTCGTCGGCGTCCTGGTCGAAGGCGATCACGTCGGTGCCGCGGCGGTAGAGCTCGAACGCGTGGCGGCCGGCGCCGCATCCCATGTCGAGCACGCGGTCCCCGGCCTGGACCCCCAGCCGGTCGAAGTCAACGGTCAGCATCTGGTCAGCTCTCCTGGTTCTTCTTCTCGTCGATGGCCCGCTGGTACGCCGCTGCGGTAGCCTCGGCGACCGCACGCCAGCTGAACTTCTCGAGGGCCCGCCTGCGCCCTGCCGCACCCATCCGGTGCCGACGCTCCGGGTCGTCGAGCAGCGCCTCGAGCGCGGCGGCGAGCTCGCTCACGTCGCCGGGGGTGACCAGGTCCGCACAGAGACCGTCCTCCCCCACGACCTCGGGGATCGCACCCGCGCGGCTGACCACGAGCGGCGTACCGCAGGCCATCGCTTCGACGGTGGGCAGCGAGAACCCCTCGTAGAGCGACGGCACGCAGGCGATCTCGGCTGAGCCGACCACCTCCGCGAGATCGGTGTCGCTGAGCCCGCTGACGAACCGGACGCTGTCCTTGATCGCCAGCCGGTCGATGAGCTGCTCCGTGCGCCCTCCGGGCTTCGGCTTGGTGATCAGAAGCAGCTCGGCGTCGCGCTCCGTGCGCAGCTTGGCGAACGCCTCGAGCAGCGTCGCGACGCCCTTCATCGGCGTGTCCGCGCTCGCCATCGCCACGATCCGCCCGGGGACCCGGGGGTCCTGGAAGTGCTGGAAGACCTCGGGCTCGACCCCGAGCGGAATCACCTCGATTCGCTCCGGCGAGACCTTGAAGTCGGCCACGATGTCGCGGGCGGAGGACTTCGAGACGGTCAGGATGTGCTCCATCCTGCGGGCGACGCGGCCCTGCATGGTGAGGAAGCCGTACCACCGCCAGGTGGAGAGCTTCTTCCCGCCGTGCGCCGACCTCATGTCCACCCGCCGGTCGAAGGTGATCGGGTGGTGGATGGTGGTCACCATCGGCAGGCCGGTGCGCGCGATGTCGAGCAGGCCGTAGCCCAGCGTCTGGTTGTCGTGCACCACGTCGAAGTCGTTGAGCCTCCGCTTCAGCACACGGGCGGCTCGGAGGCTGAACGTGAGCGGTTCGGGGAAGCCGGCGGTGTACATCGTGGCGACCTCGAGGACGTCGATCGCGTCGCGGTACTCGCTCAGGCGTGGTGTACGGAACGGGTCGGGCTCACGATAGAGGTCCAGGCTCGGCAGCTTGGTCAGACGGACACCCGGATCCAGCTCGGGGTAGGGCTGGCCGGAGAAGACCTCGACATCGTGACCGAGCGCGACCAGCTCGCGGCTCAGGTGCCTGACGTACACGCCCTGCCCACCGCAGTGCGGCTTGCTGCGGTAGGACAGCAGAGCAATGCGCACGTTTTGACCTCCAAGGGACGGGGAACTCCAACTGAAACGTGTTTCGATTACGCCGTTGGCCGGTGTTAGCCTACGCGGTAAGAGAGTCCGGACCGGGCCGGTGCTCACTACAACGAGCCAACAGCGAATAGGCGACGGGAGCCCCACCGTGAGCAGCATGAACTCGCTGACGTTCGAGGAGCTGGGCTCGGCGGCGCAGCGCGACCGACGCAAGCGAATCCTCGACGCGACGATCGCGCTCGCGTCCAAGGGTGGTTTCGACGCCGTGCAGATGCGCGCGGTGGCCGAGCGGGCCGACGTGGCGCTGGGCACCCTGTACCGCTACTTCCCCTCGAAGATCCACCTGCTGGTGTCGGCCCTCGCTCGTGAGTTCGAGCAGGCCAACGCCACCCTGGACCGGAAGCCCGTGCCCGGCGACACCGCGGCCGACCGGGTCATCTACGTGCTGAGCCGCAACACGAGGGCGCTTCAGCGCGACCCCAACCTCACCGAGGCGCTCACGCGCGCGTTCATGTTCGCCGACGCCTCCGTGGCCAATGAGATCCACGCGGTCGGCATGCACGTGACTCGGATGCTGATGCGCGCCATGAGCGGCGCGCCAAGCAGCGAGATCGAGCCGACCGAGGAGGACATCGCGATCGCCCGGGTCATCGGCGACGTGTGGCTGGCCAGCCTCGTGCAGTGGGTGACCGGCCGCGCCTCCGCGGCCGACGTCAGCAAGTCGATCGACGTCGCGGTCCGCCTGCTGCTGCGCGACTGAGGACGCCGGCCTCCGCGGCGGCTCAGCCACCGTAGGCATGCGTTGCAGTCGCACCGCCGTCGCAGACGAACTCGGCCCCGGTGCAGTACCCGCTCTCGTCACTGGCGAGGAAGACGTACACACCGGCAACATCCTCCGGCTTGCCGACCCGCTTGAGGGCGACCTTGCTGCCGCCCCACTCGAGTCCCTCCTCGCCGGCGTAGTCGCGGATCATCGCGGTGTCGATCATTCCGGGGTGGACGGAGTTGACGCGGATGCCCTTCGGGCCGAGCTCCATCGCTGCCGACTTGGTCATCCCCCGGATCGCGAACTTGCTGGCGGTGTAGGCCACGAGCAGCGGCATGCCGCCCAGCCCCTCGATCGACGACGAGTTCACGATCGAACCCCCACCGTGCTCGGCCATCTGGTCGGCGACGGAGCGCATGCCGAGGAACGTGCCGATCTGGTTGATGCGGATCACCCGCTCGTACTCCTCGAGCGAGGTCTTGGTGAGCTCGCTGAACAGCAGTACCCCGGCGTTGTTGACCAGCACGTCGATGTGGCCGAACGTGTCGACCGCCTCGGTGACGGCGCTTGCCCAGTCCGACTCGCTCGTCACGTCGAGATGCCGGTAGTAGGCCGACTCCCCCAGCTCGTCGGCGAGCGCCTTGCCGGCGTCGTCGGCGATGTCGGCGATGACGACCTCGGCGCCCTCGCGAACGAACGCCCGCGCTGCGGCTGCGCCCTGCCCCTGGGCCGCTCCGGTGACGAGGGCCACCTTGCCGGCGAGGCGTCCTGTGCTGCTGTCAGGGCTCATGTGTCCGGTTCCTTCTCGGTGTGTACGACGGGCGGGGCGACTCAGCCGAGGGGCTGGTCGGCGATGTTCATGACGCTGTCGGCGGCGAAGCTCTTCGCGGGGTCGCGGTCGGCGAAGTAGCCGCCGACCTGCTTGTCGAGGTCGGGGAGGTCCCAGGTCTCGCCCTGCGCGTCGAACCGCTCCTCCACGACGGGCGCGGCCAGCAGAGCCACCATGCCGCCGTACACGACGAAGACCTGGCCCGTGATCCTCCCGGCCGCGGGTGAGGCGAGGTACGCCACGAGCGGTGCCACGTGGTCGGGTGACAGCGGGTCCATGCCCTGTCCGCCGGAGTTCTCCCCGAAGACGTTCTCGGTCATCGCTGTGCGCGCGCGAGGGCAGATGGCGTTGGCCCGCACACCCAGTCGACCCAGGCCGCGAGCCGTCGACAGCGTGAGTGCGGTGATGCCGCCCTTGGCCGCCGAGTAGTTCGCCTGCCCGGGCGAACCCACGAGGAACGCCTCCGACGCGGTGTTGACCACTCGTCCGTAGACCGGCTGCCCGGTTGCCTTGGAGACCGAACGCCAGTGCGCCCCCGCGTTGCGCGAGAGCAGGAAGTGGCCGCGCAGATGCACGCGGATGACCAGGTCCCAGTCCTCGTCGGACATGTTGAACAGCATCTTGTCGCGCAGGACGCCCGCATTGTTCACGACGACGTCCAGGCTGCCGAGGTCGTCGACGGCTGCCTTCATCAGGGCGTCCGCGGTCGCTCGCTCGCCGATGTCTCCGGGCACGACGACGGCCTCGCCACCGCCCGACCTGATCTCCTCGGCAGCGGCGTCGGCGGCACCCGGCAGGTCGTTCAGCACGACCCGGGCGCCGGCACCGGCGAGCGCGAGCGCCTCGGCCCGGCCGAGTCCGGCACCGGCGCCGGTCACGATCGCGACGCGACCGTCCAAGGACAGAGCCTCGTCAGGCATCCGGGTTCCTCTCGATACGCAACGCGTTGCGCGGGCAGGAGTCGACCGCCTGCCTGATCCGTGACTCGTCCTCCGACGCCACGTCGGTCTTCAGAACGTGCAGGTTGTCGTCGTCGTCGAGGTCGAAGACCTCCGGAGCGATGCCGACGCAGATGCCGTTCGCCTCGCACAGGTCGTAGTCGACGGCCACCTGGCCGATGACGTCCGCGCTCATCGCTGTCTCCTCATCCTGGATGCTCATGCCCTTGCTCTCGTCGCCGTCGTCGCGGATCAGGAGCCTGCGCCCGCGAGCATCTTCCGGTGGTCCCACGAGGCGGTCCTCTCGGGTACGACGACCACGCCGACGCGCTTGCGTACCTGCCGCTCGACCTCGTCGCGGCCGAGGTCGCCGAGGTCGGCACCGTCGACCATCCGGGACGCCACAGCCGTGCCGATCTCCCGGATGCCGCTCTCGTCGGTGACGAGCTCGGCGCGCCCGGTGATCGACACACCGCGCAGCTCGAAGTAGTCGTCTCCGGTCTCCACGAGGCAGGAGATCCGCGGGTCGCGCTCGAGGTTCCTGATCTTCTGGGACCGTCGGTAGGTCCAGAAGGCGATCCTGCCGTCCTGGACGATGTAGAACAGCGTCGTCAAGTGCGGACTGCCGTCGGCGTTCACCGTGGCCACCTGCACCTTCTTGCCGGTGGCGACGAACTCCTCGATCTCGGCGTCTGACATCTTCACCAGGTCTCTGCCCTTGCTCGCCACCGTGGTCACGTCTCCCTCTCGTAGGCGGCGACGGCGAAGCCCGTGCCGTCGACATCCTGCCCGTCGGCCTCGGACACGCACTCACTCCCTCACCCGGGACAGCTCAACCATTAGTGGAACGTGTTCTAGTTTAGGGGTAGGGCGCCGCCGTTGACCAGTCCCCTCCAGTGGCCTAGCCGTGCGGCTAGCCCGCCCAAGTGGTCGATGGTGACGCTTCGGGGCGACGTTTCCTCGTCACCATCGACCACTTGCGCGTCGTCCCCACGCCGGCAACGAGCGGGCACCGCGCAGGTCACGCCGGCCGGGCCGGCTCGACCGTAATGTGTGACTCATGCCTTCCTCCGCACCCCGACCGTCTCCCCTGGACGTCGATCTGGACGCAGCCTTGGGCGAGCATCTCGGCACGGCACGTTCGAGCACGGTGTCGGTCTGGTGCGCCGGAACCGACGGCGCCGCCTGGTTCACCCGGTCGGCCGATGCCCCCCACTACGCGGCGAGCACGATGAAGCTGCCGTTGCTCATCGCAGCCTATCGGCGTCACCAGCGCGGTGAGCTCGACCTCGACCTTCCGGTGCGAGTACACAACCGGTTCGCCTCCGCCCTCGACGGCAGCCCGTTCTCGATGGCGCAGGAAGACGACCAGGACGACGCAACGTGGGCCCGGGTCGGAAGCGAGGAGTCGCTGAGGACCCTGGCCCGGCACGCGATCGTGCACTCGGGGAACCTCGCGACCAACCTCGTGCTCGAGGAGGTCGGGGTCGACGAGGTGGCAGGGGTGCTGCGCGACGCCGGGTGCTCGGATGCGACCGCGCTCCCTCGCGGCATCGAGGACGCCGCCGCGCGGGAGGCAGGCCTGGACAACGTGGTGACCGCAGCCGACCTGGGGCGCGTCATGTGCGGGGTCGCCGCCGGGACGTTGGCGCCCGCTGAGACCTGTCGCGAGATCGAGGCGGTGCTCGCGGGGCAGCTCTACCGTGACAAGATCCCTGCCGGGCTGCCGCCGGAGACCTACGTCGCCAACAAGACGGGTTGGGTCACCGGCGTGGCCCACGACGTGGCGTTGGTGCGACCCGAGGGCATGGATCCGTACGTCCTTGCGGTGTGCACCACCTCCGCGCTGGCCGAGGACGAGGCGAGCAGGCTGATCGCGGCGGTCAGCGCGACGATCTGGGCCGGGTTGACCAGGACGGGACTGGTGGGATGAGCAGGATCGAGCACGTCAGGTGCCACCGTGTCAGCGTGCCGCTGCACACGCCGTTCGTGACCGCGCTGCGCCGCACGACGAGCACGGACAGCCTCCTGGTCGAGGTGCGCGACAGCGACGGGATGACTGGCTGGGGCGAGGCGCCGCAGGTCTGGCAGGTCACCGGCGACTCGGTTGCCGGAGCGGAGGCCTGTGTCACCGGTCCGCTCCAGGCACTGCTGATCGGGGCCGACCCGGACGACCTGACGGTGCTGACCCGGAGGGTCACGACCGCCGTTTCGAGGAACTTCGGGGCCAAGGCGGCGGTGGACGTGGCCCTGCACGACCTGGCTGCGCGGCGGCGCGGGGTCAGCCTGCCGGTGCTTCTCGGGTCCACGACGCTCAGGGTGCCCACCGACGTCACGCTGTCAGCCGGCTCCGCCGACGAGCTGGCCGAGGTCGCGGCGACCCGGGTCAAGGACGGGTTCGGGGTCCTCAAGTTGAAGGTCGGCACGGACGCCGTCGACGACATCGAGCGGGTCCGGGCGGCCCGGGCCGCCGTGGGTCCCGAGGTCGCGCTCCGCCTCGACGCGAACCAGGGCTGGACACCGAGAGAGGCGGTGCGAGTGATCAGCGGGCTCGAGGACGCGCAGGTCGGCGTCGAGCTCGTGGAACAACCCGTGAGTGCCGAGGACCTCGACGGTCTCGCCTGGGTCACCGCGCGGGTGTCGACCCCGGTCATGGCCGACGAGGCGGTGTACGGCGTCCGCGACCTCGTCGAGGTGATCCGCCGCCGCGCGGCCGACATGGTCAACGTCAAGCTCGCCAAGTGTGGCGGGATCTCTGCCGCCCGGACGCTTCTGGAGCTCGCCCGCGCACACGACATGGGCACGATCGTCGGCTCGATGATGGAGACCCATGTGGGCGTCGGTGCGGCCGCAAGCGTGGTCGCCGCCTTCGGGGCCACGGCGGTGCCCGACCTCGACGCTGCCTGGTGGGCGGCCGAGTCGCCCGTCCGCGGGGGCCTTCGCTACGACGGGGCCACGGTCGTGCTGCCCGACTCCCCCGGGCTCGGCGTCGAGGCGCTCGCGTGACCTCCGGAGCCGCAGGGTCGCCGGTGTATGGCGAGGCAGAGGTGCTCGAGGTCGCCGTGCCGGTGGCGACCATGTGGACTTCCCCGGACGCGCCGCGCGACATCGACCAGCCGGCCGTTCAGGACGTACCCGACGCCGCGGCTTGGACCGGCTCGATGGACGCCGTCGTTCGTAAGGGACTCGTCGGCCGGACCCTCACGCAGCTGCTCCTCGGGGAGCCGGTGCACGTCCTCGAGCACGCCGGCGAGTGGGTGCGTGTGGCGGCGCTGTGGCAGCCCTCCTCGGCACATCCGAGCGGCTACCCGGGTTGGGTCCGGCGCGCACATCTCGCCCCGCCCGTCGTACCGGCGGCCACCCGGGCGGTCGTGGTCGTCCCGCGCGCCGATGCGGTGCTCGCGGACGGTCGTCGCCTGCAGCTGTCCTTCGGCACCTCGCTCGCCGTCGACGACTCCCTCGCGAGCGCGACCGGCCTCGCCCATGAGCAGCCCGTCCGGGTGCGAGTTCCGGGCACCGCGGACGGCGGGCCGGAACGAGGAGCAGCGCTTGCGGCAGGCCTGCGGCCCGGCGACGTACGCCTGCTGTCAGCAGAGCCGCACCCGGCACCGGCCGCTCAGGTCGTGCTCGGGTCAGCCGGGATGTTCCTGGGTCTGCGGTACCTGTGGGGCGGCAACAGCGCCTGGGGGCTGGACTGCTCGGGCCTAGTGCACCTGACCTACCGAGCGCACGGGGTAGTCGTGCCTCGGGACGCCTTCGACCAGGCCGACCTGCTGCCCGGCGTCGACCTCGGCGCCGTGGAGCCTGGCGACCTGTACTTCTTCGCCCGCCCGGGAGAGAAGGTGTACCACGTCGGCTTCGTGTCGCGACCGGTTGCCGCCGACGGGGTACGCCGGATGCTGCACGCGCCTGAAGGGGGCGAACTGATCGAGGAAGCGCCCCTGGCTCCGCACCGGGTCGAGACGCTGGTCTCGGCCGGCAGGGTCCAGGGGCGCTGACCCGGCGAGGGCCCAGGGAGGGCCCGGATCGGCTCAGTCCTCCTCGTCGAGGAGGCCCTGCTTCTCTGCCTTCTGGACCAGGCGCCGGACGTTGTCGATGCGGCCGCAGCCGTTGTCGATCTGGTGGTTCCGCTCGGTGGCGAACTTCTCCCCCAGCGAGGCCCGGACCTGCTCGGAGACCTCCTCGCGCGCCGGGTTGAGGATCGTCAGCTCCTCCTCGGTGAGGTGGTGGTTGATGGCGGCGGCAAGCTCCTCCACCGCTTCGTCGAACTCCTCGGTGTCGGTGGCCTCGTGCTCGAGCACCTGGAGGAGCTTCTCGTTGCCCTCGGCGTGCTCCTCCTCGCCGTGCTCGGCCTCGTGCTGGTCGATGGCGTCCTTGCGGCGCAGCTCCGGGTAGACGAACTTCTCCTCCGCCTCCGCGTGCGCGACGTGCAGCGTCGCGAACGCGGCCCGGACCGCCTCCCGGTCGGAGGTGCTGTCACGGAGCTGGCGCAGCAGGTGCTCGAAGCGGCGATGGTCCTCGAGGATCAGTTCGACGACGTCTCCGGACACGGGACGTCCAAGCTCGATAGGCGTGGTCATACGAATCGATATACCCCCTCACCCGACCGACATGCTCGCGGTACGTCGGTGTGGCGGAGACGTCAACCCTTGTCGGCGTCGAGGCGCGCAGCGGCCTCGACGCCGCGCTCGTCCTGCGGGTCATCCTGGGACGGAGCCTCCTGGGCACGGCTGCGGGAGACCGCAAGGCTGACCACCGTGGTCACCGCGAGCGTGCCGACGATCACGGCCAGGGAGAGCCAGATCGGGATCTCGAGCCACGAGGCGTGGAACGGCTCGCCTCCGTTGAGGAACGGCAGCGCGTTCTCGTGCAGCGCGTGCATCACCAGCTTGATGCCGATGAACCCGAGCAGGACCGCCAGCCCGTACGAGAGGAAGATCAGGCGCTGGAGAAGGCCGCCGATGAGGAAGTACAGCTGGCGCAGGCCCATGAGCGCGAAGATGTTCGCGGTGAAGACGAGGTAGGGGTCCTTCGTCAGGCCGTAGATGGCAGGGATCGAGTCCAGCGCGAACAGCAGGTCCGTCGTGCCGAGGGTCAGGACGACCAGGAACATCGGCGTGATCAGCCGCTTGCCGTTCTCGCGCAGGAACAGCTTGGTGCCGTGGTACTCCTTGGTCGCCGGGAAGCGCTTCTCGACGAAGAGCACGAGCTTGTTCTCTTCGTACTCCTCCTCGTCCTCGCCGGCCTCCTTGGCCAGCTTGAACGCGGTGTAGATCAAGAAGGCCCCGAAGACGTAGAACACCCAGCTGAACTGGTTGATCGCCGCCGCGCCGACGAGGATGAACGCGGCGCGCATGATGAGCGCCAGCACGATGCCGATCATCAGCGCGGTCTGCTGGTACTGCCTCGGCACCGAGAACTTGCTCATGATGATGATGAAGATGAACAGGTTGTCCACGGAGAGGGAGTACTCCGTCAGCCAGCCGGCGAAGAACTCCGGACCGGGTGCCTCGCTGAGGGCGTGAGGCTCGGCGAAGATCCACAGCGCCCCGCCGAAGAGCACCGCCATCCCGACGAAGAAGGCGAGGTGGCGCGAGACCTCCTTCATGGAGGGCTCATGGGGACGACGACCGATGATCAGCAGGTCGACCAGCAGGAAGCCGACGGTCACCACGACGGTGACGATCCAGACGGTCGGGCTGGCGACCGAGTCACCGATCAGGCTGTTCACGTACGAACTCCTCCGGACTGTTCTTCGGGCACCGCACGCATCGCACGCGTGAGCACCGGGACAAGGATCAGCTCCGGAGGTCTCTTCCGCCCGGCTTGGCTGACCGGACCAGGGGCGCCGGGGCTGCGCTCCGACATGCGAGCACGAGACCGTGATGACGACGCCGCTGCGAAGGAATACTCCCCTCCATGCGCTGCCAAGTCTCCCAGACAGGGGCGCGTCCCGCCAAAACGTCTGCGTAACCGGGCGGCCAGCCGCCTGGGCCGCCGACCCTCGTCCCCCGACCGGGGACTGACAGAGCGACCGGTGAGTTTCACCACATGGGGCGGCGGGGACACCCGTTACTGATGCGCGTGCCGCCGGGTCGGAACAGGGGCCAACCCGACGGCACGGGCGCCAGACGTCCCCAGAAGGCGGCTACCTCCCAAGGGTTGCCGGATGGCGGACGGAGCCCCCGTCGGCCCCCATTCGGCGGGGGCTTCTGCGCTCCTCACGACCCGGATCAGTCGAGGCAGAACTCGTTGCCCTCGGGATCCTGCATCACGATGAACCCGAGCTCGCCGGGGCTCGAGTCAGGATCGAACCGCTGCCGCCGGGTGGCGCCGAGCGCGACGAGCCGGTCGGCCTCCGCCTCCAGCGCCGTCATCCGGTCCTCACCGCGCAGCCCGGGTGCGGCGCGCACGTCGAGGTGCACCCGGTTCTTGACTGTCTTGCCCTCCGGGACCCGCTGGAAGAACAGCCGCGGGCCCACACCGCCTGGGTCGTGGCACGCGGCCCGGGAGTTCCACTCCTCGCGTGGCACGCCGAACGCCTCGAGCGCCTCCTCCCAGGTCGGATGGCCGGCGGGCGGCGGGTCCTCGACGTACCCGAGCACCTGACACCAGAAAGCCTCCAGGACCCTCGGGTCCCCGCAGTCGAAGGTCACCTGGACCTGGCGCACGTCGCTCATCGTCGCTCCCCCTGTATCTGACCCTGTCTCTCACGCTGTCTCTGAGCCTGGGCCGGTGGTTGCCCGTCTGGCGGGGCCGGTGGCCGGTGCTTCTTCGGAAGCCGGGAGACGACGAGGTCGTAGGACGTGTCGACGGCCTCGAAGATCTCGTCGTCGGGGATCGAGCCGCCCACGGCGAGGGTGTTCCAACCGGAACGGCCGATGTAGGCCATGACCGACGCGTCGTCGGGGTGGCGCGCGAGCCACTCGTCGGCCTCGTCGCGTGTCAGCCCGCACTTCACGCCAACCGAGGTGCCGGGGTCGGACCCGAGAAACGCGAAGATCTTGTCGTGGACCTTGGCGACGACGTCGCCCTCCCACGGCTCGTCCTCCCAGGCTCCGGGCTTGGTCAGGCAGTAGGCGGCGAGCTCCTCGCGGTCCATGTCAGCGTGCCCCCGCCTCGACCATCTGGCGCAGCTCCTTCTTCAGCTCCGAGATCTCGTCGCGCAGGCGTGCTGCGAGCTCGAACTGCAGCTCGGCCGCGGCGGCGTGCATCTGGTCGGTGAGCTGCTGGACCAGGTCGGCGAGGTCCTGCGACGGAAGCCCGGCCAGCTCGGCGGCGTGCTTGCCGGCCTCCCTGGAGAGACCCGGCACCGGCGCCTTCTTGCCCTTGCCACCGGTTCCGGCCTTCTGCCAGGTCTTGAGAAGCTCCTCGGTGCTCTCATCCTCGCGGGCGAGCATCTCGGTGATGTCGGCGATCTTCTTCCGCAGCGGCTGTGGGTCGACCCCGTTGGCCTTGTTGTAGGCGACCTGCTTCTCGCGCCGCCGGTTGGTCTCCTCGATGGCGTTCTCCATCGACGGGGTCACCTTGTCGGCGTACATGATCACCTGGCCGGAGACGTTTCGTGCGGCGCGGCCGATGGTCTGGATCAGCGACTTGTCCGAGCGGAGGAAGCCCTCCTTGTCGGCGTCGAGGATCGCCACGAGCGACACCTCGGGCAGGTCGAGGCCCTCCCGCAGGAGGTTGATGCCGACCAGGACGTCGTACTCCCCCATCCGCAGCTCGCGCAGCAGCTCCACCCGCCGCAGGGTGTCGACCTCGCTGTGCAGGTAGCGGGTGCGGATGCCGGCCTCGAGGAGGTAGTCGGTGAGGTCCTCGGACATCTTCTTGGTCAGCGTGGTGACCAGGACGCGCTCGTTCTTCTCCACGCGGTCGTTGATCTGGTGGATGAGGTCGTCGATCTGACCCTTGGTGCCCTTGACGATCACCTCCGGGTCGACCAGTCCGGTCGGCCGGATGATCTGCTCCACCACGTTGCCCGGGCCGCCGACCTTCGACATCTCGTAGTTGCCCGGTGTCGCGGAGAGGTAGATGGTCTGCCCGATCCGGTCGAGGAACTCCTCCCACTTCAGCGGACGGTTGTCCATCGCGCTCGGCAGCCGGAAGCCGTGGTCGACGAGGTTCCTCTTGCGCGACATGTCGCCTTCGTACATGCCGCCGACCTGCGGCACGGTGACGTGCGACTCGTCGACGACGAGCAGGAAGTCCTCGGGGAAGTAGTCGAGCAGACAGTTCGGCGCCGACCCCGGCTTGCGGCCGTCGATGTGCATCGAGTAGTTCTCGATGCCGGAGCAGGAGCCGACCTGGCGCATCATCTCGATGTCGTACGTCGTGCGCATCCGCAGGCGCTGGGCCTCGAGCAGCTTGCCCTGCTTCTCGAACGCCGCGAGCTGGTCCTCGAGCTCGAGCTCGATGCCCTTGATCGCCCGCTCCATGCGCTCGGGCCCGGCGACGTAGTGGGTCGCAGGGAAGATGTAGAGCTCCTCGTCGTCCGTGACGACCTCGCCGGTGACCGGGTGGAGCGTCATGAGCCGCTCGATCTCGTCGCCGAAGAACTCGACGCGCACCGCGAGCTCCTCGTAGACCGGGAAGATCTCGAGGGTGTCCCCACGGACCCGGAAGGTGCCGCGGGTGAAGGCCATGTCGTTGCGGGTGTACTGGATCTCCACGAGCCGGCGCAGGATCGAGTCGCGGTCGTGCTCGGCTCCGACCTTCAGCCGGATCATCCGGTCGACGTACTCCTGGGGTGTACCCAAGCCGTAGATGCAGGACACCGTCGACACCACGATCACGTCGCGCCGGGTGAGCAGCGAGTTGGTGGCGGAGTGCCTCAGGCGCTCCACCTCCTCGTTGATCGAGGAGTCCTTCTCGATGTAGGTGTCGGTCTGAGGGACGTACGCCTCGGGCTGGTAGTAGTCGTAGTAGGAGACGAAGTACTCGACGGCGTTGTCGGGGAAAAGCTGGCGCAGCTCGTTGGCGAACTGGGCGGCGAGCGTCTTGTTCGGCTGGAGCACCAGTGTCGGCCGCTGGAGGCGCTCGACGGCCCAGGCCACGGTCGCGGTCTTGCCGGTGCCGGTCGCACCGAGCAGGACGACGTCCTTCTCACCCGCGTTGATGCGCTTCTCGATGTCGGCGATGGCGGTCGGCTGGTCACCCGAGGGCTGGTAGTCGGAGACGACTTTGAACGGCGCGACGCGGCGCTCGAGATCGGTGACGGGCCTCATGACGACGAGACTACGGCGTGCCTCCGACAGTTTTCCCGGGCGAGTGACGCGGAGCACCCCGGCGGAACCACCCGGGCGGTGAGCCGTTGCCCGGCCAGATGCGCGGGCTATGACTAGATTGACACCGTGAGCACCCCACGTCCCGCGCCCCCGGGTCTGAGCCTCTGGTCACTGAGCGGCAGGGTCGGCACCGTGGTGAAACGTGCGCTGCTCACGTTCTTCGGGCTGCCGTTCGTGGTCGCGGTCATCATGACGCTGGTCGACTCCTACCGTCGCCGCGGGAAGAAACCCAAGCCGTTCCCGGTCGAGCCGCCTGGAGACGTGCAGATCGGCGACGGCGGGGTGCGGACCTACACCTATGGCCAGGACCTGTACGACGACATGCTCGCCGCGATCGCGTCGGCCAAGGACCAGATCCTCTTCGAGTCCTACATCTGGAAGGGCGACGAGGTCGGCGAGCAGTTCAAGCGCGCACTGACCGAAGCCGCGGCGCGGGGCGTCGAGGTGTACGCCATCTACGACGGGTTCGCGAACCTCGTCGTCCCTCCTCGCTTCAAGCAGTTCGGGCCGCGGCTCCGAGTGCTGGAGTACCCGATCTACAACGCCGGCTGGCGGTTCTTCGACATCCGCCGCTACGGCAGGGACCACCGCAAGATCCTCGTCGTCGACGACAGGGTCGGCTTCGTCGGCGGCTACAACGTCGGCACCGCCTATGCCAGCGAGTGGCGCGACACCCACGTGCGGATCACCGGCCCGGGTGTCTTCGACCTGAAACGCGCCTTCGCCGACTTCTGGAACCTCAACCGCGGCGCCCGCAACGGGGGCCGGCCGCTGCTGCTGGAGACCGCGGCCGACTGGGAGCCACGGATCCGCATGCACCGCAACGTGCCGCGGCTGTGGATGTTCCCGATCCGGGCGATGTACCTCGAGGCGATCAACCGGGCCTCCGACCACATCTTCATGACGCACGCCTACTTCATCCCCGACTCGGACTTCGTGGAGGCCCTGGTCGCCGCAGCCGAGCGTGGCGTCGACGTACGGCTGCTGCTGCCCGCCACGTCGAACCACGTCGTCGCCGACTGGCTCTCGCGCGGCTACTACGGAGAGCTGCTCAACGCCGGGGTGCGGATCTTCCGCTACCAGGGCGCGATGGTGCACGCGAAGACCTCGACGATCGACGGCCGCTGGTCCACCGTGGGCACGGCCAACATCGACCGGCTGAGCATGACCGGCAACTACGAGATCAACGTCGAGTTCATCGACCCCGAGATGGCCGCCCAGATGGAGCGCATCTTCGCCACCGACCTGAGCAACGCCACCGAGCTGACCCGGGACGAGTGGGACGCCCGGGGCGTGCACCGGAAGTTCACCGAGCTCGTGCTGGCGCCCCTGCGCCCGTTCCTCTGAGCCTGCCCCGTCTCTCCGCGGGACCCGGGTGGCGCCGGGCCGGCCGGGTGCGTGTCAGTGCTTCTTGCCGTGAGGGATGATCTCGACGTGGGCCTTCGCCGCCTCTGCCTTGGCGTGCTTCTCGGCCCGTTTCTCCTTGAGGGACTTGCCAGTCTTCTTGGCCGCGTGATGCACCCGTGACTTGTCGCCCATGGTCGCTCCCTGGAGTGAAGCCGCAGTGGCTTCTCAGGAACGACGTTACGCCTGATCGGGTCCTCAGGCGCTGGGTATGTCCATCAGCCCGCTGAATGTCAGGGCAGCTCGCACGTCGCCGCGCACCTTCAGCTGTCCGCGCATCACGCTTGTGACCGGGTTGAGGTGGCCGGTCACCAGCTTGAGGAACTGGGCGCCGCTGAGGGCGATCGTCGCGTGGCGCTCCGGCGCCTCGGCGGCACCGTGCACCCGTTCGACTCGCGCCTCCCCTCCGCGAAGAGTCACCACGTAACGGTCGGCCCCTCCGTCGGGACGGCCACCGATCTTGAACCCGACGGCGAGGTCGTGCCGTCGTGCCTTGTCCCGGTCCACGTAGTCAGGCAGCCTCCGGAACACCTCGGCCAGCACGACCTCGCGGAGTCCCCCCGCCATGACGGCGTCGAGGTGGGAGTCCTTGACCTTCGCGATCGCCACCGCCACGTCGACCGGGTCGAGGGAGGTCGGGTCGACCGCGACACCGTTGGTGCCCGGGACCCGGAAGACTCCCCCGACCTCGAGGGCGAGCAGCTCGTTGCCGTCGATGGCGAGCCGGTTCTCGAGGTGGAGGAGGGCGGCGTTGGCCCCACCTGTCACCAGCCTCACGAACTCGAGCATCCCGCAGGTGATCGTCACCTCAGGAGCATCGGCGCCGTGGCCGTCAGACGGGGGTACTACGGTCAGCTCGCTGCGCTCGAACAGCAGCAGGTAGGTCTCCTCGCCGCGCGTGCCAGGGGGCCGGAGCCGGAACGCCACGCTCCCCTCCACCTCGACGAGCCGCTCCGCGACGGCGTACTCGTGCAGCCGGGCGAGGACGCTGCCGACGGCTGCGGAACGCACCGCCTCGTCGCGGAGCAGCCGTTCCAGCTCCCGGTCGGGAGCGGACGAGACGAGCTCCACGATCTTCTCGGCGTCGGTCTCGTGGAAGAAACAGTCGAGCTCCTCCGTCGAAAGGCCGGCGAGCATCTCGGTCAGGCTGCTCATCGCGTCCTCCCGGCTCGGGGGGCGACCGGGCGCCGCTCCACAGAGGCGGGCAGATGCCGCCGTGGCGCCATGCGCGGCCCGCGCCGGGGTCGGCCGAGCCTCGCCAGCTCGACGAGCCGTTGCACCCGGTGCCGATGCGGCCGGTACGGCTCCAGCAGCTCGGCCAACCCGTCGTCGTCGACGGCCTCGCCAGTCAACGCCCAGCCGATGTTCTTGGGGATGTGGTAGTCACCGAAGCTCACCGCGTCGGCGTCGCCGTGTGCACGGAAGCGCACCTCGGCCGACGTCCACACCCCGATGCCGGGCAGCGAGCAGAGCCGGCGGTCGACCTCGGCCGCCTCGAGCCCGACCGTCCGCTCCAGCGACGACGCCACCTGCGCTGCTCGCACGATCGTGCGCGAGCGGGCGGGGTCGATGTGCAGGCGAAGCCACTCCCAGGAAGGGACCAGGCGGATCTGCTCAGGCGCGGGCTGCACCCAGACCCCGCGGTCGCCGCCAGGACCAGGTGCGCGTTCGCCGAACCGATATACGCACATGCGGAACCCAGCATATGCCTCCTGGCCGGTCACCTTCTGCTCGATGATCGCCGGCACCAGCGACTCCATCACGAGGCCGCTGCGCGCCACCCGCCAATGCGGGTAGCGGCGGTGCGCCTCCGCGATCACGGGATGCCGTGGCTCGAACCCAGCCGGGTCGTCCTCGGCCCCGAGCATGGCCGGTAGCTGGTCCAGGACCCAGTCGGCCCCCGGCCCCCACGCCGCGGCGTGCACCTGACCGTCGTACGGCCTGCTCTCGACCCGCAGCGTCACCATCCCTTCCGGGGTGCGCAGGCCGCGCCAGATCGTCCCGTCGGGGTCGGTGCGGAACGTCGGGTCGCCCGCACCCCGGCGACCGGGTCGCAGCACCACGTCGACGGGGCACGGCCAGGTCGGCCGCCAGAGCCGTTCGCCCGTGGGGGGAAGGTCGCTCACCATCAGGGCAAGACCCTGACACGTTTGTAGTCGACGTCACCAGCGTGCCACCACGAGGGCAGCGCCCGGACCTTGTACCTCGCGGTGCGGCGACCCGGCGTCACCCTCGTCTGCCCGAAGCCGTCGGAGACGCGCAGGTCCCGGACGTAGCGCCAAGTGCCGTCGGCGCGGAGCCTGTAGATCCTCACGCGTCCGCTGAGCGCGCCTCCGTCGGCAGCGTGCCAGCGGACCGTGAGGGTTGCGGAGCGCCTCGGCCTGACGGAGCGGGGGCCTGAGAGCCGGACCGTGCTCGCCATCTTGCGCAGGCCGACGCTTCTCGCCGACGAGGCCGCGATCGGGTAATCGCCGCTGTCGCGGTTGACCACCCTGACCCGCAGGTCGGGCGAACCCGGGATGGTCGCTGTGAACCTGCCGAACCCGTCGGTGGCTCGCTGAGCCACGGTGCGCCACACACCGTCCACGCGCCGCTGAACCCTGGCCCACTGCCATCGCGCGGGGCTCCCGTCCGTCGCCGTCAGCCTGGCCCGGACGGTCACAGGACTGTGGAGGTAGCGCCCGAACGTCCTCAAGGTCCAGCTGGGTCGGCCCGCCTCGTCGGCCGGCCAGCGGGTGCCGGTGTACGTCAGGCCCCGACCCGCCAGGACATTGCGTAGCCGTGCGGGGTAGTTCGTGACGATGCTGTCTAGGTCATCGGCGAGACTCGCCATGCCCGCCCTGTCGTCGACCGTCCACGCACCGATGGTCAGACCGGCGTCGTGTGCGTCCGCGACCATCTGCGGCGTGACGCTTCCCCGCCGGACCTGGACGTCATCGGCGTAGTTGGCTACCCCGTCCACCGTCGAGGACCGCAGGATGACGGCTACCGGCACCTCCGGGTACCTCCCGGCGAACTCCTCGACGAACGGCTTCTCCGCGCTCTGTATGACCACCCGTCGCGGCCCGTCGCCCGTCCATGCACTGGGCCACCCGGCCTTGACCGTCTCGTAGACCTTCGCACCGATACCGTCGACCCCGCCGTAGGTGCTTGCGTTCTTCACATGGAGGTAGACGCCGCTCGGGCTCCTCGACAGCTGCCGGAGCACGGCCGCCAGCGTGGGGACGCGCTCGCGCGCGTAGGAGCCGGAGCGCCAGCTGCCGGCGTCCAACCTGCGCACCTCGTCGAGCGTGAAGTCGCGCAGAGCCCACGGCGAGCGACCGGGAAAGACGCTCTCAGCATCGGTGGTTCGCCTCAGGTCGGCGTCGTGAAGCACTACGGGGACGCCGTCCTTGGTGAGGCGAACGTCGAGCTCGACGAAGTCGGCACGGTCCGCGATCGCCTGTGCCACGGACGAAAGGGTGTTCTCGGGCGCAGACCCGCTGGCTCCACGGTGCGCCACGTTGGCGACACCGGACGTGCTCGACGCGCCGACAGGGGGTACGGCGAGCAGTCCTACGGAGAGAGCGCAGACGAGGACTGAGGCACGGAGAGGTTCACGCAGCGGCATGGCACATCCAAGGACGATGGCGATCGGACCCACACCGACCGGGCAAAGCGCAGACGCATGGGACGGTCATGGCATTTCACCATATATCTGGGTCCCACCGGGGGTAAGCCCGACGAGCCGACAGAATGGGGTCATGCAGCTCGCCGCGCTCGTCGAGACCTCCCGCGCCCTGTCGGCAACCCGTTCGCGGAAGGCGAAGGTCGACGCGCTTGCCGCCGCTTTGCGAGAGGCGGGGCCCGACGAGGTGGAGACAGCGACGGCCTACCTCTCCGGGGTCCTGCGGCAGCGCCGGACCGGGCTCGGCTGGCGCAGCCTCACCGACCTTCCTCACCCCGCGGAGGTAGCCACGCTCGCCCTGGGCGAGGTCCACGACACCTTCGAGCAGATCAGCGCGGTGGCCGGTGCGGGTTCGAGACAGGCGCGCGCCGACCTCGTCGACCGGATGTTCGGGCGTGCGACGGCCGAGGAGCAGGAGTACCTCCGTCGCCTCGTGACCGGTGACCTTCGGCAGGGCGCTCTCGACGGGTTGATGCTCGAGGCGATTGCAGCCGCGTCAGGTGTTCCCGCCCCTGCCGTCAGGCGGGCGTCGATGCTGTGCGGTGCCACGCTCCCGGTGGCCGTCGCGGCGCTGACCGGTGGGGAGGGCGCGCTGGCGGCGTTCGGGCTCGAGGTAGGGCGGCCGATCCGCCCGATGCTCGCCTCCAGCGCTCCGGACCTGCCCGCGGCTCTCGAGAAGCTGGGGCCGGGCGAGCAGGTCGCGGTCGACTGCAAGCTCGACGGCATCCGGGTGCAGGTGCACAAGTACGACGGTCAGGTCCGTGTCTTCACCCGCACCCTCGACGAGATCACCGACCGTCTGCCCGAGGTGGTGGCGGCCGTGGCGTCGCTCCCGGCGCAGACCCTGGTCCTCGACGGGGAGGCGATCGCGCTCGAGGACTCGGGTCGCCCGCGACCGTTCCAGGAGACCGCCGCCCGGACGGCGAGCCGTCTCGACGTGGCGACCCTGCGCGAACAGGTGCCGCTGACGTCGTACTTCTTCGATCTACTCCACCTCGACGGCGTCGACCTCCTCGACCTGCCGGCGCGGGAGCGGCTCGATGCCCTTGCGGAGGCACTGCCGCCGTCCCTCGTGGTCCCCCGTCGACTGACGGACGACACCGACGAGGCCGCGTCCTTCTTCGCCGAGATGGTCGCGCTCGGTCACGAAGGAGTGGTGGCGAAGAGCCTCGACGCCCCCTACGAAGCGGGGCGGCGAGGGGCGTCCTGGGTCAAGGTGAAGCCTCGCCACACGCTCGACCTCGTGGTGCTCGCCGTGGAGTGGGGCAGCGGGCGCCGCTCGGGGCTGCTCTCGAACATCCACCTCGGCGCCCGCGACGGCGACGGGGGCTTCGTGATGCTTGGAAAGACCTTCAAGGGCATGACCGACGAGATGCTCGCCTGGCAGACCAAGCGGTTCCTCGATCTCGAGACCTCGCGGTCGTCGTACGTGGTGCAGGTCCGGCCCGAGCAGGTGGTCGAGGTGGCGTTCGACGGCATCCAGACCTCCCCGCGCTACCCCGGCGGCATGGCGCTCCGGTTCGCCCGGGTGATCCGCTACCGCGACGACAAGACCGCCGACGAGGCCGACACGATCCACACGGTGAGGGCGCTGCACGTCCGCGACGCGACCGACGACGGAGCCGATGTGTAACCGTTCGTGCCACTAGGAGTTGCGTTCGACGTAGCATTGCGTCATGAGCACCGAGCCCATCGCCGCGCCGAAGACCGACGGCCGTCGCTCGGCGGCCGCGGTTCGTCGACGGGCCCGGGAGAAGGAGATCCTCGACGCGACCCGCGCCCTCTTCGACGAGCGCGGCGTCCGTGACGCGCAGATCGAGGACATCGCTCGTGCCGTAGGCATCAACCGGGCCATCATCTACCGGCACTTCTCCGGCAAGGAGGAGCTCTTCGCCCTCACGCTCGTCGGCTACCTCGACGAGCTCGACGCACGACTTTCGGCTGCCGACCACCCGGAAGCCGACCCGCCGACCCGCCTGCGGCTGATCACCGAGGCGTTCTTGGACTTCGGGATCGAGTTCCCCGCTTTCGTCGACTGCGCCCAGACACTCATGCGACACCCCGGCCCTGAGCTTCTCGAAGAGGTCAGTGAGGGCGCGGTCTACCGGCTGGGCCGCGGCATCGCGACCTGCCTGGCACGCGTGGCGCAGGTGCTCGAGGCGGGGATTGCCGACGGCAGCTTCCGCGACCAGGACGTCGACCTGATGGCGAACACCTTGTACGCGACGGGCCTGGGTGGCATGCAGCTCGCCCGGGTCGGGATGATCGTCAAGGAGGCGGCGCCCGGAGTACCCACCGTCGCCGCACTCTCGCCTGACCAGGTCAAGGAGCACATGGTCGCGACGACCCTCGCCATGGCGGCCGGCACCCCCCACTCCTGACAGGGAGGCCGGTCCCGAGACTGGAACCGGACGTCGTTGCCGTCCACGTGGATGATCACGACACCAGGAACGGCCCCGCGGCGACGTCGTTGCCGTCCACGTGGACGATCACGACACCAGGAACGGCCCTCGGCGGGCCATTGCCATCCATGTGGACGGCAACAGCCCGCGACGCCCCAGGGGCCGCTCTACTTCTCGACGATCGCGGTGACGCCCTGGCCGCCAGCCGCGCAGATCGAGATGACGCCGCGGCCGGAGCCCTTCTCGTTCAGCAGCTTCGCGAGCGTCGCGACGATCCGGCCGCCGGTCGCGGCGAACGGGTGTCCGGCCGCGAGCGAGGAGCCGTTCACGTTGAGCTTGGCGCGGTCGATGGAGCCGAGCGGCGCGTCGAGGCCGAGCCGCTCCTTGCAGAAGATAGGGTCCTCCCACGCCTTGAGCGTGGCCAGCACCTGCGACGCGAACGCCTCGTGGATCTCGTAGAAGTCGAAGTCCTGCAGGCTCAGGCCGGCGCGCTCGAGCATCCGCGGCATGGCGTAGGCCGGCGCCATCAGCAGGCCCTCGCCACCGTGGACGTAGTCGACCGCCGCGGTCTCGGCGAAGGTGAAGTAGGCCAGCACCGGCAGGCCCTTCTCCTTCGCGTACTCCTCCGAGGCGAGGAGCACGGCCGAGGCACCGTCGGTGAGCGGCGTCGAGTTGGCGGCCGTCATGGTCGCCGCCTCGCCGCGGCCGAAGACCGGCTTGAGCTTGGCGAGCTTCTCGACCGAGGAGTCCGCTCGAAGGTTCTGGTCGCGCTCGAGGCCCTGGAAGGGGGTGAGCAGGTCGTCGAAGAAGCCACGGTCGTACGCCGCCGCCAGCCTGTGGTGGGACGCCACCGCGAGCTCGTCCTGCTCCTCGCGGCCGATGTCCCACTCCAGCGCGGTCAGTGCGGCGGACTCGCCCATCGAGAGGCCGGTGCGCGGCTCGGAGTTCTGCGGGATGGCGGGCGCGAGGTGGCCGGGGCGGACCTTGGCCAGCGCGGCGAGCCGGCCCTGCATGGTCTTGGCCCGGTTGGCCTCGAGGAGGATCCGGCGCAGCTTCTCGTTCACGGCGATCGGCGCGTCGGAGGTGGTGTCGGTGCCACCGGCGATGCCGACCTCGATCTGCCCGAGGGCGATCTTGTTCGCCACCGCGATCGTCGCCTGGATGCCGGTGTCACAGGCCTGCTGGATGTCGTACGCCGGCGTGTCCGGGGAGAGCTTCGAACCCAGCACCGACTCGCGGGTGAGGTTGAAGTCGCGCGAGTGCTTCAGGACCGCGCCGGCGACCACTTCGCCGAGCCGCTCACCCTCGAGCCCGTAGCGCGAGACCAGCCCGTCGATCGCGGCGGTGAGCATGTCCTGGTTGGAGGCCGTGGCGTAGGCGGTGTTCGACCGGGCGAACGGGATCCGGTTACCGCCGACGATGGCGACCCTGCGAGTGTTGGCCTGCATTCTTTCGCTCCTGATCGTGCCGGAAGTCTTGAGATCATCCTTGCGCCACCCGGGCGCCGTAGGGAACGTAGTGAGTGCCACATCACGAAAAGTGGACTCCGAGTTACACCCATAGTTACATATCGGAAGATACGTCGCGCCTGCCCGGGCCAGCCGGCCCGCCCTGGCGCACCGAACTGGAGGAGACCGCCCGCATGAGCACCCGTTACCAGTCGTTGATCGGCACGCCCATCGGCCAGATGCTCGCCAAGAACCTCGGGCTGCCCAACCCGGTCAAGCTCGAGCGCTACGAGGAGGGAGCGCCGCTCGTCACGGGCACGGTCGTGGTCGGGGGCGCCGGCCGCCTGGCCGACACGGTCGTCGGCATGCTCGACGACCTCGGCGTCGCCAACGTCACGGCGGCTCAGCCCGAGGAGCGGTTCAAGGCCCTGGTGTTCGACGCCACCGGCATCCAGACCTCCGCCGACCTCGTCGAGCTGCAGAAGTTCTTCACCCCGCTCATGCGCAGCCTCGAGACCAACCCACGTGTCCTCGTGCTCGGCACCCCGCCCGAGATGACGAACAGCACCGAGGAGCGGGTCGCCCAGCGCGCCCTCGAGGGCTTCACCCGGTCGCTCGGCAAGGAGATCGGCCGCGGCGGCACGGTGCAGCTGGTGTACGTCGCCCCGGCCGCCGACGCCGCGATCGAGTCCACCCTCGCCTTCTTCCTCTCCCCCAAGTCGGCCTACGTCTCCGGCCAGGTGGTCCGGATCGGGACGAGCGGCGCGACCAGCGCCGAGCCCGTCGAGGACTGGCTGAAGCCGCTGGCCGGCAAGGTCGCGATCGTTACCGGTGCCAGTCGTGGCATCGGAGAGGAGATCGCCCGGGTCCTCCACCGCGACGGCGCCACCGTCCTCGGCATCGACGTGCCGCAGGCGGCCAACGAGCTGCAGGCCGTGATGAAGGACATCGACGGCGACTACCTGATGCTCGACATCACCGCCAAGGACGCCCCTCAGCGGATCGCCAAGCACGTGCAGGACAAGCACGGCGGCGTCGACGTCGTCGTACACAACGCGGGCATCACCCGGGACAAGAAGCTGGCCAACATGAAGCCTGACGGCTGGTCCTCAGCGATCGCCGTCAACCTCACGGCTCCCGAGCGGATCACCGCCGAGCTTCTCGACCAGAAGCTCATCCGCCCCAACGGCCGGATCATCGGGGTCTCCTCCATCGCCGGCATCGCGGGCAACGTCGGCCAGACCAACTACGCCGCCTCGAAGGCCGGTGTGATCGGCCTCGTGAACGCACTTGCCGACTCGCTCGAGGACGGCATCACGATCAACGCCGTGGCCCCCGGCTTCATCTTCACCAAGATGACCGCAGCCGTCCCGTTCATGACCCGTGAGGTCGGCAGCATGCTCAACGCGATGGCGCAGGGTGGCGAGCCGGTCGACGTCGCGGAGACCATCGCCTGGTACGCCAACCCGGCCTCGACCGCCGTCAACGGCAACGTGGTCCGCGTGTGCGGCCAGATGATGCTGGGAGCGTGAGAAGCGCATGAACGCGGCCACCACCAGGGAGGTCACCGGCGACCCGGGGACGCTCCAGCTCCTGCTGAAGGCAGCCCTGCCCGTCATCCCGGGCGTCTCGATGCTCCCGGGCGTGAAGAAGTCCGGCTCCACGCTCCCCGACCTGACGCTGACCCGGCACGACGTGCCGATCGACCGGGCGCACGTCGCGGCGTACTCCGAGGTCTGCGGGTTCGGCCTCAAGGAGACAGTGCCGCTGACCTACCCGCACATGCTCGCCTTCCCGCTGCACATGGCGATCATGACCGACGGCGACTTCCCCTTCCCCGCGATCGGCACGGTGCACCTGGAGAACTCCATCACCCAGCACCGCCCGATCGCCGCGAGTGAGTCGCTCCAGGTGACCGCCCGGCCGGGGAACCTGCGCAGCCACCCCAAGGGCAAGGTCTTCGACATCGCCACCGAGATCCACTCCGCCGGTGAGCTGGTGTGGGAGGAGACCTCCACGTTCCTCCGTCGCGGCAGGTCCGATGGCGGCTCGGACACCGGCATGCAGCTCGAGGAGGTCCCCCCGTCGGGTATCGAGTGGCGCCTCGGTGGCGACCTCGGCCGTCGCTACGCCTCCGTGTCGGGCGACCACAACCCGATCCACCTGTACGGCGTGACGGCCAAGGCGTTCGGGTTTCCACGCCAGATCGCGCACGGCATGTGGAGCAAGGCACGCTGCGTCGCCATGCTCGAGCCGCGACTGCCGAGCTCGGTCCGGGTCGATGTGGCCTTCAAGAAGCCGATCCTGCTTCCCGGCACCGTCGCGTTCGGCTCGCAGCAGATCTCGGGGGCGGCGGCCCGGCCCGACTGGGCGTTCTCGCTGACCAACCCGACGGACGGCTCCCCGCACCTGCTCGGGCGCACCAACGCGGTCTGAGCAGCGGTCGGGGCGGCCGGCCGCGACGGACTCCACGAGCGGGAAGAGCAGGACCAGGATCAGCCAGCCCCACTGGGGAAGGTGCCGCACGATCGGCCGGGCGGGCTGGGTCGATCTCAGCCGCGGTAGCGGATCAGGCCCTCCTGGGCAACCGACGCCACCAGCACACCGTCCTCAGTGAAGAGCCGACCGAGCGCCAGCCCGCGACCACCCGAGGCCGAGGGCGACACCTGGTCGTAGAGCAGCCACTCGTCGGCGCGGAAGGGCCGGTGGAACCAGATCGTGTGGTCCAAGGAGGCCGACTGCATCCGCCGGTCCGAGACGTGCATCCCGTGCGGCACCAGGGCTGAGCCCAGCAGGGTCATGTCGCTGGCGTAGGTGAACGCCGCGCGATGCAGCAGCGGGTCGTCACCGAGCTTTCCGTTGACGCGGATCCACAGCCGCGACTGCGACGGCCGTTCGTCGTTGGGAAGCTTGCCACCGGGCCGGGAGTCACCGACCCAGCGGAGGCCGAGCGCGGCCCACTCGCGCAGCCACTCGTCGGCGTTCTCGGGCGAGCGTCTCCGGAAGACCTCCCCCATGTCCTCGAGCTCGTCCGGGGAGGGCACCTCCGGCATGACGTCCTGGTGCTCGAAGCCCTCCTCGGGGACCTGGAAGCTCGCGGTCATGTAGTAGATGCCACGCCCGTGCTGGCGTGCGACGATCCGCCGTGTCGAGAACGACTTCCCGTCGCGGATCCGCTCCACGTCGTACACGATCGGCACCGCGGTGTCGCCGGGACGCAGGAAGTAGCTGTGCAGCGAGTGCACCTCGCGGCCCGGCTCGACGGTCCGGGTGCCGGCCACCAGCGCCTGCGCGGCGACCTGGCCGCCGAAGACGCGTTGGAGAAGGGTGTCGGGCTGGGTACCCCGGAACAGGTTGATGTCGATGGTCTCGAGATCGAGGAGCTCGATGAGCTCGTCGGCAGAGCTTGGCAAGGGCAGTCCTACTCGTCGGGTCGGTCACGCCGGTCGAGGCCGGCCAGGAAACGTTCGAACTCCGCACCGATCTCCTCGCCGGTCGGGAGCTCCTGCTCCTCGGCGAGCGGCAGCGTCGAGCCGTCGCCTTCCTCGGGTCGGTGGAAGGCGTCGTACTGCTGCTCGAGGCCGGCGACGACGTCGCGGACCTCGGCGGAGTCCTCGATCTGCGCAGTGATCTCGCGCATCTTGGCCTCTCCGGCGGCGTGCAGCGGGTCGAGGTCGAACTCGAGTCCGCTGACGTCCTCGACCGACTCCAGCAGCACCGCAGAGGCGATCGGGTAGTCGAACTGGGCCACGTAGTGCGGGATGTGCGCGACGAAGCCGGTGGCCGGGTGGCCCCACTCCCCCAGCCGGAACTCCAAGAGCGCCTGGGCACTGGCCGGGACCCGGATCTGCCCGCGCCACGGGTTCCGCTGGACGAGCAGGTCGGGGGTCGTCGCGTGGTTGGTCAGCATCACCGGCCGCGTGTGCGGCACCGCCATCGGGACAGCACCCATGGCGACGGTGAGCCGCACCCCGAAGTGCTCGATCACCGTGCGGACCGCCTGCGCGAAGGCCTCCCAGTGCACGTCCGGCTCGGGCCCGTGGAGGAGCAGGTACGGCGCGCCGTGGCGGTCCTTGTTCAGGCGTACGACCAGCCGAGGTGCCTCGTAGGCCTCGTAGTGGTTCTCGACGAACGACATCGGGGGCCGCCGCGCGCGGTAGTCGTAGAAGTCGTCGATCGAGAAGCTCGCTACCACCCGGCCCGGCGACGTCGACAGCAGGTGCTGTGCCGCGAGGTTCGCGGCGTTGCCTGCGTCGAGGAAACCGTCGAGCGCGTGGATGAGGACCGGGCCGTCCTTGCGTCCCTCGAGCTCGGGCACGTCGTCGACGATGTGCACGAAGCGCTGCGCCTCAGACATCCCACAACCTTTCGGGTCGATAGCTGCGAAACACCAAGCGTATGCGGGCCCGGCTCCATTACTGTTCCCCGCTGTGCGCCCACCACCCGAGGGCCGCGTCACATTGTCGCAGGCCGCAGCCGTGACCGCCCTCGTCGAGGACCTCCGGTCCACCATCGCCGAGGCCGCGGACCCGGAGCGCGCACCGCGCATGAGGGCCTACATGAAGTCGGAGATGCCCTTCCTCGGCGTGAGCGCCGTGCCCCTGCGGCGGATCTGCCGCGAGGTCCTCTCCGTCCACCGGCTCGAGACCCGGGCCTCGTGGGAGCTCGCCGTGCGGACGCTCTGGGACGAGGCCTCCTACCGCGAGGAGAGGTACGCCGCCCTCGCGCTGACCGGACACCGCTTCTACCGCGACTACCAGGACGCCGGCACGCTCGACCTCTACCGGCACCTCGTCGTCACGGGTGCCTGGTGGGACCTCGTCGACGACATCGCCGCCCATCGTGTGGGACCCATTCTCGCTGCCGACCCAGGGGCGGTGGCTCCGCTGGTGCGGACCTGGGCCCGCGACGACGACCTGTGGGTACGTCGTACCGCCATCTTGTGCCAGCTCGCGCGCAAGGGTGCGACCGACGTCGCACTCCTCGCGGACGTGATCGGGGCGAACCTCGAAGGCACTGCGTTCGGCGGTGAGTTCTTCATCCGCAAGGCGGTCGGCTGGGCACTCCGGGAGTACGCCAAGACCGACCCGGCGTGGGTCCTCGCGTTCGTCGAGGAGCACGCCGCCGCGATGTCCGGTCTGTCCCGCCGCGAGGCGTTGAAGAACCTCGCGTAGTCGGTCTAGCCGGGTGACCGGCGGCACACGGTGAACGGTTCCCGCCGTTGTTACCAGCCGGTAGCATCCCTCTTGCTTCCCTCATTTCCCCTACGACGCATGAAGGAGCCCTTCGTGGCCCGACAGTTGCGAGAGGTCGTCTTCGTCGACGGTGTGCGAACGCCGTTCGGCAAGGCCAAGGGCCAGTACGCCGAGACGCGTGCCGACGACCTGGTGATCAAGTGCATCCGCGAGCTGATGCGACGCAACCCGAACCTCCCGCCCGAGCGGGTCGACGAGGTCGCGATCGCCGCCACCACCCAGATCGGCGACCAGGGCCTGACCATCGGCCGGACCGCCGCGCTCCTCGCCGGCCTGCCGCAGAGCACCCCCGGCTTCTCCATCGACCGCATGTGCGCCGGGGCGATGACCGCCGTGACCACCACGGCGGGCGGGATCGCCTTCGGCGCCTACGACGTCGCCATCGCGGGCGGCGTCGAGCACATGGGACGCCACCCGATGGGCGAGGGCGTGGACCCGAACCCGCGGATCATCTCCGAGAAGATCGTCGACCCCGACGCCCTGGTGATGGGCAAGACGGCGGAGAACCTTCACGACCGCTACCCCTCGATCACCAAGGAGCGCGCCGACAAGTTCGCGCTGCGGTCCCAGGAGAAGACTGCCAAGGCCTACGCCGACAACCTCATCCAGCCCGACCTGGTGCCGGTCGCGACCCGTTCCGCGGAGAACGGCTGGGGTCTGGCCACCGTCGACGAGCCGCCCCGCCCGGGCACCACGATGGAGGACCTCGCGGGCCTCAAGACGCCCTTCCGCGCCCACGGCCGCGTGACGCCGGGCAACGCGGCCGGCCTCAACGACGGCGCCACCGCGGCGCTCCTCGCCGACGAGGAGACCGCCCGCGACCTGGGCCTGCCGGTGAAGATGCGGCTGGTGGCCTACTCGTTCGTGGGTGTGGAGCCCGAGGTGATGGGAGCGGGCCCGATCCCGGCGACCGAGAAGGCCCTGAAGCAGGCCGGCCTCACGATCGACGACATCGAGGCCTTCGAGGTGAACGAGGCGTTCGCCGTCCAGGTGCTCGCGTTCCTCGAGCACTTCGGGATCGACGACGACGACCCGCGGGTCAACCCCTACGGCGGCGCGATCGCGATGGGACACCCTCTCGCCTCCTCGGGAGTCCGTCTGATGACCCAGCTGGCTCGCCAGTTCCAGGAGCGCCCCGAGGTCCGCTATGGGATGACCACCATGTGCATCGGTATCGGCATGGGCGGCACGGTGATCTGGGAGAACCCGAGCTGGACCGGCGCCGGCAACCAGGAAGGTGCAGCCTGATGACCACGACTCCTGAGCTCCAGGCCCTGCTCGACCGCGGCGTGGCGATGTCCGGCGACGAGGTCGTCACGCAGGCGCACGCTCGCGACGTGGCCCTGCCGTACGGCGCGGGCACGATGGTGCTGATCACGCTCGACAACGGCCTCGACCACACCCGCCCGAACACCTTCGGACCCAAGGGTCTCGCCTCGCTCAACGTTGCGATCGACGAGGCGCTCTCCCGGGACGACGTCGCCGCGATCGGCGTTACTGGCAAGCCGTTCATCCTCGCCGCGGGCGCGGATCTCTCCGGCATGACCGGGCTGTCCGGCCGTGACGACGCCAAGCTGATCGCCCAGCTCGGCCACGGCGTCTTCCGCAAGCTCGTCGACGGAGGCAAGCCGTCCTTCGGGTTCATCAACGGGCTCGCCCTCGGCGGCGGGCTCGAGGTGGCACTCCACTGCACCTACCGGACCGTGCAGGACTCCGCCCCGGCGATCGGGCTACCCGAGGTCATGCTCGGCCTGGTCCCCGGCTGGGGTGGTGCCTACCTGGTGCCGAACCTGGTCGGTGCCGAGAAGGCCGTGACCCTGATGATCGAGAACCCGCTCAACCAGGGCAAGACCCTCACCGGCCACGCCGCCTTCGAGATGGGTCTCGCCGACGCGGAGTTCGGTGGTGCGGACTTCCTGGAGCAGTCGCTGCTCTGGGCGGCCCGTGTGCTCACCGGTGACATCACCGTGGAGCGGCCCGAGGTCGACCGTGGCGACTCGTGGGACGCCGCCGTGGCGAAGGGTCGCAAGATCGCCGACGCGAAGACCGGTGGCGCCGCACCCGCTGCCTACCGGGCCCTCGACCTGATCGCGGCGGCCAAGACCACCAGCCGTGACGAGGGCTTCGCAGCCGAGGACGAGGCGCTGGCCGACCTGATCATGACGCCGGAGCTCGCGGCGAGCCTGTACTCCTTCGACCTCGTGCAGAAGCGTGCGAAGCGTCCCGCGGGTGCGCCCGACAAGTCGCTGGCCCGCCCGGTGACCAAGGTCGGCATCGTGGGTGCGGGTCTCATGGCCAGCCAGCTCGCACTGCTGTTCGCACGTCGCCTCCAGGTGCCCGTCGTACTCACCGACCTCGACCAGGCACGGGTCGACAAGGGCGTGACGTACGTCCACGACGAGGTCGACAAGCTGCTGCTCAAGGGGCGGCTCAGCCAGGACAAGGCCAACAGGCTCAAGGCCCTGGTCACCGGCTCCGTGGAGAAGCAGGAGGGCTTCGGTGACGCGGACTTCGTGATCGAGGCCGTCTTCGAGGAGATGGGCGTCAAGAAGCAGGTCTTCGCCGACGTCGAGAAGATCGTCTCCCCTGAGTGCGTGCTGGCGACGAACACGTCGTCGCTGTCGATCACCGAGATGGCCGCCGACCTCGAGCACCCCGAGCGGGTCGTCGGGTTCCACTTCTTCAACCCGGTCGCCGTCATGCCGCTGCTGGAGATCGTGAAGGGCGAGCAGACCGACGACGAGACGCTGGCCACGGCGTTCGCCACGGGCAAGGCGCTGAAGAAGACCTCGATCCTGGTCAAGGACAGCCCGTCGTTCATCGTCAACCGCCTCTTGGGCCGGTTCATGGGCGAGGTCAGCAAGATCGTCGACGAGGGCACTCCGATCGACGTCGCCGACGGGGCGTTCGCCGGCCTGGCGCCGATGCCCCCGTTCATGCTGCTCGGCCTGGTCGGTCCGGCGATCGCGCTGCACAACAACGAGACGCTGCACCGGGCCTTCCCGGACCGGTTCTACGTCTCGCCGAACCTCGAGAAGCTCGTCGCCGCCGGCAAGCCGGCGATCTACGGCCCCGACGGGGCGGTCGATCCCGAGGTCGCGACGCTGTTCGAGACCGGCGACGTGCAGCTCACCTCGGAGCAGGTCCGGGAGCGTGTCCTCTCGGTCCTCGCCGAGGAGGCCCAGCTGATGCTCGACGAGGGCGTCGTGGTCGGGCCCGAGGACATCGACCTCGGCATGATCACCGGTGCCGGGTTCTCGTTCTGGAACGGCGGCCTCACCATGCTGCTCGACCGCACCGGCGTCGCGGAGAAGGTCAACGGCAAGAAGTTCCACTGACCCCTCGCCGCCTGCCTCGCGGGCGGCTTCGGGGTCTCCAGGAAGACCGGCACTCCCCTCGGTGAACACATCGAGGGGGGTGCCGTTCTCTTCCATCGGGACGCGCGGCCCGTCGCGCCTTGGAATACGGCGGCCACCGATCCGTCGCGGGCTCAGCTCGTCGGCCGGGTGGCCCGCTCCAGCGCCACGGCGAACACCGTGAAGCACACCGCCGTGATCGCGCATCCCCACCACATCACGTTGGACAGCATGAACGCGGCGAAGCCCGCGAGCACCGACACCGGTGCCCACCAGCGCACTCGGCCCGCGCGCCAGAGCGCGAAGGCGGCGAGAGGGAGTGCCAGGACGAAGCCGAGCATGCCCGGCACCGTGAAGGCGGTGACGCCCCACATCGTCTCGCTCATGTGCTCGTAGACCGCCTTCGTCGTGTCCACACCGGCGACCTGCCCGATGGCCGAGTCGTACCAGTCGACGAACAACAGCCCTGGCAGGGTGGTCATCCCGACGAACCCGAGCAGGCCTGCGATGTTCGCCAGCCAGGCCCCCTTGCCCCGCACGTAGCCGACCAGCAGCAGCGCCGGGGCGATCCAGAACGCGTAGGACCAGTGGAAGCCCAGGGACTTGAACTGCAGGGCGTCCTGGTTCTGGGCGTACACCGTCCACATCTTCATCCCGCTCGTGCCGGCAGCCGGGTCGGCGTAGGCACCGACGACGGCGAACAGGCCCGCGAGGACCGGACTCGCGACGATGAACCAGCGCCGGACGGCGACGGCGCGTGACGGTCGCGTGGCCGCGGCGGCTGTGTCGGGCAGCGGGTTGCTGGTGATGGTGGTCATCTCGATCCCTCTTCGTTGGACGACTTGAGGCCTCAACGATGGCCGTCGGCGTCTCGGCGCGGATCGGTCTCGGGACGGATTTCGGCCTCAGCCGTACGACGGACCTGCGGAGGTCTCGCGCTCCCCCGCGACGACCACGCCGTTCTCGTAGGCGAAGATCACCGCCTGCACCCGGTCGCGGAGGCCGAGCTTGCTGA
>DATGYO010000206.1:0-9735 GCA_035297905.1 Nocardioidaceae bacterium
GGGGGAGCGACGGATGGTGCTGGCCAACCGCGGGCTCGCCGGAATCGACGGTTCGGTCTCCACGGCGATCGGCGCCGCGCTCGGACGGCCGAAGAGCAGCCGGGCGCTGGCACTGCTGGGGGACGTGACCTTCCTCCACGACGCCAACGGGCTGGTGATCGGGCCGGGCGAGCAACGTCCGCACCTGATGATCGTGGTGGTGAACGACGACGGCGGGTCGATCTTCTCGGTGCTCGAGCAGGGCGGACCGTCGTACGCCGGCTGCTTCGAGAAGCTCTTCGGCACCCCGCACGGCGTGGACCTCGCAGCACTGTGTGCGGCGAGCCGGACCCCGCATCGGCGCGTCACGACGCGAGCCGACCTCGAGGCGGCGATCGCCTCTCCGCGCGGTGGTATCGAGGTCGTGGAGGCCGTCGTGCGCCGCGACAACAGGCGGGACGTCGACGCCGCGATCCGCGGGCTCGTGGCCGGCGACTGAGCGAGATCGACGAGGCCCAGGCGGTTCCGCCGACACGGGACTCCCCGCGCGCGATGTCCCCGCGGCTGACTGCGAGCGCACACCGTCGGGGTTGAATGGTGCGATGCACGTCGCCCTGTCCCTCGTCACGCTGCTCGCCGTGGTCGTGGCGGTCTCGGCCGTCAGCCGGCGCCTCGACCTGCCGGCGCCGCTGGTGCTCATCGCGGTCGGCATCGTCGGGTCGTTCATGCCGTTCGTGGGCGAGGTCCGGCTGACCGAGCAGATCGTGCTGGTCGGGCTGCTGCCCCCGCTGCTCTACGCCGCGGCGCTCCAGACGTCGCTGGTCGACTTCAAGGCGAACCGCAAGGCGATCCTGCTGCTCTCGGTCGGTCTGGTCGCCTTCACCGCCGTGGGAGTCGGGGTCGTCGTCCACGCCGTGCTCCCCGAGGTCTCATGGCCGGCTGCGATGGCGGTCGGTGCGGTCGTCTCGCCGCCGGATGCCGTCGCGGCGACCGCGATCGCACGGCGGATCGGTCTGCCACGCAAGATCGTCACGGTGCTCGAGGGCGAGTCGCTGCTCAACGACGCCACCGCCCTCGTCGCCTTGCGCACGGCGATCGTCGGAGCCACCGGTGTGGTGAGCATCGGGCTCGACTTCCTGCTGGCGGCGGGTGGGGGCGTGCTCGCCGGCCTGGCGGTGTTCGCCGTCGTCGGGCAGCTCCGCAGGCACTTCACCGACCCGGTGATCGACACGAGCGTCTCCTTGCTGACGCCCTTCGTCGCGTACGTCGCCGCGGAGGAGATCCACGCCTCTGGAGTGCTGGCGGTGGTCGTGGCCGGTCTCCTCCTCGGGCACCAGGCGCCCGTGCTGCAGACGGCCTCGTCGCGGATCTCGGAGCGGCTGAACTGGCGGACGATCTCGTTCCTCCTCGAGAACACCGTCTTCCTGCTGATCGGCCTGCAAGCGAGCTGGATCATCGACGAGATGACCGGCAGCTCCCTGTCGGGCGGCCAGATCACCCTGGTCTGCGTCTCGGCGCTCCTCGCGACCGTCCTCCTGCGGCCGATCTGGGTCTTCACGTTCCACCTCGTGCTGTTCACCCCGGCCCGCGGAGAGCGGCGAGGGGCGACGTACTCGTGGAAGGCGGCCACGGTGATCTCGTGGGCGGGCATGCGTGGGGTGGTGACGCTGGCGGCCGCCTTCGCCATCCCCGAGAGCTTCGAGTACCGCGAGGTGCTGCTGCTGGTGGCGTTCACGGTGACGGCGGCGACGCTCTTCGGTCAGGGGCTGACGTTGCCGTGGCTCGCCCGGAAGCTCGACGTGCCGGGCCCCGACCCACGGCAGGATGCGCTGGCCAGGGCAACGCTGTTCCAGGACGCGTCCGGCGCCGGCCTCGCCGAGCTCGAGAAGCACGCCGGTGAGGACGACCCCTACGACACCGTCGCGGCGCTCCGCCGTCGGGTGGAGCAGCGCGACTTCGCCGCCTGGGAGAGGCTTGGGCGGGTCGGGCCCGACAGCGAGGCGCCGAGCGAGGCCTATGCGCGGCTGCGTCTCGAGATGCTCCAGGCCGAGCGGAAGCGCGTCCTCGAGGTGCGCAGCACCGGCGAGGTGCCCCACGAGGTGGTCGAGGAGGTGCTCAACGCCCTCGACGTCGAGGAGTCCATGCTCGACGTGGCCACCGCGCGCCGCAACGATCTTCGCGACGAGCTGGGCGACATGGTCGCGGTGATGAGCCATGAGGGCTGCGCGCATCTCGAGGAGGCTCCCGACGACTTCCCCCGGGAGGCCGTCGTCGGAGAGGAGGTCTGCGTCGACTGCGTGGCCGAGGGCACCACCTGGGTGCACCTGCGGGTCTGCCTCGCCTGCGGCCACGTGGCCTGCTGCGACTCGTCCCCCCGGCGTCACTCGACGGCGCATCACCATGCCACCGGCCACCCGGTGATCCGCTCCGCCGAACCCGGGGAGTCCTGGCGTTGGTGCTACATCGACCAGCTCGTCGGCTGAGCCCGCCGGCTGGTTGCGCGGCTTCGTGCTTCGTTGTTGGCTGGCTCGATGAGGATCACGAAGTTCGGGCACGCCTGTGTGCGCATCGAGACCGGGAGTACGACGGTCGTGGTCGACCCGGGTGGGTGGACCGAACGTGAAGCCGTGGACGGTGCGACCGTCGTACTCGTCACGCACGAGCACCCCGACCACCTGGACCCGGACAACCTGCGGGCGACCGACGCACCCGTCTACACAATCGGCGCGGTCGCCAAGCAGATCTCGCAGCAGGCGCCCGACGTCGCAGAGCGGGTCTCCGTCGTGCGGCCGGGAGACGTGCTCGACGTCGGTGTGCCCGTCACCGTGGTGGGAGAGAAGCACGCCGTGATCCACCCGGAGCTGCAGCACTTCGACAACTCGGGGTACCTGCTGGAGGCGGAGGGCCGCCGGCTGTTCCATCCAGGCGACGCGGTCACCGAGCGACCCGAAAACCTGGACCTGCTGTTCCTGCCGGTGCACGCCCCGTGGAACAAGGTCAGCGAGGTGATCGACTACGCCCGTGCCGTGGGTGCGCCGCTGTCGGTCGCGATCCACGACGGGCTGCTCAACGACCGCGGCCTCGCGCTCGCCCAGCGGCAGCTGTCGGGGATGCTCGGCGAGCGGGAGCAGGAGTACCTCCGGGTCACGCCCGGCGAGGACGTCCCACTGCCCTGACTGCGGCGCTCGACCGTTGGTTCGTGACGAAACTGCTGTCCCCGGGCCGCCCGGACAGCAGTTTCGTCACGAACTGTCCGGGACGACGGTTGGTCAGACCCTCAGGACGACCTGCGCCGGCTCAGATCCCGGAGATCGCGTCGCGGACCGGGACGAACTTCGCCTGCGCCTCGGCCAGCTCGGCGGCCGGGTCGGAGCTCGCGACCACGCCACAACCGGCGAAGAGGCGCACCGTGCGCCCGTCGATCTCGGCAGAGCGCAGCGCGATGCCCCACTCGCCGTCACCGGAGGCGTCCATCCACCCGACCGGCCCGGCGTAGCGGCCGCGGTCCATTCCCTCGATCTGGTCGATCACGGCCTTGGCCACCTCGGTCGGGGTCCCGCCCACGGCCGCTGACGGGTGCAGGGCAGCGGCGAGGTCCAGCGAGGTCACCGGCTTGTCGTCGTGGTCCTGCACCACGCCCGCCACGTCTGTTGCCAGGTGCATGACGTTGGGCAGGTGGAGGACGAACGGCGCCTCGGGGACGTTCATCGAGGTGCAGTGCGGCGCCAGCGCGTCGGCAACCGAGCGGACGGCGTACTCGTGCTCCTCCAGGTCCTTCGACGACCGTGCCAGAGTGGCGGCCAGTGCGAGGTCGCGGGAGTCGTCGCCGGTACGCCGGATCGTCCCGGCCAGCACTCGCGAGGTCACGAGCCCGCGCTCGCGGCGAACGAGCATCTCCGGGGTGGCACCGAAGAGCCCGTCGACGTGGAACGTCCAGGTCATCGGGTACTGCTCGGCCAGCCGGGTCAGCGGCCAGCGCACGTCGATGTCGTCGTCGGCGGTGGCGATCAGGTCTCGAGCGAGCACGACCTTCTCCAGGTCACCCTCGCAGATGCGGCGCACCGCCTCCGCCACGACGCCCTCCCACTCGGTGCCGCTGAGTGCGCCGTCGACGAAGGTCACGCCCTCGGGAGGGGTGGGCTCGGACGAGGCCTCGATGGCGGGAGGGGCGGTGATGCCGGCACGGCTGACCGTGGTGACCCAGGCTGTGTCCCCACGGCGGCCGACGACCACTTCGGGGACGACGAGCACGCTGTCGCCCGGGTCGTCGGCGAAGGCGAAGGAGCCGAAGCAGACCAGGCCGGTGCCGGGCCGGCGGACCTCGTCGCGGACCACCGCGGCACGTGCCTGCGAGCGCCACCAGTCGCGGGCCTGTGAGAACCGGTCACTGCCCGTCGTACGGATCACCGCGGCGACGCCCCAGCCGACGAGACCCTCTCCGCGACGCAGCCACGCCACCGAGTCGCCGGGCGGGAGCAGGGCGATCAGGGAACCGGGATCGTCGAGCGGAACTGTGCGTACGACGAGGGGTGCGGCCTCGCGGGAGCTCGATGGCACGGTGGTCACGTCGAGCAAGACTACGGCCTGACTATGGTTGCCCCGTGACCCGAGCCGACCTGGACAAGAAGCCAGCCGAAGTCGCCGCGATGTTCGACGACGTGGCGAAGCGCTACGACATCACCAACGACATCCTGTCGCTGGGCCAGGACCGTCGCTGGCGCAAGGCGGTCGTGGACGCGGTCGACGCCAAGCCCGGGGAGCGGGTCCTCGACCTCGCAGCCGGCACCGGGACCTCCAGCCAGCCGTTCCTCGACCGCGGGGCCGAGGTCGTGCCCTGCGACTTCTCGCTGGGAATGCTGCGCGTCGGCAAGCGGAGCAAGCCGGGCCTGCCCTTCACCGCGGGCGACGGCACTCGCCTGCCGTTCGCGGACGACACGTTCGATGCCGTGACGATCTCGTTCGGGCTGCGCAACATCGTCGACCCGGATGCGGGCCTTCGGGAGATGCTCCGGGTGACCCGACCCGGGGGCCGGCTCGTGGTCTGCGAGTTCAGCCACCCGACGTGGGCGCCGTTCCGGACGGTGTACATCGAGTACCTGATGAAGGCACTGCCGCCGATCGCTCGGGCGGTCTCCTCCAGCCCCGACGCCTACGTGTACCTGGCCGAGTCGATCCGCGCCTGGCCCGACCAGCGCGGGCTCGCAGACCGCATCGCCGGCGCCGGCTGGACGACTCCGAGGTGGCGCAACCTGTCGGGCGGGATCGTCTCCCTGCACCACGCGGTCGCACCCTGAAATACAGCACGGATCCGTTGTCGAAATGAGCGGCGCGAGTCACGGTTTCGGGTCGAATCCGTAGGGGTAGGGGCCCGTTCGCGTCATGTGACCCAGGCCTCTAGACTGTCCCGAGGTGGCAGTTAGTGAAGGAATTCACGAAGTCACAAATCGGGTTGTAGCAACCACCGAGAACGAGGGAAACACGATGAGCCGGACGACCGCGGACGAGCGGCAGGCCGACGTCATCGTCGTAGGCGCCGGTCCCGCCGGGTCCGCTGCGGCCTACCACCTCGCCAACGCGGGAGCCGACGTCCTCCTGCTCGAGAAGAGCTCCTTCCCCCGCGACAAGATCTGCGGCGACGGGCTCACCCCGCGTGCGGTGAAGCAGCTGATCAACCTCGGCATCGACCTCGACGCCCCGGGCTGGCAGCGCAACCACGGTCTGCGGATCGTCGGCGCCGGGCACCGCCTCGAGCTGCCCTGGCCCGAGCTGGCCAGCTTCCCGCCCTACGGCATGGTCCGCACCCGGATGGACCTCGACGAGATCCTCGCCCGCCACGCGGAGAAGTCCGGAGCCCGTCTCCAGGAGCGCACGTCCGTGACCGGTCCCGTGGTGGACGAGCGCACGGGCCGCGTGACCGGTGTCCGCGCCAAGCCCGTCGACGACCGCGGCCGAAAGGTCGGTGACGAGGTCACCTACTCCGCTCCCGTCGTCATCGCTGCGGACGGTGTGTCCGCGCGCATCGCGGTCTCACTGGGTCTCGAGCGGCGAGAGAACCGCCCGATGGGCGTCGCCGTCCGGACCTACTACGAGACGCCTCGCCACGACGACCCGTGGATGGAGTCCTGGCTCGAGCTCTGGGACGGCCGGCCCGGGGAGAGCAACCTGCTTCCGGGCTACGGCTGGATCTTCGGGGTCGGCGACGGCACCGCCAACGTCGGCCTCGGCATCCTGAACACCTCCAAGGCGTTCCAGCAGGTCGACTACAAGGACATCCTCCGCCGCTGGCTGGCGAACACTCCCGACGAGTGGGGCTTCCGCGACGAGAACATGGTCGGCAAGATCGGCTCGGCCGCGCTCCCGATGGGCTTCAACCGCAAGCCGCACTACACGCGCGGCGTGCTCCTCGTCGGTGACTCCGGCGGCATGGTGAACCCGTTCAACGGCGAGGGCATCGACTACGCCCTGGAGTCCGGGGAGACCGCCGCGCACACCGTCCTCCAGGCGCTGGCCAGGCCCGACGAGGCCGGCCGTGAGCGGGTCCTGGAGGGGTACGCCGCGGCGCTCGATGCGGCCTACGGAGGCTACTTCACCCTCGGTCGGGTGTTCGCGAAGATGATCGGGAACCCGACGTTCATGAAGCAGGCGACCAGGTACGGCCTCCCTCGAGAGGCGCTGATGAAGTTCATGCTCAAGCTGATGGCGAACCTCACCGACCCGCGAGGCGGGGACGTCTCGGACCGGATCATCAACGGGTTGAGCAAGGTCGCCCCGGCGGCCTGACGACAGCGGACACATCCACAACACAGAGACAGGAGGGCACGAGCGGTGGAGCTTTACACACCTGTTCTCGCGCTCGCGATCCTTGCGGCAGGCTTTGCGGTGTTCTCGATCATCATGAGCGCCGTTGTGGGTCCCAAGCGCTACAACCGCGCCAAGCTCGACTCCTACGAGTGCGGCATCGAGCCCACCCCGCAGCCGGTCGGTGGCGGCCGCTTCCCGGTGAAGTACTACATCACCGCGATGCTCTTCATCATCTTCGACATCGAGACGATCTTCCTGTACCCGTGGGCGGTCACCTTCGACAACCTCGCGTTCTTCGGCCTGATCGAGATGATGCTGTTCATCGTCACGCTGTTCGTCGCCTACGCCTACGTGTGGCGTCGAGGCGGCCTGGAATGGGACTGACCTTGCCCCACGACACCTTCCCGACCATTGCAACTGCCGAGGTGAACCTCTGATGGGCATTGAAGAGAAGCTCCCCAGTGGCGTGCTCCTGACGACCGTCGAGGGCGTCGCCGGCTACTTCCGCAAGGCTTCGTTCTGGCCGGCCACCTTCGGCCTCGCCTGCTGTGCCATCGAGATGATGACCACCGGTGGACCGAAGTACGACCTCGGCCGGTTCGGCATGGAGGTCTTCCGCGCCTCCCCGCGCCAGGCGGACCTGATGATCGTCGCCGGGCGGGTGAGCCAGAAGATGGCCCCGGTCCTGCGCCAGATCTACGACCAGATGCCGAATCCCAAGTGGGTGCTGGCCATGGGCGTCTGCGCCTCGTCGGGCGGCATGTTCAACAACTACGCCATCGTCCAGGGCGTCGACCACATCGTCCCCGTCGACATGTACCTCCCCGGCTGCCCGCCGCGCCCGGAGATGCTGATCGACGCGATCCTCAAGCTCCACGACCAGGTGCAGCACAGCAAGCTCGGCGCCAACCGCCGCGACGAGATCGTCGACAACGAGACCGAGCTGCTCAACGCGCTGCCCACCTCCGAGATGAAGGGGCTGCTTCGTTGAGCACCAAGGAGCCAGGCGACTTCCCGGAGGTGACTCCGGGCACCGACCCGGACGCCACCGACCTGCTTCCCGAGAACACCCTTCCGGTCGAGCCCGGCGCCCTCGAGCCCGAGGTGATCGACGTACGCCGGGGCATGTTCGGGGTCCAGGGCTCCGGTGACACCTCGGGCTACGGCGGGATCGTCCGGCCCGTCATGATGCCGAGCGGCACGCCCAAGCCCTACGGCGGCTGGTTCGACGAGGTCGCCGAGGCCTTCGAGTCGGGCCTGACCACGGCCGGCATCACCAGCGCGATCGAGAAGGTCGTCGTACACCGGGGTGAGATCACCTTCTTCATCCGCCGCGGCGACCTGCTCAAGGCCGCGCAGACGCTCCGGGACGACCCGGCGCTGCGCTTCGAGTTCTGCTCCGGCGTCTCGGGCGTGCACTACCCCGGTGACAACGGGCGTGAGCTGCACGCGGTCTACCACCTGCTCTCGATGACCCACAACCGCCGGATCCGGCTCGAGGTCACCTGCCCGGACAGCGACCCGCACATCCCGTCGGTGGTCTCGGTCTACCCGACCAACGACTGGCACGAGCGGGAGACCTACGACTTCTTCGGGATCATCTTCGACGGCCACCCGGCGCTGACCCGCATCGAGATGCCCGACGACTGGCCGGGTCACCCGCAGCGCAAGGACTACCCGCTCGGCGGAATCCCCGTCGAGTACAAGGGCGCCACCATCCCACCGCCGGACACGCGGAGGTCCTACCGATGACCGAGACACGAAGCGACCCGTACGCGCCCCACGAGGCGGGTGCGACCGACACGAGCTCCGGCAAGGTCTTCACCGTCACCGGCCAGGACTGGGACACCGTCGTGTCCGGCGTGGCCGAGGAGGGCGAGGAGCGGATCGTCGTCAACATGGGCCCGCAGCACCCCTCGACGCACGGCGTGCTCCGGCTCATCCTCGAGCTCGACGGCGAGACGGTGACCGAGGCCCGGTGCGGCATCGGCTACCTGCACACCGGCATCGAGAAGAACATGGAGTACCGCTCCTGGGTGCAGGGCGTCACGTTCTGCACGCGGATGGACTACCTCTCCCCGTTCTACAACGAGATGACGTACTGCCTCGGCGTGGAGCGGCTCCTCGACATCGAGGACGACATCCCGGAGAAGGCGCAGGTCATGCGCGTCCTCCTGATGGAGCTCAACCGCATCTCGTCGCACCTCGTCGCGATCGCGACCGGCGGCATGGAGATCGGCGCGCTCACCGTGATGACGATCGGCTTCCGCGAGCGCGAGCTCGTCCTCGACCTGTTCGAGCTGATCACCGGCCTGCGGATGAACCACGCCTTCATCCGCCCCGGAGGTGTCGCCCAGGACATGCCGCCCGGTGCCCTCGACGAGATCCGTGACTTCATCGCGCTGATGAAGAAGCGGCTCCCGGAGTACGCCGCGCTGTGCAACGAGAACCCGATCTTCAAGGCACGCCTGAAGGACGTCGGCTACCTCGACCTCGCGGGATGCATGGCGCTGGGAATCACCGGCCCCGTGCTCAGGTCGACCGGCTACCCGTGGGACCTCCGCAAGACGCAGCCGTACTCCGGCTACGAGGACTACAAGTTCGACGTCGCCACCTGGGACACCTGTGACTCCTACGGCCGGTTCCGGATCCGCCTCGAGGAGATGAACCAGTCGCTGCGGATCGTCGAGCAGTGCGCCGACCGGCTCGCCGGGCTCGAGGGGGCTCCGGTCATGGTCGCGGACAAGAAGATCGCCTGGCCCAGCCAGCTCGCGATCGGCGCCGACGGCATGGGCAACAGCCTCGACCACATCAGGCACATCATGGGTGAGTCCATGGAGGCCCTGATCCACCACTTCAAGCTGGTGACCGAAGGCTTCCGGGTCCCCCCGGGCCAGGCCTACGTGCCGATCGAGTCGCCGCGGGGCGAGCTCGGGGCCCACGTGGTCTCCGACG
>DATGYO010000207.1:0-2303 GCA_035297905.1 Nocardioidaceae bacterium
GTGGCCGAGGGGTTCGGCCACGAGGGGCTGTCCGACCCGGAGGTGGACGCCGCGGTGCGGGCGACGGCGCAGCGGCTCGGTGAGGCCGGGATGACCGTCGAGGACGTGAGCATCCCGTGGCACCTGTACGGCCTGGGGATCTGGAACGTGATCGCCACCGACGGGGCTACCGCGCAGATGATCGAGGGCAACGCCTACGGCTACAACTTCAACGGGTGGTACGACCCGGAGCTGATGGCGCACTACGGACGCCAGTGGCGCGAGCGCGCAGACCACTTCTCGGTCACCACCAAGATGGTGGCGCTGGCGGGCGGGCATTCGCTGGCGACCAACTACGGCCGCTACTACGCAATGGCCCAGAACCTCGTTCCGTCGTTGCGGCGGGCTTACGACGACGCGCTGGAGCGCTACGACGTTCTCGTCATGCCGACCCTCCCCATCACGGCGACTACGCTCGTCAGCGACGAGGATGACCTTGGCACAAGCGTCACCCGGGCTCTGGAGATGATCGTCAACACCGCGCCGACCGACTGCACAGGTCACCCGTCCACCAGCGTCCCCGCAGGGCTGGTCCACGGGCTACCGGTCGGGATCATGGTGCTCGGCAAGCACTTTGAAGACGCAACCTGCCTGAAGGTGGCCAAGGTCATCGAGTCCCAGGCCGGTGGCTTCCCGCGACCTCCGGAGGGCTCTTCGCCGAGCTGACTGGCTGTCCCTCTGGACTGGTCTGACCGGCGCCGCCAACGGTTGGCTGCGGCGAGCCTTGGGCACCGTGAGGCTGTGGTGCTCGCGGCGCAGCCTCAGGCAGAAGTCTGCTCCCGTTGTGGCCGCAGGAACACGTAGGCCATCACCGTCACGGCAAGAGGCAGGACTGTGACGATGAGCATCGTGCTGGTCAGGGCGTTGGAGTAGTCGGAAGGCAGGTTCAGCCCCTGTGCGAGCTGAACGAGGTTCGGGTCGTAGCCAGTTGTTCCCGGACTGTGCGACAACGACATACGGACTGCACTAACCGCCTGCTCGGCGCTCTGAGCCGACATGCCGCGCGCCGCCGCGTCGCTGTGCCACTCCTGGGAGAAGAACAGACTGAGCAGAAGGATGTAGAGGGTTGGACCGATGGCGCCGCCGGCCATGCCGAAGGCGGGCTGGATGGCTGCGACGGAGCCGGTCTTGCCGGTCTTCGCCTGGGACATGATCGTGTCGGCGGCCGCCGTCCCGCCGACGTACGCGCCGAAGTTCGACAGCCAGACGGTCAGCACCAGGACGGCCGGCGCCATCGAAGGCGAGGCGGTGAATGCCAGGACGAGCCCACTGGCGATGAGAGCCAGAAACCCAGTGATGAGAACCGGCCGAGCGGTATATCTGCCGACGGCGCGGCCGGCGAGCATGCTCGCAACGACGATCAGCAGGGTGCCTGGCAGGTAGAGCAGTCCGATCTCGTGCGACGAGAGGCCGATCACGTCGCCTCCGAGCTGGCCGAGCACTGTTCCGAGTCCGGACGCCAGCACGTTGATCGTCACGACGGCGAACAGAACGGTCACCATCAACCCGCCTTGCTCGAAGGTCGCGGGGTCAAGAGCCGGTTCCGCGGCTCTGCGCTCGTGGACGACGAAGGCGCAGATCGCGATGGCGCTCGTGGAAAGAGGAACCCAGGCCCGCGGCTCGGTGATCCCATCGGGTACGGCGCCGATGCCCGCCACCAGCCCGAGCAGAGCCACACCGAACAGCGCCACGCCGAGAACGTCGAACACCATCCCTCGTCGGAGTGGTGACTCGACTGCGTAACGAGCCGTGAGTAGCAGGGCAATCACGGCAATCGGCGGGGTGACGAGGAACAGTGAGCGCCAGCCGAAGGACTCGACCACCCAGCCGCCGACAAAGGGCATGACTCCGAAGAGAAAGGTGTCCGTGGCCATGAGGATGCCGATCGCGGCCGGACGCTGTTCGGGCGTGACGGAGGCCGTGACCAGGGCCAGCGAGATACCGAGCAGGATGGCGAGGGCGAGCCCGTCCAGGAATCTCAGGACGAGCAGCGTCGTGTAGTTGGGGGAGAGCGAAGACAGCACGCCGATGACCATGGTGGCGGCCAATCCATACAGGAGAAGCCGTTTCAGCCCGTAACGGTCTCCCAAGTTGCCCACGGTGAGGACCGATGCGGCGACCACCAGGGTCGACGCTCCGGCGAGAAGCCCCATCTCGCTCGGGGGCATCTGCAGCCCCCTGCCGACGTCCGAGAGGTTCAGCGCGAGCATGAGCGGATCGACCATCGCGATGGCATACGCGAGCGAGGGACCCAGCACGACGAG
>DATGYO010000208.1:0-36632 GCA_035297905.1 Nocardioidaceae bacterium
GGTGACCTCGATCGTCACCGCGTCGGTCGCCACGTCGACGACCTTGGCGCGGAACAGCTGCACGGTCTCGAGGACCTGGCCGCGGGTCTCCACGTCGGCCTTGACCTTGACGAGCAGGAGCTCGCGGGTCACCGACGCAGGTTGGTCGAGCTCGACGATCTTGATCACCTCGACGAGCTTGTTGAGCTGCTTGGTGACCTGCTCGAGCGGTGACTCCTCGACGTTGACCACGATGGTCATCCGCGAGACCTCGGGGTGCTCCGTCGGTCCGACGGCGAGCGAGTCGATGTTGAAGCCTCGCCGGCTGAACAGCCCGGCGATCCGGGCAAGGACACCGGGCTTGTTCTCGACCAGGACGGACAGTGTGTGCTTGCTCATCGTCTCCGGCCCTTCACAGCTCGTCGTCTTCGAACTCGGGAGCCATGTCCCGAGCGAACTTGATGTCGTCGTTGCTCGTCCCCGCCGCGACCATCGGCCACACCATCGCGTCGCGGTGCACGCGGAAGTCGATCACGACCGGGACGTCGTCGATCTCCATCGCCTTCTGGATCGTGGCGTCGACGTCGTCGGGCGAGTCACAGGCCAGCCCGACACAGCCGTAGGCCTCGGCGAGCTTGACGAAGTCGGGGATGCGCACCTCCTCGCGTCGCTGCAGGTCGGTGTTGGAGTACCGCTCGTTGTAGAAGAGCGTCTGCCACTGCCGCACCATGCCGAGCGAGGAGTTGTTGATCACCGCGACCTTGATCGGGATGCCCTCGATGGCGCAGGTGGCAAGCTCCTGGTTGGTCATCTGGAAGCACCCGTCGCCGTCCACGGCCCAGACCGTGGCGTCGGGCCTGCCGACCTTGGCGCCCATAGCAGCCGGGACCGAGAAGCCCATCGTGCCGAGGCCCCCGGAGTTGATCCACGTGTCGGGGTTCTCGTAGCTGATGAAGTGCGTGGCCCACATCTGGTGCTGGCCGACCCCGGCGACGTAGATCGCCTCCGGCCCGGCGATCTTGCCGAGCCGCTCGATGACGTACTGGGGTGCGAGCGAGCCGTCGGCGGGCGCGTCGTAGCCGAGCGGGTACTTCTCCTTGACCCCGGCGAGGAAGTCGTTCCAGATCTGGTAGTCCCCCTGGTGACCCGCGTCCGCCTCTGCCTGGAGCGCGACGACCAGGTCGGCGATCACCTCGCGCGCGTCACCGACGATCGGCACGTCGACAGCGCGGTTCTTGCCGATCTCGGCGGGGTCGATGTCGGCGTGGATCACCTTCGCGTTGGGCGCGAAGGAGTCCAGGTTGCCGGTGACCCGGTCGTCGAAGCGCGCACCGAGGCTGACGATCAGGTCGCTGCGCTGGAGGCCCGCGACCGCGGCCACCGTGCCGTGCATACCCGGCATCCCGAGGTGCTGGGGGTGGCTGTCGGGGAACGCGCCCCGGGCCATCAACGTCGTGACCACGGGGATCCCGGTCATCTCGGCGAGCACCCGCAGCTCCTTTGCCGCGTGGGCGCGGATCACACCACCTCCGACGTACAGCACCGGCCGGTTCGACTCGAGGATCAGCCGCGCGGCCTCACGCACCTGCTTGGCGTGCGGCCGGGTCACCGGGCGGTAGCCGGGGAGGTTCAGCTCCGTTGGCCACTCGAACGTGGTCGTCGCCTGCAGGGCGTCCTTGGACACGTCGACGAGCACCGGACCCGGGCGCCCCGTCGAGGCGATGTAGAAGGCCTCCGCGATCGTCCGCGGGATCTCCTTCGCGTCGGTGACCAGGAAGTTGTGCTTGGTGATCGGCATCGTGATGCCGCGGATGTCGGCCTCCTGGAAGGCGTCCGTCCCGATCGAGCCGCTCGCGACCTGACCCGTGATCGCGACGACCGGCACCGAGTCCATATACGCGTCCGCCAACGGCGTCACGAGGTTCGTCGCGCCGGGACCGCTGGTTGCCATGCACACACCGACCTTGCCGGTGGCGGCGGCGTACCCCTGCGCTGCGTGGCCTGCACCCTGCTCGTGCCGGACGAGGATGTGGCGGAGCTTGACCGAGTCGAAGAGCGGGTCGTAGGCCGGGAGGATCGCACCGCCCGGGATGCCGAATACGTTCTCGGCTCCAGCGCACTCCAACGCCTTGATCAGGCTCTGAGCCCCTGTCACGCGCGCGCCGGTGGCCTGCTCGCTCATGTTCGCCTTCCCTCTGGTGTGTGCATCTCGCCCAACAAAAAACCCCTCGGCCCGGTGGGCAAGCGAGGGGTGACGCGTGTGCTGCTGGCTGGTGAACCGGTCAGCTGACGCGTCGCGTGCGTACAAGAATCTGGAAACGCATGGGACAACCTTCGCCGTACGCGCGGCCCCTCGTCAATCGAGTGTGACACGAGTCCCAAAATGTGGAACGCGGGTCCCACATGGTGGAGGCACCGCGTGCAGTCGGCGTACGACGGCGGGAGGCGGCCGTCGCACGCCGCGCACAGCCCCCCTCAGGTCGAGGTCTGCGCCGGAGCCTCCATGAGCCCGAGCTGAGCCAGCATCTCGAGCTGGTCGTAGTAGAAGTCGTGCCGGATGATCTTCCCGTCGCGGACGGTTGCGATGTCGGCGGAGCGCATCCGGATCTGCTTCCCCGTGGGCTCGATGGTGGCCCCCTCGGGAAGGCGCAACGGCCCCGTGTGGGTGCCGATGACGTCACCTTGGTCGATCGCACAGTCCCCTGCCTCGTGCGCCGCGGTCAGCTCGTAGCGCATGTCGGGGAACGCCTCGTCGAGCGCGTTGTTCCACTCGATCAGCGCGTCGATGCCGTTCAGGGTGCCGGCGTCGGGGGTCGTTGCGACGACGTCGGGCGCGTACAGCGCCCTGAGTGTCTCGAAGTCCTTGGCGAAGTAGGCCTCTGTGGCCCGGTCCATGACCTCACGCGCCTGTCCCATGGTGCACCTCCTGGGTGGGTCTCCAGGCGTCCGGGAACCAGGCCGCCCGGCTTCCACCCCATGCAACGCCCCGACCCCGCTGGGCTCCATAGCCCAGAGGGGTCGTCCGAGATGCGAGGTCTCGGCGTCAGCCGCAGATTGCGCCGTGCGCGGCGGACTGCACGACCTTGGCGTACTTGCCGAGCACTCCCCTGGTGTACTTCGGCTCCTGCGGCGTCCACCCGGCCTTGCGGGCGGCGAGCTCGTCCTCGTCGATGGTCACGTCGAGCAGGCGGTTGCTCACGTCGAGACGGACCCGGTCACCGTCGCGGACGAACGCGATCGGGCCACCGTCCACGGCCTCCGGCGCGACGTGGCCGACACAGAGGCCCGTCGTACCGCCGGAGAACCGCCCGTCGGTGAGGAGCAGCACGTCCTTGCCGAGCCCGGCACCCTTGATGGCGCCGGTGATCGCGAGCATCTCGCGCATGCCGGGGCCGCCCTTGGGCCCTTCGTAGCGGATGACCACGGCGTCACCTGCGACGATCTGCCCTGCCTCGAGGGCGTCCATCGCCGCGCGCTCGCCGTCGAAGACGCGGGCGGTGCCCTCGAAGACCTCGTCGTCGAAGCCTGCGGTCTTCACGACCGCGCCTTCGGGCGCCAGCGATCCCTTGAGGATGGTGAGACCGCCGGTCTTGTGGATCGGCTCCGAGAGCCTGCGGATGATCTGGCCGTCGACGTCGGGCGGAGCGATGTCAGCAAGGTTCTCGGCCATCGTCTTTCCGGTGACGGTGAGGCAGTCGCCGTTGAGCAGACCTGCGTCGAGCAAGGCCTTCAGGACGACCGGGATGCCGCCGACCTTGTCGACGTCGTTCATCACGAACCGGCCGAACGGCTTGAGGTCACCGAGGTGCGGGACCTTGTCGCCGATCCGGTTGAAGTCGTCGAGGGTCAGGTCGACCTCGGCCTCCCGAGCGATGGCAAGAAGGTGGAGCACGGCATTCGTGGAGCCGCCGAGGGCCATGGTCAGCGCGATGGCGTTCTCGAACGCCTCCTTGGTCATGATCTGGCGTGCCGTGATGCCGCGCCGCAACAGCTCGACGACCGCCTCACCGGAGCGGTGCGCGAACCCGTCACGGCGACGGTCGACCGCCGGCGGCGCAGCGGAGCCCGGGAGAGACATGCCGAGCGCCTCGGCGATGGAGGCCATCGTGTTGGCGGTGTACATGCCCCCGCAGGCGCCTTCGCCGGGACAGATCGCGCGCTCGATGCGATCCACCTCATCGCGGCTGATCCTGCCCGCCAGACAGGCGCCGACCGCCTCGAACGCGTCGATGATGGTGACGTCCTTGCCGTCGACCTGGCCGGGCATCGTGGACCCGGCGTACAGGAACACCGCGGCCAGATCGAGCCGTGCCGCCGCCATCAGCATGCCGGGAAGGGACTTGTCGCAGCCGGCGAGGAGCACCGACCCGTCGAGACGCTCGGCCATCATCACGGTCTCGACACTGTCGGCGATCACCTCCCGGGACACCAGCGAGAAGTGCATCCCCTCATGACCCATCGAGATCCCGTCGGAGACCGAGATCGTGCCGAACTCCAAGGGGTAGCCACCGCCGGCGTGGACCCCGTTCTTCACGGCCTTCGCCAGCCGGTCCAACGAGAGGTTGCAGGGAGTGATCTCGTTCCACGAGGAAGCGACGCCGATCTGCGGCTTCGCGAAGTCCTCGTCACCCATGCCCACCGCACGGAGCATGCCGCGCGCGGCGGCGCGCTCGAGTCCGTCCGTCACGTCGCGGCTGCGGGGCTTGATGTCGGGCTGGTTCTGGCCTGTGGGCGTGCTCTCGGACATGGGCTGAGAGTACGCCGCCCCAAGGGGCCGCCCGCAACGAGTCTCAGGCGAAGCGGGTCACCGGTCCTGCGCCGCCTCCTGGCTCTCCGCATCCTGGGCGGCCAGAGCCCCGAGGGTGATGGGGCTGGCCACCGGACGCTCCGCGGTCCCCGTGGAGGACCGAGGCTTGCCATCGAGGTCGGCGATGACGCACGCCGTGGCGTAGCCGCAGATCCGCCCTTGGCACCAGCCCATGCCGGGCCTCGCTACGAGCTTCGCGGTGCGGGCGTCGCCGACCGCGAGCCGCTCGACCACGTCACGCAGCCGCGCATAAGAGACCTCCTCGCAACGGCACACGACGGTGCGGTCATCGAGGCGCTTGACCCATCCGCTCGGCACGGGATGCGCCCGTTGCACCGCTCCGGCGAAGGCGCGCAGGGTCGAGCGCTGACGCAGCAGCCGCCGGTCGGAGGTCGGCGCACCGGCAGCAGCGGCGCCGGCGATGACGCCCTCCACCACCGCCAGGGCGGCGCCTCCGACACCCGAGGCCTCACCCGCGATGTATACGCCGGGGACCGAGCTTTGCTGCATGTCGTCGACGACGCAGATCGGCGACCCGTCGACGTCGGGCCGGGTCCGGCAGCCCAGCGCGAGCGGCAGCTCGAGCTGGGGGGTGAAACCCCAGCCGACCGCGAGGGTGTCGGCGCCGACCATCTCCTCGCTGCCCGGGGAGACGTTCCCGGCGCCGTCCACGCGGGCGATGGTGACGGCCTCCAGGGCACGGTCGCCGTGTGCGGCGATGACGGTGGACCTGGTCCGGACGGGGACCCCCTTGGCGATCAGCGTCGTGGCGTAGCCGAAACCCTCGCCCAGCTTGCCGAGGTTGCGGCCCACCACACGCAGCTCCTTGAGCCATCGAGAGGGCGAGGCCGCCTCGTGGACACCGACGACCGTCGCTCCCGCCTGCGCAAGACCGGCGGCCACGGGCAACAGGAACGGCCCGGTACCAGCGACCACCACGCGACGCCCCGGGCTGACGTCGTGACCCTTGAGCAGCGCCTGCGCCCCACCGGCGGTCATGACGCCCGGCAGGTCCCAGCCGGGAAACGGGAGCTGCCGGTCGTAGGCGCCGGGCGCCAGGACGAGCCTGCGTCCGAGCACCTCGACCAGGCGTTCGGCGCCCCCCGAGCGGTCCACCGCGTGGACGACGAACCCACCGTCCGTCGACGCCACTGTCCACACGTGGTGCTCCCGCAGGTAGGTGCCGGCCTCCTCCAGCGGCTCGAGTCGCGACACCAGCGTGCGGTAGGTCTCGAGGTGGTGGTGGAGGTAGGCCACGTCGACCGGCCGGACACCGTTCACGTTCGGGGCCGGATGCCGCCAGTACTGCCCCCCGGGCGCGGATCCAGCGTCCACGAGGGCGACCGACGCACCCATGGCCATCGCTCGTGTGGCCGCGGCGAGCCCCGCCGGGCCTGCGCCGACCACCACGACGTCGTACGACAGCTCAGACCTCGAGGGCGCCATGGCCGGTCCCCTCCTGCGTCTCGACGACCATGCCGCGCTTCGCGACCACGAGGCATGCCCGCTCGTTCGGGCGCCCGTCGATCACGATGAGGCAGTCGAAACAGACCCCGATGCCGCAGAACAAGCCTCGTGGACGGCCATCGACCCGGGTGGTCCGCCACGACCGGATCCCGGCCGCGGTGAGGGCCGCACCGACGCTCTGGCCGGGACGGAACGGCATCGGCCTGCCGTCGAAGTCGAACGACTCGTCGCTCACGCGTCCACCCCCGCGAAGCGCATCGGGTCGAAGGGTGCCGGGTCGAGGTCGGGCTCCTCACCCACCAGCAGCTGGCTGAGAATCCGTCCGGTCGCCGGGGCGAGCCCGATACCCGCGCCCTCGTGGCCGCAGGCATGGAAGAGGCCGAGCACGCGGGAGTCCGCGCCGATCACGGGCAGGTGGTCGGGGCAGTAGGGGCGGAAGCCGCGGTAGACCCGCATCAGCCGCACGTCGGCGAGCACGGGGAAGAGCCGGACCGCCTGGGCGGCCAGCCTCCGGACCACCGGGACCGACAGCGTGGGGTCGAACGCCACCCGCTCGCGGCTCGCGCCGATCAGGACGGTGCCGCCCTGTGTCCCCTCTACGACGGCAGAGGTCTCGAGGCCCGCCTGGTCGGAGGCGACGTTCTCCACGTACTCCGCGGAGTAGACCTTGTGCCTGACGACGCGCGGCAAGGGCTCGGTCACGAGCACGAACCCCCGGCGCGGTAGGACGGGTACGGCGCAGCCGAACAGCTCGGCGACCGCGCCGGCCCACGTGCCCGCGGCGTTGACGACCGCGCCCGCGGGCTCGGTGCCCTGGCTCGTGTGTACGGCGGTCAGCCGCCCGTCGGAGCCAGTCGCCGCGCCCGTCACCTCCACTCCGGTGAGCACACGCGCACCCATCGACCGGGCCGCTGCCAGCAACGAGGCCGCCGCGAGCACCGGCTGCACCTGCATGTCCTGCGGGTAGTACACGCCGCCCGGCAGGTCGCGGGCGAGGTGCGGCTCGTAGTCGTGGAGCTCCTCCCCACAGACCGGCCTCGCGTCGACGCCCCGTCTGCTCTGGGTCCGGCTGAACTCGTGGAGGGTCGCGAGGCCACTGGTCGTTGTCGCGACGACCACGCCGCCCTTCTCCTCGAGCTCGAACCGCGCCCCGCCGAGATCCTCACCGAGCTCGCGCCACAGCCGCAGCGACACGAGCGCGAGCTCCATCTCGGCTCCGGGAGCCTTGTCGGAGACCAGGATGTTGCCCTCGCCCCGGCTGGTGGTGCCGCCACCGACGGTGTCGCGCTCGAGCACCGTCACCGACAGGCCAGCGCGTGCGGCGTAGTAGGCGCAGGACGCGCCGACCACGCCGGCACCGATGACGACGACGTCAGACATGGGGAGCGCCCGACCGGCGCTGGTAGGCCAGCTGGGCCACGACCAGGTCCTCCCAGCCCATGCCGACGCTCTTGAAGACCGACAGCCCAGGGACGCCCCGCATCCTCACCACGTCGGCGAGGCCGACGAGTCGGTCGGCCTCGAGGGCCCCGGCCTTCACAGCCATGATCACGTCGCCGGCCTCGCGCAGGGCTGCGGAGGGGTCCTCGACGGCGATGCACTCGGCTCGTCGCATGACCTGCTCGTCGAGCTCCCTGGCGTCAGGCTCGTGCGAGCCCACGGCGACCACGCACGCATGGTCCTGAAGCAGGCGGCCGTCGAACACCGGGGTCCGCGCTGTGGTCGCACAGACCACGATGTCAGCCTGAGCGACGGCGTCGGCCGTACCCACCTGCGCCGCGACGCCCGCCTCCTCCAGCCGGCCGGCGAGCGACTCCGCCCGGGACCGGTCACGCCCCACGACGGTCACGGTCTCCAGCGGCCGCACCGTCCTGATCGCCTCGACGTGGCCCCAGGCCTGAGGACCCGACCCGAACAGCACCAGCCGACCGGCCTCGGGCGCGGCGAGGTGCTTGACCGCGACCGCGGACACCGCCGGGGTGCGCAGGGTTGTCAGCGCAGTTCCGTCCATCAGCGCCAGTGGGCAGTGCGTGACCGGGTCCAGCAGCACGTAGAGCGCCTGGACCCTGGGCAGTCCTCGGTCTGGGTTGCCCCGCGTGACCGTGCCGAGCTTCACGCCGACACCGCCCGACGTCTCCGCGGGCATCAGCAGGAGCTGCCCGTGTGCGACGTCGATGATGGAGCGGGCAGGCGCGACCGCCGGGTCGAGACCGTCGAGCAGGGCCCTCTCGAGCGCGGTGACGGCGTCGGCCCACGGCACCAGCCCGAAGAGCTCTGCCTCGTCGAGGTAGGGCAGCTCGGTCATGCGCCCTCCAGCCGGATGGTCGCCTCCAACGGCGCCTGCTGCGCGACCATCTCGACCATCGAGCCGTCGGACAGGTCGGCGAAGGTGTGCTGGTCGAGCTCGACGATGGGCAGCAGGGCGCCGTACATCTCCGCCGCCACGAGGGCGCCGATGACCAGGATCGTGTCGCACTCGGCGAGCACGATACCCGACGGCCCGTGCCCGGACCTGACGAGCTCCGCGAGGACCGCCGTGGAGGAGCTCGAGCCACGGCCCGACGGCATCGCGAGGACCTGCCCGGTGAGGCTCGCGCCCACCTGGGGGTGGTGACGGTCGATCACCGTGCCCTCCTCGTTGACGCCGCCCCAGAACGACAGCGGCTCCTTCAGCAGGAGCAGCGTCGCCCGGGCGGTGCCCGGGTGGAGCGAGCGCCCGCGGAGCTCACGACCAGAGGCGGTCATCGCGCACCACCTTCCCGGCACGAGCCGACGCCACGCACTCCGACAGGCTGCCCAGCACGGTCTCGATCCCCAGGTTGCCCGGGGCGTACCACGCCCACTTCCCGGAGTTGGTCATCACCGTGCGCACCCCTGCCCGCAGCACCGGAGTGACGTAGGTGCAGGTGTCTGTGAGGATCCGCGCCCCGGCGGCCTCGACGAGGTCGGCGTGGCCCCGGCGGCGGACCGCGTCGAGCACCCCCCGGCTCGTGGACACGAAGACGTCGACGGTGTCGGAGAAGGGGGTACCGTCCTCGAGCTCGCGCGCGAGCGCCGCGAACTCCGCGACGGAGAAGTGCGGTGTGCCGAGGCTGACCGCGTCGAGCCGGTCGTCCCTGGCGGTCGAGAGCCAGTCGCGCGCAGCATGGAGGTCGGCCGTGGTGACCTCGACGGTCGGGGCACCGGGGACGACCACGCTCGCGAGGTCGGGCGCCTCAGGGGTGACCCCCACGACGTGGAACAGCGCGACACCACCGGCCGACGCCGCCGTCGCACCGAGCGCCTTCAGCCGGTCCTCGGTGGTCCCGTCGTCGTCCAGGTCGCCGGGCAGGCCCGTGAGGGCGGCGACCTGGGTGCCCGCCGCCTGCCCCAGGAACGCGCCGATCGCCGGCCACGCGACGTCTAGGTCGAGCAGGCCGCGTGACACGGCGGAGAAGTCGAGCACCCTGGTGGCTCTGCGAGCCTCGTCGTGGTGGAGCCCCGCATAGGGCACCCGTCCGGTGACCGCCGCCGCGATGTCGATGAAGTCTCCGTAGCGGTCCGTGCGCGCACCCAGCACGGAGTTCACGAAGGCGATCGCGTTGGACTCCGCCCAGGCGACGTGCGTGCCCCGCGCCGGGCGGTGGCCGGTCTGGTACGGCGCGCACGACCACGTCGGCTCGCAGCCGATCGCGACGTGGGCGTCCATCAGGCGGCGGCCGTTGCGGGCCAGGATCGGGTCGGCATGCACCATGCCGGGATGCAGCAGGTCCAGCGAGCCGACATTGAGCGTGGTCCGGACTGTGACCCTGCCGCCGAGCCCGGCCAGCCGTTCGGTGAACTCCAGCCCGGCGACCCCGTGGTAGAGGCAGCCATCGGCGTGGGCGGAGTCGATCTCGAGCAGCCGCTCGGCACCGCTGGCCCGCGCCACGCCGGTGACGATGCGCATGCACATCGCCACGGCCTCGCCGTGCTCGCCGTCAGCCATCGCCTGCTCGTACGGCGTCAGCTCGAGGCCTCCGAGTGGGGCCATCAGGCACCTTCGCCGGCGTAGGGCAGCGGACCCTCCGAGGGGGCGATCGTGACCGTGTGGGTGGAGGTGTAGAAGTCCTGCGCCGCCTTGCCCTGCTCGCGCTGCCCGATGCTCGAGGCCTTCTCCCCACCGAAGGGCATGTAGAAGTCCACTCCCGTGGTGGGGGCGTTGACCTTCACCAGCCCGGCTTCGAGTCGGCTCGTCGCAGCGAGGGCCACGGCGAGGTCGCGCGTGTAGATCCCCGCCACAAGGCCGTGGGGCACCGCGTTTGCCTTGGCGATCGCCTCGTCGAGGGAGCCGGCGACCTGCAGCAGCGCGATCGGCCCGAAGACCTCTTCACACGCGAGCATGTGGTCGTGGGGAACGCCCTCGACGAGCGTCGGCGCGGCGAACCAGCCGTCGCTGCCGACGGGCTTGCCGCCGGTCAGCACCCGACCGCCCTTGGCGACGGCGTCCTCGGCCGACGCCACGACCCGGTCTCGTGCAGCCTCGTTGATCAGCGGCCCCACTGTGGTCTTCTCCTCCGCGGGGTCGCCGACGGCCATCGCCTCGACGGCCGCCACGAGGGCGTCTCGGAACGGGGCAGGATCGCCGACCACCACCACCCTCTTGGTGGCCGTGCACTTCTGCCCCGCGAAACCCATGGCAGCCGCGGCAACATGCCGAGCGGTGGCCTCCACGTCCGCGTCAGGAAGCACCACCGACGGGTTCTGGCCGCCCATCTCCGCCTGCACCCTGATGCCCCGTGCTCCGGCTGCGGCGGCGACCGCGCGCCCGCCGACGCTCGAGCCAGTGAACGACACCACGTCGGCGCTCTGCACGACGGCCTTGCCGGTCTCGATGTCGCCCGGCACGACGGTGAACAGGTCCGAAGGGAGCGTCCGGGACAGCAGCTCCGCGAGGCGGAGCGCCATGGCCGTTGCCTCAGGGGCCGGCTTGAGGACGACCGCGTTCCCGAAGGCGAGCGCAGGCGCCGCCTTCCACAAAGGGATGGCCAGCGGGAAGTTCCACGGCGTGACCAGGCCCGCGACGCCGAGCGGGCGTCGCCGTGTGAACAGCAAGCCCGAGGTCGACGGCTCGTGGACCGAGCCGACCGGGTCGAACACCTGCTGGGCGTAGTAACGCAGGATCGCGATCCCGCGCGCCACCTCGCCACGGGACTCCGAGACGGGTTTTCCGGCCTCGCGCACCATGAGCGCGACGAGCTCCTCGTGGGCTTCGGCGAGGGCGTCGGCCGAGTCCGACAGAGCCTGTGCCCGTGCCGCTGCGGCCCCGCCGCCCCACGCCTGCTGCGCCGACCGAGCGCGGTCGACGATCGCCTCGACCTCACCCGGCGAGGTCGCGGGCACCTCGACGACGAGGTCGCTCGGAGACTGCGGGGAGTAGCTCGTGATCACGCTTCGGCTCCTTGGGGTCACAGCAGGAAGCCTGCCGGGAACGGGTCCTCGGGATCGAGGAAGTACTGCGCCGTGCCGGTCAGCCAGGCACGTCCGGTGATGGTCGGTACGACGGCCGTCACGGCGCCGGCCAGCTCGGTCTCCTCCACCAGGCGGCCGATGAAGTGCGTGCCGATGAACGACTCGTTGTCGAAGTCGGTGTGGAGGGGCAGCTCGCCGCGAGCGTGCAGCTGTGCCATCCGCGCGCTCGTGCCGGTGCCGCACGGACTCCGGTCGAACCACCCGGGGTAGATCGCCATGGCGTGCCGCGAGTGGCGTGCGTCGGAGCCGGGGGCGATGAGCTGCACGTGGTGGCAGCCGGCGATGGAGGGGTTCGCGACGTGGACCGGCAGCGCCTGCTCGTTGATCGCGTCCATGATCGCCAGTCCTGCGTCGAGCAGCCTCTGCTTCGCCTCCCGCGCGAACGGGATACCGAGCTGCTCGAGCTCCACCATGGCGTAGAAGTTGCCGCCGTAGGCGATGTCGTAGGTCACCTTGCCGAGCCCGGCCACGTCGACCGCCGCGTCGAGGGCGTGGCTGTAGGACGGGACGTTGCGGATGGTCACCGCCTTCGCCGCACCGCCCTCGACGGCGACCTCGGCCACCACGAGTCCGGCCGGCGTGTCGAGGCGGATCGTCGTGACCGGCTCGCTGACCTCGACCATGCCGGTCTCGACGAGGACGGTGGCCACGCCGATGGTGCCGTGGCCGCACATCGGCAGGCATCCCGACACCTCGATGAAGAGCACGCCCCAGTCGGCGTCGGGCCGTGTCGGGGGCTGCAGGATCGCGCCCGACATGGAGGCGTGACCCCTCGGCTCGTACATCAGGAACGTGCGGAGGTCGTCGGCGTTGGCCATGAACCACTCGCGACGCTCGAGCATCGTCGCACCGGGCAGCGCGCCGACGCCGCCGGTGATCACGCGGGTCGGCATGCCCTCGGTGTGCGAGTCCACGGCGTGGAGGACACGGCTGGTGCGCATACTCGTCAGCCTAGACCGGCTTCGAGAGCGGCCTCGGTGGCGACGCGGACGGCCCTCTCCTGCTCCGTGAGCAGCGGCTGCCGGGGCGGCCGGCAGACACCGCCCTTGCGGCCGACCATGTCCATCGACAGCTTGATGGCCTGGACGAACTCGGTCTTCGAGTCCCACCGCAGCAGCGGGTGCATCAGGCGGTAGAGCGGCATCGCCTTCTCGAGGTCCCCTGCCACCGAGGCCTCGTAGAGCTCGACCGTCGCCTTCGGGAACGCGTTCGTGTACCCCGCGACCCAGCCCTTGGCACCGGCGATGCCGATCTCGAGGACGACGTCGTCGGTGCCGATCATCAGGTCGAGCCCGGGGGCGAGCTCGGCGATCTCGTAGGCGCGGCGAACGTCGCCGCTGAACTCCTTGACCGCGACGATCAGACCCTCGTCGTACAGCTTGGCGAGCAGCGGCGGCGTGAGGTCGGTCTTCGTGTCGATCGGGTTGTTGTAGGCAGTGACCGGCAGGCCGGCCTTGTTGATCTCGCGGTAGTGCTCGAGGACCGCACGCTCGTCGGCACGGTAGGCGTTCGGCGGCAGCGCCATCACCGCCTGGGCACCCGCCTGCGCCGCCTGCTCGGCCCACCGGCGCGACTCGAGGGCGCCGTACGCGCCGACGCCAGGCATGACCGTGAAGCCCTCGGGTGCGGCGGCCACCGCCACCTCCACGACCTTCGCGCGCTCCTCCGGAGTGAGCGTCTGGTACTCCCCGAGCGAGCCGCTCGGGGTGACGCCGTGCGCACCGCTGTCCGCCAACCAGCGCACGTGCTCCGCGTACGCGTCGAAGTCGACCGAGAGGTCGTCGTGAAACGGCAGCGCAGTGGCGACGAGGACTCCGTGCCACGGTCGTCTGGTCGGTGAGGTCATCGGTCTCTCTCTTTCGGCAGAAGTCCTGGCCAGCGCGTCCTTTCGGCGGAAGTCCTAGCCAACGCGTCTGTGCAATGGTACACAGTACATGCCACAGAACGGCCCGATACCAAGTCGAGACCTTCTCTTGGGAGGTCTCCATGCTTTCGGGGCCGCGCTGTGGGATCTTCTGTACAACGTCACACCGCAGTGTCACAGGTCACAGGCTGACCCTCGCGGGACGTAGCGTCCCTCTCTAGGAAGTGAGTTTTCGATGGCAGCATCCTTCTTCCGGCGGGGTCGCCGGATCGCCGTCCTCGCAGGTACGGGAGCGGCGTTGATGGCGCTCAGCGCTTGCGGCGGTGGACTCCTGAGCAACGACGGCGAGGGAGACTCCAGCGGTCCGATCCTGCTCGGCATGCTCACGCCGACCTCCGGCAGCAGCTCCGCGATCGGGCCCTACATGAAGAACGGCGCCCAGCTTGCGATCGACGAGATCAACGCGGATGGCGGCGTCCTCGGGCGTGACCTGAAGCTGGTCGTCGAGGACGAGGCGTGCGACGCCAAGACCGCGGCGGCCGGTGCGAACAAGCTGGTCTCCAAGGGAATCGTGGTCTCGGTCGGTGGCTACTGCTCCGGCGCCACCCTCCCCACGCTGCCGATCTTCAACAAGGCCGACATCCCCATGGTCATCCCGGCCGCGAACTCCAACGAGCTCGTGGACCAGAAGCTGCCGAACGTCTTCATGATCAACGGCACCGGCACGCAACAGGCTGACGCCGCGTTGAAGTACATCGAGAAGACCGGCTACAAGCGCGTCGCGCTGATGGACGACAACACCAGCTACTCCACCAACATCGCCGACCTCACCGCCGACCTGCTCAAGAAGAGCGGGGGCCCCGAGCTGGCGAGCAAGCAGTCGGTCACTGCGGGCGAGAGTGACTACAGCGCCAACGTGAACGCGGTCCTGAAGGGCAATCCCGACCTCGTCTACTGGACCGGCTACTACCAGGAGGGCGGCCTGATCATCCGCCAGCTGCGGCAGGCCGGTTACAAGGGCGACATCATGGTCGCCGACGGCAGCGTCGACAAGCAGCTGCTCACGATCGCCGGCGGCACGAACGGCGACGGCGTGCTGGCCACCATGACCCAGACCCCGCAGACGATCCCCGGCGCGGAGAAGTGGATCAGCCAGTACAAGGACAAGTTCGGCGCGGAGCCGGGGCCCTACTCGACCCAGTCCTATGACGCCGTGCGCGTGGCCGCCGAGGGGATCAAGCAGGCCGGGTCGACCGACGGGCAGAAGATCATCAAGGCGCTCGAGGGCATCGACGGCTTCGAGCTGTTCTCCGGACCGCTGAAGTTCACGCCGGAGCACACCCTCTCCAGTGGTGGCTTCCAGATCCTGATGGCGCAGAACGGTGACTTCGCCCTCAAGGACCCGCTGCAGTGAACGCCGGCCCCGCCGCCGCACCCTGACGCGGCGGCGGGGCGCTCTACTCGTCGAAGGACGCCCATGTCCCAACTGATCTGGAACGGCCTGTTCGTCGGCTCGTTCTACGCCCTCGTCGCCCTCGGCTACAGCATGGTCTACGGCATCATCAAGCTCCTGAACTTCGCTCACGGCGACATCTACATGCTCGGCGCGTTCGCCGGCTTCGCGATGCTGACCGTCGCCGGGAGCCTCGCCACCGCCGGCGGCTTTCTCGTCCTGCTGATCGTGCTCGTCGCGGTCATGCTGTTCACGGGCGTGACCGGCGTGGCGTTGGAGCGGATCGCCTACCGCCCGCTGCGCGGAGCACCCAGGTTGTCGGTGCTGATCACCGCGGTCGGTGCCTCCTTCGCACTGGAGTACGGCATGCGGCTCATCGCCGGCCCGAACCCCAAGGTCTACCCCGTCCGCCTCGAGGGCACGACGCTGCACGTCCTCGGGGCCCGCCTCACCCTGGAGCAGGTCGCGCTCGTCGTCATCGCGATCCTGCTCATGGCCGGTCTGCAGTACCTGGTCATGAGCACGAGCTCCGGACGCGCGATGCGGGCGATCGCGATGGACCCGAAGGCGTCGCTCTACATGGGCATCAACGTCAACAACGTCATCTCCAGGACCTTCTTCCTGGGCTCGGCCCTGGCGGGGGCCGCCGGCGTGATGGCCGGCGCCTACTACGGCAAGGTCGACTTCCTGATGGGCTTCATCATCGGGCTCAAGGCGTTCACCGCGGCCGTCATCGGCGGCATCGGCAACATCAAGGGCGCCATGCTCGGCGGCCTCACCCTGGGCATGCTCGAGTCCTTCGGCACCGCTTGGCTCGGCGGCGAGTGGCGCGACGTCTTCGCCTTCGCCTTCCTGATCCTCTTCCTCACCGTCCGGCCCACAGGCATCCTCGGTGAGCGCGTCACGGAGCGTGTGTGATGTCGTCCTCCCTCGAGACCGAGGCGGCCCCTGCACGCCGCGGCTCCCGCGTCAGCCGGTTCCTCGAGAGCCGCTACCTCGGCCTGGTCGGCCTGGCCGTCGCGCTCCTCGCACCGTTCGTGACGGCGTCGACGTACTCGCTGTCGGTGATGACCTCGGCGCTGCTCTTCGTGATGCTCGCGGTCGGCCTGAACATCGTCGTCGGCTACTGCGGCCTGCTCGACCTCGGCTACGCCGCGTTCTTCGCCATCGGGTCGTACACGAGCGGAGTCCTCGCGACGCAGTACGGCTGGTCCATCCTCGCCACCATCCCGGTGGTGATCCTCGCCGCGGTGGTCGCGGGCATCGTCATCGGTGGCCCCACGCTCCGGCTGCGCAGCGACTACCTCGCGATCGTCACGCTGGGCTTCGGCGAGATCATCCGCATCACCGCGAACAACCTCGAGGTCACCGGCGGCCCGTCGGGCATCTACGGGATCCCGGGACTCGGCATCGGAGGGCTCGACCTGAGCTCCCCCGTGGCGTTCTACTACACCTGCGTCGTCGTCGTCTCGCTCGCGGTGCTCGGCGCCTCGCGAATCGGTCGCGGCCGGCTCGGACGGGCGTGGCGGTTCGTGCGTGAGGACGAGGACGCCGCGGAGGCCATGGGCATCAACACCTACAAGGTGAAGCTGGCGGCCTACATCGCCGGCGCGATCTGGGGCGGTCTGGCGGGCATCCTCTTCGGGGTCCAGCTGACCGCGATCTCGCCTCAGAGCTTCACGTTCCTGTGGTCGGCGCTGATCCTCATGGCCGTCGTGCTCGGCGGCATGGGCTCCACGCCCGGCGTGGTGATCGGCGCGGTGTTCGTCAGCGTGACGCCCGAGCTGCTGCGCGGTGCGGCCGACTACCGGTTCTTCATCTTCGGCGTGCTGCTCATCGTCGTGATGATCTTCCGCCCCCAAGGCCTGCTGCCGAGCCGGGCGAGCGAGCCCCTGGCCGCGAGACGGCCGTCCCACGACTCCGGAGCCATCGAGGAGGCCCAGCTGTGAGCGCCCCGATCCTGCAGGTGCAGGACCTCTCGGTGGCCTTCGGCGGCGTCAAGGCCGTCGACGGTCTGAGCTTCTCCGTCAACGAAGGAGACATCCTCTCCGTCATCGGGCCCAACGGAGCCGGCAAGACCAGCGCATTCAACTGCATCACCGGCTTCTACAAGCCCACGGGCGGCAGGGTCTCGTTCGCGGGCGAGGACATCACGGGTCTGCGACCGTCGGCAGTGGCCGCCAAGGGCGTCTCTCGGACGTTCCAGAACCTTCGGCTCTTCGGCGAGCTCACCGTGCTCGACAACGTCCGGGCGGGCATGCACCTGAGGATCAAGCAGAACGCCTTCGACGCCCTCATTCACACGCCCCGGTTCCGCCGCTCCGAGCGCGAGGCCACCGCCGAGGCGAACAGGTGGCTGGACTTCGTCGGGCTACGCGGTGACCGACGCGGTGAGGCGCGAAACCTGCCGTACGGCGAGCAGCGGCGCGTCGAGATCGCACGTGCCCTCGCCCGCGGCCCCCGACTGCTCCTCCTCGACGAGCCGGCCGCGGGTCTCAACCACGCCGAGAAGGGCGAGCTGCTCGACCTGCTGCAACGCATCGGCCGGCTCGGCATCGCGTTGGTGCTCATCGAGCACGACATGGGACTGGTCATGAAGGTCTCCCACCGGATCGTGGTGCTGAACTTCGGCAAGGAGATCGCCGACGGCACTCCCGAGCAGGTGCGCCACGACCCCGCGGTCGTCGAGGCCTACCTGGGCAAGGCGGAGAGTGACGAGACGCCGCACGTGTCGCACGACCGACCCGAGAACCACGACGGAGGTGTCCGATGAGCAGCCCCGCCGGTGCCAGTGGTGAGGCCCTGGAGATCGACGGCGTCCACGTGCACTACGGCCGCGTCCAGGCCCTGCGCAACCTCTCGCTGCGCGTGCATGACGGGGAGATCGTCGCGTTGCTCGGTAACAACGGTGCCGGCAAGACCTCCACCCTCGCCACGGTCTCCGGCGTGGTCCGCGCGAGCGGCGGCACCATTCACGCGCTCGGCCGGGACATCACCAAGGAGCACCCCTGGGAGATCGTGAAGCGCGGCATCATCCACGTGCCGGAAGGCCGTCGCATCTTCTCCCGGATGACGATCCACGAGAACCTCCAGCTAGGTGGCTACCTGACCGCCGACCGGCGGGTGGTGCAGGAGCGCATCGACCAGGTCTACGAGCTCCTTCCGCTGCTCAAGGAGCGCCGCAACCAGGACGGTGGCACGTTGTCCGGCGGCGAGCAGCAGATGCTGGCCGTCGGGCGGGCACTCGTGGCCGGACCGAAGCTGCTCATGCTCGACGAGCCGTCGATGGGCCTAGCACCGCTGATGGTGGCCCAGATCATGGAGCTCATCGCCGACATCAACCGCCGTGGCACGTCGGTGCTGCTGGTCGAGCAGAACGCCCGGGCCGCGCTGCGGATCGCCCACCGGGCCTACGTCGTCGAGAACGGAGAGACCACGCTCGAGGGCCCGGCGAGCGAGCTGGCCGGCGACTCCCGCATCGTCGACGCCTACCTCGGAGCCTGACGGGTGGCCGTGCAGGAGCACACGGTGCGAACGGTCGACTACCACACCGGCGGCGAGCCGTTCCGGATCGTGCTCGAGGGTGTGCCGGCGATCCCCGGCGGGAGCGTGCGCTCTCGCCGCGAGTCCGCCCGCACCTTGCCCGAGATCGACGAGGTGCGCAGGCTGCTGTGCCACGAGCCCCGCGGCCACGCCGACATGTACGGGTGCTTCCTCGTGCCGCCCGACGACGACGGCGCGGACCTCGGCGTCCTGTTCTGGCACAAGGACGGGTACTCCACGGCGTGCGGGCACGGCACCATCGCGCTCGGGGCCTGGGCGGTCGAGAGCGGTCGGGTCGAGGCGGAGCGCGACGGCGAGACCGACGTGGTGGTCGACGTACCTTCCGGCCGCGTCGTTGCTCGGGTCACGTGCTCAGACGGCAGAGTGGAGTCGGTCGCGTTCCTCAACGTTCCGTCCTACGTCATCGCTCGCGACGTCGCGATCGAGCTTGCGACGGGCAGCGTGCAGGTCGACGTCAGCTACGGCGGCGCCATCTACGCCTCGGTACCGGCGTCGGCGTTCGGACTGAGTGTCGCGCCCGAGCACTACGGCGAGCTCATCCGGGCCGGCCGCGCGGTCAAGCGCGCGCTCGCCGAGACGGAGTACGCCGTGCACCCCAGCGACCCGCGACTCTCGGGCATCTACGGCACGATCCTGTACGACGACCTCGGTCTCACCGAGGACGGGCCGCACCAGCGCAACGTGACCGTCTTCGCCGACGGCGAGGTGGACCGCTCGCCCTGCGGGTCGGGCACCGCTGCGAGGGTCGCCCTGCTCCACGACGACGGCACCCTGGAACCGGGTCGGACGCTGACCCACGACTCCATCGTGCACACGCGGTTCGTCGCCCGGGTCGTAGAGGAGACCTCGTGCGAGGGTCGCCGTGCTGTCGTCCCGGAGGTCAATGGGATGGCCTATCGTACGGGCGAGCACACGTTCGTGCGCGACTCCCGTGACCCTGTCGGCACGGGGTTCGTGCTGAGATGACCAGAGAAACGGGGCCGGCGCAGCCGATGACGAGAGTATCCGCGAGCGGCGGCTCCGCCTCGCTGGACCTCCCTCTGTTCCAAGAGCGGCTAAGCCTCCGGCAGCAGGTCGGGGTCGCGCTGCGCGCCGCTCTGGTCGCCGGTGAGATGCGGCCGGGTGTCTTGTACTCCGCCCCCGCCCTCGCCGAGAAGTTCGGCGTCTCGGCCACGCCCGTACGCGAGGCGATGCTCGACCTGGCGAGCGAAGGGCTCGTGGAGGCAGTCCGCAACAAGGGCTTCCGGGTCCGGGAGCTCTCCGACCGAGACCTCGACGAGATCACCCAGCTCCGGGTGCTCATCGAGGTGCCCACCGTCCGCGACGTGGCCGCGAGCTGCGACGACGCGATGCGTCCGAAGGTCGAGGCGCTGCGAGGCGGTGCCCGGGAGATCGAGAAGCTGGCCGAGCAGCGCGACCTGATCGGCTACGTCGAGGCCGACAGACGTTTCCATCTCGCGCTGCTCGCCCTCGCCGGCAACAAGCATCTCGTCGAGGTCATCGACAATCTGCGCGCGCGGAGCAGGCTCTACGGCCTGCAGCAGCTCGCCGACCGCGGACAGCTGAGCGTCTCCGCCCGCGAGCACGAGCAGCTCGTGGACCTCGTCCTCGCGGGCGACGCCGAGGGTGCCGGCCGGCTGATGGCCCGACACATCGCCCATGTGCGCGGTGACTGGGCAGGGCGCGAGGAGTCCGGCGACACCGCGGGCTGACGTGCAGCCGACTGTGCGGACAGCCGGACCGGCGTACACCCAGTCAGACGCCGGCGGCGCGGACCACCACGACGTCCGGGATGTTGGCGATGATCTCCTGCCAGGTGTCGCCGCCGTCGATGCTGTCGAAGACGCTGCCGACCCGGCTGCCGAGGTACAGGCCGCCGGCGTCGTCGGCGCACATCGCGTCGCGAAGCACGGATGAGTAGAAAGTGTCGGGGAGCCCGTCCTCCAGCGACTCCCAGGACTTCCCTGCGTCGCGCGAACGCCACACCCGGGCCCTGCCCTCCGGCGGGAACCGGGACTCGCCCGCGCCGTTGGGGAAGACGTAGATGGTGTCGCCGTCGTGCGGGTGAACCACGACCGGGAAGCCGAAGTCCGACGGCAGACTCTCCCCGATCGACGTCCAGCTGTCGGCTGCGTCGTCGGACCGGTAGACGCCGCCGTGGTTCTGGGCGTACAGGCGGTCGGGGTTGCCGGGGTGACGGGTCACCTTGTGAACACACTGGCCGAACTCCGGGTACTGCTGGCCCTCGGGCATGAAGCCCGCGGCGATTCCGGCATTGGCCGGAGCCCACGTCTCGCGGCTGTCGTCGGTGCGGTAGACACCGCCGGTGGACATCGCCACCACCATCCGGGCCGGGTCGCTCGGGTGCGGCAGGATCGTGTGGATCGCCTGACCGCCGAAACCCGCACCCCACTGCGGCCGGTGCGGGTGGTCCCAGAGCGACCGGACCAGCCCGAATGTCTCTCCGCGGTCCTCCGAGCGGAACAGGGCAGACGGCTGCGTGCCGGCGTAGACGACGTCCGGCTCGGCAGCGCCACCAGGCCACAGCTGCCATACCTGCTGGACCCCCATCCCGGCCTCCTCCGGGAGCACCATCACGTTCGGTGTCTCCGCCCAGGTCTCACCCAGGTCGTCGGAGCGGTAGACGTGAGGTCCCCAGTGCGGCGACCCGGAGCCGACCAGCAGGCGAGGTCGCTCCCCCCGCGTGTCGATCATGCAGGAGTAGACCTCCTCCATCAGGAACCGCGGACGGTCCCAGGTCCAGCTGAGACGGTCGTCGGACCTTCCGATCCAGAGTCCCTTGCGCGTGCCCACCAGCACCATCGTCTGACCCTGCTGTGCCATCACTTCACTCCTCGCCTGCAAGGGCTCGAAACGGTCTCCTGACGATTCGACTCCATGCTGCGGTGAAAGTCATCGGCACATCTAGCCAGTCATCGCGGCGACTAGTAGGTACCGGTCATGACGTTGGTCATGGGTTCGCCGGCCGCGAAACGTTCGAGCTGCTGTCGGACCAGGCGGTAGGCCCGCGGCTTCATCGCGCTCGACGCGCCCCCGACGTGCGGTGAGATCAGCAGGTTCGGCGCGCTCCAGAGTGGGTGCCCCTCGGGAAGCGGCTCGGGGTCGGTGACGTCGAGGGCGGCATGGATCCGACCGGTGTTCAGGGCCTCGACCAGCGCGTCGGTGTCGACCACCGGTCCTCGTGCCACGTTCACCAGAAGTGCGTCGTCCTTCATCCGGGACAGGAAGTCGCGGTCCACCAGGCCCCGGGTCTCGTCGGTCATCGGCACGATCAGGATCACGACGTCCGCGTGCGGCAGCAGGCCGGCCAGCTCGTCGTACCCGTGGACGCCTTCACGCGCGCGGCGGGCGACGCGGACGACGTCCACCTCGAACCCGGTGAGACGCTCCTCGATGGCGGCGCCGATGTCGCCGTACCCCACGATGAGCACCGTCCGGTCCGCCAGCGACCGGGCGCGGATCGGGCGCCACTCCCCCCGGTCCTGCGCGCGGACGAAGTCCGGGATGCCGCGCAGCGAGGCGATGACCAGGCCCACGGCGAGCTCGGCAGTCGACGCGTTGTGGATCCCCCGCCCGTTGCAGAGCTGGACGCCCTCAGGCACGTAAGGCCGGATGTGCTCGACCCCGGCCGTCATCGTCTGCACGACCTTCAGCCTCGGCATCTGCCGGATGACCTCGCTGTCGGCGACCGAGAAGCGGTACGGCGGGACGTAGAACTCGACCTCGGCCACCGATGCGGGGACACCGTCATGTTCTTCCGGCAGGAACCGCTCGTAGCGCAGCGAGCTCGGCGGGGAGCCGAGCTTCTCGGCGTCGAAGGGCATCCAGACCAAGGGTCGTGCGTCGCTCATGCCTCGACCATAACCACGCAAAGAGACCGACGCGCCCGCCGGACGACTCGCTCCGGGAACCGAACCTTCCTCCGAGTCGTTCACACAGTCGTCACGAAGCGTTGATGGTCTGGAAGCACAGCCCACCTAGCGTCATGCAGGAAGCGTCAGGAGTCGTTCCAGGGAGGTCCGATGTTCGTCACTCCAGCGAGGCTCACGAGGGCCGTGAGCCAGTGGCACGTCCGCAGCCTGGAGGGCTCGCGGCGTAACGCGCTCATCGCCTCCACTGCCCTCGCCGAGCGCCGACGCGAGCTCCTCGAGGTCGAGGAGTTCCTCGACCATCACGCCGCACTGCGCGCGGCCGGCCCGACCACGCTCGAGGTGGGAGTGCGTTCCGCAAGACCTGCAGGGTGACCAGAAACCCCGGGTGATCTCGGGCACCTTGTCCGCATCTGGGGTCCTTCGTGCGGCACACTCTGCGGCATGTCCGCGGTCACCGGCGAGCCGCTCGCCCTCCGTTTCTACGACGTCACCAGCGCCGACGGCACGCGCATCAAGGCGTGGACGAACGACGCCGAGGGACCCCCGCTGCTGCTGTGCAACGGGCTCGGGACCAACCCCTACGCCTGGCCGTCGCTGCTCGACCCCGAGTGCGGGGTCCGCGTCGTCTCCTGGAACCACCGCGGAGTCGGCGGCTCCGACCGCCCCGATGACACAGCCCGGGTGGGGATCGACGCCTTTCTCGAGGACGCGCTCGCCGTCATGGACCACGCCGGCATCGAGTCCTGCGCGGTGGCGGGCTGGTCGATCGGGGTGAACACCGCCTTCGAGCTCGCCGTCCTCCACCCCTCTCGCGTGACCGGCATCTTCGCCGTCGCCGGTGTGCCCGGCGGGACGTTCGCGTCCATGGGTGCGCCCCTGATGATCCCGCGCATCGCCCGCAGGCCGATCTCGGTCGGCGTCACGCGGGTCCTGCGCAGCGCCGGCAAGGCGATCACGCCGATCGCCTCACGAATGCCCGTCGGGGACCTCTTCGCGCACGCACTCAGCCACAGCGGCTTCATGCTGCCCACCAAGGAGATCCCTGCGGTACGACGCGCGGTCAAGGAGTTCCTGACCACGCCTGTCGACTGGTACATGCACCTCGCGCTCGCCGCGGCGGAGCACCCGCGGGTGTCCCTTCGGCACATCCGCGTCCCCACGACCTTCGTCGCCGGCAGGTACGACCTCCTCGCCAGCTCCAAGGACATGCTGACCGCCGCGGAGCGGATCGCAGGCGCGACGTACGTCGAGCTGCCCGGAAGCCACTTCGTCCAGCTCGAGCACCCCGAGCCGGTCCACGACGAGCTGCTGGACCTCCTCCGACGCGTCGAGGTCGCCTGAGCCGGGATTCGGCAAACCGGCTCCGCGCGGCGGTCTCGGAAGGTAATTTGCAACGGTCCGGGTGGTTTGCAGTGGCTTGACCGGCTCACCCGGGCGACCCTCGCACCCATGCCGAAGGAAGCACCATGTACCGACTCCGCCCTGGCCGGCGCATCTCCCGAGTCGCAGTTCTGGCCCTCGCCGCCTCGGCGGTGCTCAGCTCGCTGACCACCTCTGCTCCGGAGATCGCTGCGGCAGCCACCACGACCTACGTCCGTGGTGCCGACATCAGCTGGCCGCAGTGCCCGACGAGCGTGGGCATCCCGACCCGCAGAGGCCTGGACCAGCCGATGCCGGCCAGGACGAGCGACTTCGTCGTCGTGGGCCTGACCAACGGGCCCGCCTTCTACCCCAACCCGTGCATCGAGCAGCAGATGCGCTGGGTGCGGAACCACCATGTCTTCGCCGCCGCGTACTCGGTGACCACGTACCCCCGTGCCCGGCAGGTGAAGAGGTACGGCGCCTCGGGCCCCTTCAGCGCGGGGAGCCGCGTGGGACGACTGCGTAACACTGGCTACAACCAGGCGCGGTTCAACATCGCGACCATGAAGGAGGCCGGCCTGAAGTCGCCGGCCGTGTGGATCGACGTCGAGCCGTCCACCGTGATTCCTTGGTCCGGCAGCGTCGTCCGCAACCGCGCGGTCGTGGACGGTATCGTCCGCGGCTACAGGGACGCCGGATACCGGGTCGGGATCTACTCCACCCGGTACCTCTGGCAACAGATCGTCGGCAACGCCCGTTACGGGCTCCCCGAGTGGCGCACGGCCGGCAGGGCCACCATGTCGTCAGCGCTGCGCAAGTGCTCCAGCGGCAGCGTGCAGGGCGGCCGGGCGGTCATGACGCAGTGGTACACCCTCACCCGCGACTTCGACGTCATGTGTCCCGGCTACGGCACCCGCGCTGCGATGCGTCGCTGGTTCCACAAGTACTGAATGTCGGCTTGGGCAGGCGCATAGCCTGAGTAGGCATGAAGGCCGTCGCGTCCGTGCTGCTCCTCCTGCTCGCGGTGGCCGGCTGCTCCGCGCAGGGTGACCCCAACGGCCTCGGCACGCCTCCCTCCGCCCCGCAGCCGGTCACGCGCACCGGCGAGCCGGCCTCCGCACCGCAGACGAGCACTCCTCCTGGCGAAGACGAGCCGCCGCGACCCCGCGTCGTCGGAGCGGTCGCCACCGGGCTCGTGGCTCCGTGGGGTATCGCGTTCCTGCCCGACGGGGACGCCCTTGTCAGCGAGCGCGACACCACGAAGGTGCTCCTGGTGTCCGGTGACGGCGGCCGCGTCCGGACCGTTGGCCGGCTCTCGGCCGCGCAGCCACAGGGGGAGGCCGGTTTGCTCGGTCTCGCGGTCTCCCCCACCTTCGACCAGGACTCGTGGGTCTACGCCTACCTCTCCACCGCCGACGACAACCGGGTCGTGCGGATGAAGTACGACGGTCGCTCGCTCGGCGAGCCCCAGGTCGTGCTCAAGGGCATCCCGAACGGCTTCGTCCACGACGGCGGCCGGCTCCAGTTCGGCCCTGACGGCTCCCTCTACGTCTCCACCGGAGAGACCGGGGACGGCCAGCTGGCCCAGGACCGCAGCTCGCTCGCCGGCAAGATCCTCCGGATCACCCCGGACGGGAAGCCGGCGCCCGGCAACCCGGTCAAGGGCTCACCCGTGTGGACCATGGGGCACCGCAACGTCCAGGGGCTGGCGTTCGACGACCACAAGCGGCTCTGGGCCAGCGAGTTCGGTGCCAGCACGTGGGACGAGCTCAACCGGATCGAGAAGGGCCGGAACTACGGGTGGCCCATCGTCGAGGGCAAGGGCGACCTCGGCGAGTACCGCAACCCGTACGCGCAGTGGCGGACCTCCGAGGCGTCGCCCTCCGGTCTGGCGTACGTCGACGGGGCGTTGTGGATGGCGTCGCTGCGCGGACAGCGGCTGTGGCGGGTGCCCGTCCACGACGACGGCAGCATCGGCCAGCCGAAGGACTTCTTCGTCGGCGCCTACGGGAGGCTGCGAACGGTCGTGGTCGCCCCCGACGGCACGTTGTGGGTCTCGACCAGCAACCGTGACGGGCGGGGCGACCCCGCGCCGAAGGACGACCGGATCCTGCGCGTCGCGCTGCGATGACCCCTCCGCGGACGTCATGCGAACCGGCGCCTGTGGCGACCGGGACGTATGACGTCCTGTGAGGGCGAGGGGCTAGCCGAGCTTCTCCAGGATGAGCTCGCGCACGCGGCCGGCGTCGGCCTGCCCGCGCATGTCCTTCATCACCGCGCCGATGAGCGCACCGGCCGCGGCCACCTTGCCGTCCCGGATCTTGTCGGCCACGTCAGGGTTCGCCGCGACGGCGCGGTCGACCGCCTCGGACAGCGCGCCCTCGTCGGACACCACCGCCAGCCCGCGCGAGGCGACCACCTCGTCCGGCGTACCCTCTCCGGCGATCACACCGTCGAAGACCTGGCGTGCCAGCTTGTCGTTGATCTTGCCCTCGTCGACCAGCGCCTGGACCCGCGCCACGTCAGACGGGGAGACACCGAGCTCGGCGAGGTCGACGCCCTGCTCGTTGGCCCGGCGGGCCATCTCCGAGAGCCACCACTTGCGGGCCGCGGCGGGCGTGGCGCCTGCGGCGATGGTCGCCTCGACGAGCCCGAGCGCACCGGCACCCACGGTGTCGCGCATCTCCAGGTCGCTGAAGCCCCACTCCTTCTGCAGCCGCGCCCGGTGCTCCCGCGGCGGTTCGGGGAGCGTCCCGCGCAGCTCCTCGATCCACGCGGCGTCCGGCGCGATGGGGACCAGGTCCGGCTCGGGGAAGTACCGGTAGTCCTCGGCGTCGGACTTCTCCCGGCCCGAGGTGGTGACCCCGGTGTCCTCGTGCCAGTGCCGGGTCTCCTGGACGATCGGCTCGCCTTCCGAGAGGCGGGCCGCCTGCCGGCCGATCTCGTAGCGCACGGCGCGCTCGACCGACCGGAGCGAGTTGACGTTCTTGGTCTCCGTGCGCGTCCCGAACTTCTCCTCGCCTACCGGCTTGAGCGACAGGTTGACGTCGCAGCGCAGCGAGCCCTGTTCCATCCGCACGTCGGACACTCCGAGGCTGAGCAGCAGCTCGCGCAGATGTGCGACGTACGCCTTGGCCACCAGCGGCGCCTTGTCGCGGGTGCCGGTGATCGGCTTGGTGACGATCTCGATCAGCGGGATCCCGGCGCGGTTGTAGTCCACGAGCGAGTAGTCCGCGCCATGGATGCGGCCGGAGGTGCCGACGTGGAGGGACTTGCCGGTGTCCTCCTCCATGTGGGCCCGCTCGATCTCGACCCGGTACCTTTCGACACCGCCCTCGCCGTCCTCGATCTCCACTTCGGTCCAGCCGTCGAAGGCGATCGGCTCGTCGTACTGGGAGGTCTGGAAGTTCTTCGGCATGTCGGGGTAGAAGTAGTTCTTCCGGGCGAAGCGGCACCACGAAGCGATGTGGCAGTTCAGCGCGAGCCCGATCCGGATCGCCGACTCGACGGCCTTGCCGTTGACCACGGGCATCGCACCGGGCAGGCCGAGGCAGGTCGGGCAGACCTGGGAGTTCGGCGGAGCACCGAACTCGGTCGGGCAGCCGCAGAACATCTTGCTCTCGGTGTTGAGCTCAACGTGGACCTCGAGGCCCATCACCGGGTCGAACTTCTCGAGCGCCTCTTCGAAGGACATCAGAGCGGGTGCAGTGGTCATCGCACGGCCTCCTTCTGGGTGGTCCCGCCCGCGAGAACGGGGGCCTTGTCGAGCAGCGGAGCACCCCACCGGTCGAGCAGCGCGGCTTCGAGCGCCGCACCCACCCGGTAGAGCCGGTCGTCGGCCGTCGCCGGCGCGAGGATCTGGAAGCCGGTCGGCAGCCCGTCCTCGTCGGCAAGGCCGCTCGGCAGCGAGATCCCGGGGACGCCCGCCAGGTTGGCCGGGATCGTCGCGATGTCATTGAGGTACATCGCCACCGGGTCGTCGAGCTTCTCCCCCAGCTTGAACGCCGTGGTGGGCGCGGTGGGCGAGACGAGCACGTCGGCGGACTCGAACGCCGCCGCGAAGTCGCGGCTGATCAGCGTGCGGACCTTCTGGGCCTGGCCGTAGTAGGCGTCGTAGTACCCGCTCGAGAGGGCGTAGGTGCCGAGGATGATGCGGCGCTTGACCTCATCGCCGAAGCCGGCGTCGCGGGTCGCCCGCATGACCTCCTCCGCGTTGGGGTCCTCGATGCCCTCTGGGTAGACCCGCAGGCCGTAGCGCATCGCGTCGAACTTGGCGAGGTTCGAGGAGGCCTCGCTCGGCAGGATCAGGTAGTACGCCGCGAGAGCGTGGACGAAGCTCGGGCAGGACACCTCGACGACCTCGGCGCCGGCGTCGACGAGCAGCTGCACCGACTCGTCGAACCGGGCCTGGACGCCGGGCTGGTAACCCTCGCCGGTCAGCTCCTTCACGACGGCGATGCGGACGCCCTTCATGTCGCCGGCCGCCCCCTGCCGCGCGGCCTCGACCAGCGGTGGCACCGGCTGGTCGATCGAGGTGGAGTCGAGCGGGTCGTGGCCCCCGATCACCTCGTGCAGGAGCGCCGAGTCGAGCACGGTCCGCGTGACGGGCCCCGCCTGGTCGAGCGAGTTCGCCAGCGCGACGAGCCCGTAGCGCGACACCCCGCCGTACGTCGGCTTCACACCGACCGTCCCGGTGACGGCACCCGGCTGGCGGATCGACCCACCCGTGTCGGTGCCGATGGCGAGCGGCGTCTCGAAGGACGCGACAGCCGCGGCGGATCCGCCTCCGGAGCCACCGGGGATCCGGTCGAGGTCCCACGGGTTGCGGGTGGGCCCATACGCCGAGTGCTCGGTGGAGGAGCCCATCGCGAACTCGTCCATGTTGGTCTTGCCGAGGATCGGCAGGCCGGCGGCCTTCAGCCGGGCGACGACGGTCGAGTCGTACGGCGGGACCCACCCCTCGAGGATCTTCGAGCCGCACGTCGTGGGCAGCCCCTTGGTGGTGAGCACGTCCTTGACCGCGATCGGCACGCCGTCCAGCGGTCCGCTGGCGTTGCCGGCCGAGCGGCGCTCGTCAGCGGCGCGGGCCTGTGCCAGGGCGCCCTCGGCATCGACGTGGAGGAAGGCGTGGACGTCGGCATCGACCGCGGCGATGCGGTCGAGGTGGGCCTCGGTGAGCTCCACCGAGCTGGTCTCGCCGGCGGCAAGCGCGTCGGCGAGCTCTGCAGCGGTGCGGCGGATCAGGTCGTTCATGCTTCCTCCCCGAGGATGCGCGGGACCGCGAAGCGCTGCTCCTCGACCTGGGGGGCCCCTGCGAGCGCCTCCTCGGCCGTGAGCCCAGGACAGCTCACGTCCTCACGGAAGACGTTGGTCAGCGGCATCGGGTGTGAGGTGGGCGGGATGTCCTCGGCGGCCACCTCGCTGATCGACTTGATGGAGTCGAGGATCACCGCGAGCTGTGGCGCGAGGTGGTCGAGCTCGGCGTCGCTCAGGTCGATCCGTGCGAGGTCGGCGAGGTGCGCCACCTCTTCACGGGTGATGTCGGGCATGGAAACTGCTCGCTCCCCTTGGTCGATGCTGGTGGATGCTCAGTGGCGAGCCGATCGGGCTCGAAGACTCCATCCTAGGGTCCACCCGCGAGCGCTCGGCACACGGCCGTTGCCTGTCCGGAACGCCGACAGGAGGACCGAGCACGGTTGCCTGCCCGCCCCTGGACCGGGGCACACGGGGCGTGGACGATCCGCGGTGATGTGTCAGTATCGGGAGGATTGTCCAGCAAGGAACAGGTGACCGTGACCTCCGACGTCCAAGACTCGACGAGCGATCTGCTCGTCACCCCGAGTGGACCCGACACGGAGACCCGGCTCCGTCTCAGCTCCGACCGCGCGTCCTTCCTGGCCCGCGTCTCCCGCACCGTCGGCGGCTCGATGCAGACCGACCGGGCCGTGGAGCTCATCCTCGACATGCTCGTCCCCGAGGTCGTCGACTGGGCCCAGGTGGTGCTCCGCGAGGCGGGCCTTCTGCGCTGCCACGCGATGCTCGCCGGCGGCCCGGTCGAGCGCGCCGACGTTCCGGCCCCTCGCCTCGGGACCTCCACCTTGAGCCGGGTCATGGCCAGGGGCCTCCGTGAGCTCTCGCTCGTCGCCCTGGGCGGGGGCGAGATGGACAACAGGGCACTCGCCTCGGCAGTACCCGCCCCCGAGCTGCGCGAGTCGGTCAACAGCCTCCGGCCGGCAGACCTGCTGGTCCTCCCGCTCACGGCGAGGGGCCGCGCGTTCGGCGCGCTGACGGTCGCGCGCCGGGGGAACGACGGCTTCGACCAGGACGCGATCGCGTTCCTGGAGGAGCTCACCGAGAGCCTGGCGGTGACCCTCGACGCCACGCGGACCCTGGCCGACTCCCGCCGCGTCGCCGGTGTACTCAGCCGCGACCTCGCGCCGCCCGACCTTCCTCAGATGTCGGGCGCACGGCTCGCGACGTACTACCGCGTCGCGTTCGAGCACGAGGCCCTGGGCGGCGACTTCTACGACGTCCACGGCAGCGACGACGACTGGACCGCCGTGGTCGGCGACGTCTGCGGCAAGGGTGTCGAGGCGGCTGTCCTGACCGGCAAGGTCCGGCAAGCGGTACGCACGGCCGCGCTGGTCGACCGGAGCCCGTCGCGCGTGCTCGACCTCGTGAACCGGGTGCTGGTGAGCGAGGGTGAGGGAACCTTCGTCACCGCCCTGTGCGCGCGGGTGCGCCGGCGTGGCGAGGACCTGGCCGTGTCCGTGGCGGCGGCCGGACATCCCCCGCCGTACGTCATCCGCTCCTCGGGCGGCTTGGACCGGCCGGAGGCCGAGGGCACCGTCCTGGGACTCTTCGACACCCACGACTACAGCGAGACCGAGATCGTCCTGCACCCCGGAGACATCTGCTTGTTCTTCACGGACGGAGTGCTCGAGGCCCCGGGCTTCGACGAGCAGTTCGGTGAGGACCGGCTCCACCGGGTCCTGGTCGACGCGCCGCGGTCGGACGCCAACGCGGTTGTCGAGGCGGTCGCGATGACGCTGGCGGCCCATATCGGTGACCGCGCGCACGACGACATCGCGATCCTCGGCGTGCAGAACGTGCCGGACGCGAGGTGAACCAGGACGCCGTCGAGTATCTCGATGCCCTCGCTGTAGCCGACCGTTCGCGTGCTCTGGCTCTGGTGCGACGCGTTCAGGCGCGCGGGACGAGCCCGCTCGACGTGATGAACGACGTGATAGCGCCGGCCCAGGCCCGCGTCGGCGAGCTGTGGGCCTCCGACGCGTGGAGCGTCGCCCAGGAGCACGCCGCGACGGCCGTGAGCGAGGCGGTGCTGCACGTCCTCGGCTCCCAGGTGCCGCCTCCACGCGACCCGAGCTCGCCGGTGGTCGTGTCCTGCGTGGAGCAGGAGTGGCACGCCCTTCCCGCGCTCATGGTGGCGGAGCACCTCCGCTCCGTGCAGATACCGGTGAGCTACCTCGGGGCCAATGCCTCGGCGGAGCACCTGGTGCGGCACGTGCACGAGGTGGGCGCCCGTGCTGTCGCCCTCAGCTGCTCGCTGAGCGCCTCGTTGCCACGGGTACGTCGACAGGTCGAAGCGGTCCGCGCGACAGGGACGCCGGTCATGGTCGGCGGTGCTGCGTTCGACGCCGAGGGGCGGCGAGCAGCCGTCCTGGGCGCGAACGCCTTCGCCGCGACGGCCTCGGGTGCCGGTGACGTCGTCAGGAGGCTGCCTACCGCGGTCTCCCCGGTGGCACCCTTGACGCACGAAGGTGCCGAGGACGGGCTCGCGGTTTACGCCGACCGCGAGGAGCTCACGGAACGACTGAGGCAACGGATTGTCGCTAACGGGCCGGGCGACCAGAGCTCCAGGTGGCGGCGCGCTCTCCTCGACCATCTGCCCCACGTGGTCGGTGCCCTCGCGGGAGCGCTCGTGGCGAACGACAGCAGCATCCTCGACGACGCGCTGCGCTGGCTCGATGACGTGATGGGGCACCGGGACGCCCCGGATTCCATGACCGAGGACGTGCTCGCGGGGCTGCAGGCTGTGGTCAGCGAGTACCCGGCGGCAGCGACGTTGTTGTCACGGAAGGCGCCGCCGGCCTAGGCCGGGCGACCGGATCGCCGCCCCGGTTCGGCCCTCGAGAGCCAGAGGCAGCGGGCCGAGACGGCTGAGGAACAACCGTCTCGGCCCGTTGGGACATCCGAGGGTCAGAGCGCCCCTGGGCCGTAGCGTCGAGCAGGTGCGTCAGCCGACGCATTGGCGTTCCGTGTGCCGTCGCTCGCCGCCTGGCGAGGGAGGTCCGACGGCTTCGAACCCGGCGTCGTGCCCGCCTTGCCCTGAAGGTCTGACGGCTTCGAGCTCGGGGTGTCCGAAGGCTGCGACCCCTGCGGGTGCGAGGGCTCGGTGCCTCGAGGATCCGCCGGCGTGGTGACTTGCGGTTCGGACGCCGTAGACCCCGGTGCGTCCGACGGCTTCGGGGCCGATGGCTCGGAGGCCGATGGAACCGACGGGTCGACAGCCGGCAGGGGTGAGGAGTCCTGCTGTCCTGGCGCGGCGGGCGCGGCTGGCGCGGCAGGCGCGGTCGACGGGGGCTGCGGCTTCTCGGAGTCGGGGACCCTGGTCGCCTCGGCCGGGGCCGGTTCAGCGATGGTGCCCGTGGCCCGCGTGGGAGCCGTACGAGCGTCGCTGGTGACGGCAGGACTGTGCGGGGTGGCCTCCTCAGCCGCCGCGAGCGAACCTTCGCTCGTCGGGGCCTGCGTCCGTGTCGGCGATGTCTTCGTGCTCGACGGCTTGCCGGCAGCCGGCTGGGCCTGGGCGGCCGTTGCACCGCCGCCGACCGGGGCGCCTCCACTCGGGGTGCGTCCAGCGGAAGGCGCAGCCGCGGCTGACGCTCCGTCGCCCCCGCCAGGTCCTGGGAGCGGTGCGGACACGCCCGTGCCGGGTCCCACGCTGGTCGGCCCGTAAACCGAGGGGCCGAAGATCGAGGTTGCGGCCCTCGGTCTCGCGTCGAGTCCCGGACCTCCGCGCCTCCAGGTCGCGGCGGCCAGGTCGATGCCGAACGCCGGTGCTGCCGCACCCTGGGTCAGGCTCGGCGCCACGGGTGGGAGGGCGGACGTGCCCGGCAACCCGGGCATGCCTGCCTGAGGGGCCCGGCCACGTCCGGGGATCGCGCCATGGGTGGTGGCCACGGCTACGACACCACCCGCAGCGAAGAGCACGACGAGGGAGACCGCCGGACGCATCAGCGAGATCCGCTTGTGCCTCCGGCTGAACGGACTGAACCCGGCCTGGGCGCTGATCAGGTCTCGCGCGTAGCGCTGAAGGCGAAGCATCGACCCGAGCAGCAGCAGCCAGGCGGCGGCGCTGACCACCAGCCACACTCCTGGGAGCGTCGAGGTGGCGATGCGGTCCACGAGCCAGGCGAGGAGGCCGACCGCCGCGGTGACCAGGAGGGCCCAGACCACCACCCCACGCACGGCCCAGGACCCGGTCAGCGGGGCCCAGGCCAGCACAGCGCCCGCCATCAGGACTGCGACGACCGCCGCCTGCACCGGCTCGGCGTGAAGGACGGCTGCGAGCCCCAGGGTCGCCAGACCGACGAGGGTCGCCGCGACGACCAGGCGTACTCGTCGGCTTCTGTCTTCGCCTACGGCAAGATGTCTGTGGCGCTCCATGCCCAGCACCCCGGCGAACACCGGGACAACCAGGACCATCGCGGACACAGTGAGGAGAGAGAGGACGGAAGCGAGCACCGTGTCATTTTCGCCACGTACCGGTCTCGTGAAACAAATGGTCTAGGCGTCCCCGACCTGGGCAACCTGGCGCGCTCCCTCCGGCCCCTGCTCCAACAACACCCGGAACCCGTCCTCGTCGAGGATCGGCACCTCGAGCGACACCGCCTTGTCGTACTTCGACCCCGGGGCGTCTCCGACGACCACGAAGTGCGTCTTCTTCGACACCGACGATGCCGCCTTTCCACCACGGGCGATGATCGCCTCCTTGGCCTGGTCGCGGCTGAAGCTCGTCAGCGATCCGGTGACCACGATGCTGAGGCCTTCGAGGTGTCGCGGCATCGACTCGTCGACCTCGTCCTCCATGGTCACGCCCGCGGCGCGCCACTTGTCGACGATCGCGTTGTGCCAGTCGGCCTCGTCGCCGTCGAACCATCGCCGGATCGACTCGGCGATGGTCATGCCGACGCCCTCGACCCCCGCTAGATCGTCGAGCGAGGCCGCCCGGATGGCCTCCATCGAGCGGAACTCGGTCGCCAGAGCCCGGGCAGCGGTGGGTCCCACGTGCCGGATCGACAGCCCGACCAGGACCCGCCACAGGGGCCGGTGCTTCGCGTCCTCGAGGTTCGCGAGCAGGCGCGCGCCGTTGGCGGAGAGCACAGGGGCGTCCCCCTCGCCCTTCTTCGGCGCCCGGGTGAACATCGGGACCCGCACCAGCTTCTCCTCGGTCAGCGTGAAGACGTCGCCCTCGTCCTCGAGCACGCCTGCGGTGAGGAGCGCGTCGGCGGCTTCGTAGCCGAGGACCTCGATGTCGAAGGCGCCGCGTCCGGCGACGTGGAACACCCGCTCACGCAGCTGCGCCGGGCACGACCGGTGGTTCGGGCAGCGCAGGTCGGCGTCGCCCTCCTTCTCCTGCGCCAGCTCGGTGCCGCACGACGGGCAGACCGTGGGCATCACCCACTCGGCCAGCCCCTCGGGTCGCAGGTCCTTCACCGGACCCACGATCTCGGGGATCACGTCGCCGGCCTTGCGCAGGATGACCGTGTCACCGGGACGGACGTCCTTGCGCTTCACCTCGTGGGCGTTGTGAAGAGTCGCCATCTCCACCGTCGACCCGGCCACCTTCACCGGCGCCATCACGCCGTACGGCGTCACGCGACCGGTCCGTCCGACGTTGACCCGGATGTCGAGGAGTCGGGTGTTGACCTCCTCGGGAGGGTACTTGTACGCGATCGCCCACCGGGGTGCGCGCGAGGTCGAGCCGAGGCGGCGCTGCAGCGAGACCTGGTCGACCTTCACCACGACCCCGTCGATCTCGTGCTCGACGTCGTGACGGTGCTCGCCGTAGTAGTCGATGAACTCACCCACTGCCGTCAGGTCCGGGAGGACCTTGGCCAGCTCGCTCACCGGGAGGCCCCACGCCTTCAGAGCGGTGTAGGACTCCGACTGCCTGGACGGCTCGAAACCGTCACGCGCGCCGAGCCCGTGGCACACCAGCGCGAGGGGCCGGGTGGCTGTCACGCGCGGGTCCTTCTGCCGAAGAGACCCGGCGGCCGCGTTGCGCGGGTTGGCGAAGGGCCCCCGCCCGGTGTCGAGCATGGTCTCGTTGAGCTTCTCGAACGCCGCGACCGGAAGGAACACCTCCCCGCGCACCTCCACCCGGGCAGGCACGGGGTACTCCTCGGTGCCGGTCAGGCGGTGCGGCACGTTGTCGATCGTCCTCACGTTCGGCGTGACGTCCTCGCCGGTGCGGCCGTCACCACGCGTCGCGCCCCGCACCAGGCGACCGTTCTCGTAGAGCAGGCTCACCGCGAGACCGTCCACCTTCAGCTCGCACAGGAAGTCCGCGTCCTCGACCCCCTCGCGTCGCAGCCGAGCGGCCCAGCTCTCGAGCTCCTCGGTGGAGAACGCGTTGTCGAGGCTCATCATCGGCTCGATGTGCTCGACCGCGGTGAACTCCGTCGAGACCGCACCGCCGACACTCTGCGTCGGCGAGTCAGGGGTGCGCAGATCCGGGAACTGTTCCTCGAGCTCCTCCAGCCGGCGCATCAGCCGGTCGTACTCCGCGTCGGAGATCGTCGGGGCGTCCTTGACGTAGTAGCGCCACCGGGCCTCCTCGACCTGCTCCGCGATCTCCTGGTGCTCCTCACGGGCCTCCGGCGTCGCCGCTGTCGCGGTCACCCCGGACGACTCGGGGAGCTCGGCGTCCTCGGTGGCCGTGTCGACGGCGTCTGGGCTCTGCGTCATGGGCCTATCTTGCCGAATGCCGCCGACAGGACAGGGCATGGCCGGTCTCGCCCGGAGGCAGTCCGTTGTGTCTCGACGTGCGAACCCCTCACCACTGCTTTGGAAGGATGGCCCCATGTCCGCGCCCGACCTCCTCCGGCTCGACGCCTCCGGCCGGCCGAGCGGCCTGATCCTGATGCTCCACGGCGGTCAGGCCAACAGCCATGCGCCGGTGGACGATCGCAGCGCGTCATGGCGCAGGTCCCGCTGGATGCAGCGCCAGATCGCCGGTCGGGCGCACGAGCGTGGCGTGAGCGTCTGGCTGCTCCGCTACCGGCACCGGGGCTGGAACGCCGGGGCCGCGGCCCACCCCTCCCCTGTGCCCGACGCCCGGTGGGCCCTCGACGAGGCGCGCAACGAGCTCGATCCGCTGCCCGTCGTACTCCTGGGACACTCGATGGGTGCTCGCACCGCCGTCACCGTCGCCGACGACCCGCAGGTGACCGGCGTGGTCGCCCTGGCACCGTGGCTGCCGGCGGACGAGCCGGTGCACGCCCTGGCCGGGCGCCGCTTCGCCGCCGCGCAGGGCCGGGCGGACAGGATCACGTCCTTCCGGGCGACCGAGGCGTTCGTACGACGGGCAGCGTCCGTCGCCGCCAGCACCGAGCTGCTCGACCTGGGTGGAGCCGGCCACTACATGTTCCGCAGACTCCGGGCGTGGAACGGCTTCGCGATCTCACGCTCGCTGGAGTTCCTGGAGCAGCACGCCGACCGGTGAGGCTC
>DATGYO010000209.1:0-24025 GCA_035297905.1 Nocardioidaceae bacterium
GGGCAACCCAGGGATCGCCGCGGTCGCGGAGCTGCACGACGTCAAGCCCGACGACGGTACGGCGGTCGCCGACCTCGCCGAGGGCCTCGGCATCGACCTGGTGGTGATCGGGCCCGAGGCGCCGCTCGTCGCAGGGGTCGCCGACGCCGTGCGAGCCCGCGGCATCGACTGCTTCGGCCCGTCACAGGAGGCCGCCCGGCTCGAGGGGTCCAAGGCCTTCGCCAAGGAGGTCATGGCCTCCGCCGGTGTCCCCACGGCGATGGCCCACGTGTGCACGACGCCCGCCGAGGCCGAGGCGGCTCTCGAAGCGTTCGGGCCGCCCTATGTCGTGAAGGACGACGGACTCGCCGCCGGCAAGGGCGTGGTCGTCACGGAGTCCCGCGACGAGGCACTGGCCCACGCGGCCGCCTGCGACCGGGTCGTCGTGGAGGAGTACCTCGACGGTCCGGAGGTGTCGCTCTTCGCCATCACGGACGGGACGACCGTCGTACCCCTCCAGCCGGCGCAGGACTTCAAGCGCGTCGGTGACGGCGACACCGGTCCGAACACCGGTGGCATGGGCGCGTACACCCCGCTGCCGTGGGCGCCCCGAGACCTCGTGGCCGAGGTGACCGAGCGGGTGCTCCAGCCGACGGTCGACGAGATGGCCCGGCGCGGGACGCCGTTCTCCGGACTCCTCTACGCCGGTCTCGCGATCACCAAGCGTGGTGTGAGGGTGATCGAGTTCAACGCACGCTTCGGCGACCCCGAGACGCAGCCGCTGATGGCGCTGCTCGACTCACCGCTCGGGGTCGTGCTCCGGGCGGCTGCCCGCGGCACCCTCGACGAGGTCGCCGCACCGCGGTGGAAGCCGGGAGCTGCCGTCGCGGTCGTCGTCGCCTCCAAGGACTACCCCGCCACACCTCGCACCGGCGACGTGATCCACGGGCTGATGGACGCCGAGCGGGTCGAGGGCGTGGAGGTGATCCACGCCGGGACCGCCCGCGGAGAGGGCGGCGCGCTCGTGACCTCGGGCGGCCGGGTCCTCGCGGTGACCGCGGTCGGCTCCGACGTTGCGGACGCCCGTGCCAAGGCCTACGAGGCGGTCGGCAAGATCCGCATCGACGGCAGCCACCACCGCAGCGACATCGCAGCCGGCATCTGATCATGGCTGTCACGCCGCCGCTCCTCGCCGTTGCCGTCCACGTGGACGACAACGGCAGCCCGATCGCAGATACATGTGTCGTTCCCGTCCACCTGGACGGGAACGGCGTCAGGTGCACCTGAAGCACGCCAAGGAGACCAGCCCGTGACCATCCCCAACGTCCTCGCCAACCGCTACGCCGGCGCCGACCTCGCACGGCTGTGGTCCCCGGAGCACAAGATCGTCCTCGAACGGCAGCTGTGGATCGCGGTCCTGAAGGCGCAGAAGGACCTCGGCATCGAGGTGCCGGACGGGGTGGTCGAGGCCTACGAGGCCGTCGTGGAGAAGGTCGACCTCGAGTCGATCGCGGCACGCGAGCGGGTCACGCGCCACGACGTGAAGGCGCGCATCGAGGAGTTCTGCGCGCTCGCCGGCCACGAGCACATCCACAAGGGGATGACCTCGCGCGACCTGACCGAGAACGTCGAACAGCTCCAGATCAAGGCGTCCCTTGAGCTCGTCCGCGACCGGGTCGTCGCGACGCTGGCCCGGCTCGCCCGGCTCGCCTCGGAGCACGAGTCGCTGGTCATGGCCGGCCGGTCGCACAACGTCGCGGCGCAGGCGACCACGCTCGGCAAGCGCTTCGCGACGATCGCCGACGAGATGCTGGTCGCGCTCGCCCGACTGGAGGAGCTGATCGCGCGCTACCCGCTGCGCGGCATCAAGGGCCCGGTCGGCACGGCCCAGGACATGCTCGACCTGCTCGGCGGCGACGACGCCCTGCTCGCCGTGCTCGAGGAGCGGGTCGCCGCCCACCTCGGCTTCGACAACGTGCTGACCTCGGTCGGCCAGGTGTACCCGCGGTCGCTGGACTTCGAGGTGGTCTCCGCGCTCGTCCAGGTCGTCGCCGGGCCCTCGAACCTCGCCACCACGATCCGGTTGATGGCCGGTATCGAGCTGGTCACCGAGGGGTTCAAGGAGGGTCAGGTCGGGTCCTCGGCGATGCCCCACAAGATGAACACGCGCTCGTGCGAACGGGTCAACGGCCTCGCGGTCGTCCTGCGCGGCTACCTCTCCATGGTCGGCGAGCTCGCCGGAGACCAGTGGAACGAGGGCGACGTCTCGTGCTCCGTCGTACGCCGGGTGGCTCTGCCCGACGCATTCTTCGCCACGGACGGGCTGTTCCAGACCTTCCTGACCGTGCTCGACGAGTTCGGCGCGTTCCCGGCGGTGATCCAGCGGGAGCTCGACCGGTACCTGCCGTTCCTGGCCACGACCAAGGTGCTCATGGCCGCGGTGCGCAACGGCGTGGGCCGGGAGACGGCACACGAGGCCATCAAGGAGGCGGCGGTCGGCGTCGCCCTCGAGATGCGCCAGGGCCGGACCGACAACGACGTTTTCGAGCGGCTCGCCGCCGACGAGCGTCTCGGCCTCAGCAAGGAGCAGCTCGAGTCGCTCGTCGCGGATCCGATCACGTTCACCGGTGCCGCCGTTTCACAGGTGCAGGCCGTCGTACGTCGGGTCGCGGAGGTCAGCGCGCGCTACCCGCACGCGGCGGCCTACTCACCCGGCGCCATCCTCTAGCAGGAGGTCAGACGAGGGCCTCGCCATCGTGGTTCGCCAGCTTGCGAGCCACCTCGTGAAGGTCGGCGCGCCAGACCTCCTCGGGCACCGGGGGGAGCATCTCGTTCCACTCGATCGCCATGCTGCCGAGGATGTTCGTCAGACGCGCGGTCCGGGCGATGAACCAGACGTGCATGTGCGAGCCACCGTCGCCCCACTTGCAGACGTGCACACGGCCGATGTTCGGCAGCCCCGCCATGATCCGGTGCAGCCAGTTAGACACCTTGCCGTACTCCGCAGCGAGGTCGTCGTCCATGTCGGAGAAGTCGAGGTGCTCGCGAGGGTGCAGGGTGAGGATCAGCGGGAGCCCTCCCGGCTTGTCCTCGGACGTGACGACCCAGCGCTCGTTGCGCCAGATCGCACCCTGCGGCTCCCCGTCCCGGCAGGAGCATGGCTTGTCGCCCTCGCCCCATCGTGGTTCCTCTGCCTCCACAGGTGGCTGCAGGACCTTGGGGGTCATCTCACCCTCCCAGGGGAAGATGTCCCATTCATGGACCGGGGGCATCGGGAGACGACCGTCCTTGCCCACGTGGGCCACCACGCGTGCGTACACCTCTTCTGCTGACTCAGGCATGGGCAAAGACTGCCATCCCTCGATGACGGCCGAGGCAGAAGCCCCGGTCCATGCAGCTGGTGGCCGCGGGCACTTCCTGCGCGCGTCGATCGTCCTGGGAAAAGGGGATAGGTACCTGCGGGAGGTCGAGAGGCACGGTTGTGCACGAAGAGCACACGGCAGACACCGACACGTTCCCGGTAGGCACCTTGCAGCCGGTGGGGCGCTACTGCTTCCATCTCCGAGACCAGCGCTGGGAGTGGTCGCCGGAGATGTACCGGATCCACGGGTTCGAGCCGGGTGAGGTCGTCCCGACCACAGCACTCGTCATGCGTCACAAGCACCCCGCCGAGAGCGAGGTCGGTCGCCGGCAGATAGCCGAGGCAGTCCACTCCGGCGAGCCGTTCAGCTTCCGGCAGCGCATCGTCAATGCATCCGGGAACGTCCGCACCGTGGTCGTCGTCGGGGCGGGGGTCACGGACGAGACGGGGCGGGTCATCGAGGTCCGCGGCTACATGGTGGACGTGAGCAGGGCCCTGCGACAGGACTGCTCGTCGGCGGTGGCGGCCGCGTTCGAGCACCGTGGCCTGATCGAGCAGTCCAAGGGGATGCTCATGCTCATCCACGGCACGAGCGCCGACGCGGCCTTCCGCCTGCTGCAGCAGGCCTCCCAGCACTCGAACACCAAGCTGCACGTCCTGGCCGAGCGGCTCGTCGCCCTGTTGACCCAGCCGTCGGGTGCCCGGGGCATGAAGCGCCTCGAGCGGCTCTCAGCCCAGGTGCTGTGCGCGGGCCGGATGAGCCCGTTGCTCGAGCCTCACCACGCGGAGCCGCCGGCGGACTCGGCCTAGTCAGCAGACGGCACAGCCGGGGTCCGGGCGGCGCCAGCTCGGCGTCGGTTGGTGGCCGCGGGCACGAGGGTGAGCGTTCTCGACAGCAGTGCCGGACCAGCTTCGGCGACCGGTCAGTAGGATCACCGCATGAGCGGCCCCACCACCTCGGATCCCGGCTCGGACCTCGGCATCCCGGCCGCGCCGGAGATCCCCGGAGCGACCCACATCCACTCCGGGAAGGTCCGCGACCTCTACCGTCTCGAGGACGGACGGCTGCTCATGGTCGCCTCCGACCGGATCTCGGCCTACGACTTCGTCCTGGACACGACGATCCCCGACAAGGGCGCGATCCTCACGCAGATGTCGCTGTGGTGGTTCGAGCAGCTCACCGACATCGTGCCCAACCACATCGTGTCGACCGACGTACCCGACTCCGTTCCTCCCGAGCTGCAGAGGCGGGCGGTCGTGTGCGAGGAGCTCGACATGTTCCCGGTCGAGTGCGTCGTGCGCGGCTACCTCACCGGCTCGGGACTCGCGGACTACCGCGCCACCGGTGAGGTCTGTGGCATCGCGCTGCCCGAGGGCCTGGTCGACGGCAGCCGCCTGCCGGAGCCGATCTTCACGCCCGCGACCAAGGCGGCGGTCGGCGACCACGACGAGAACGTGTCGTACGACGCCGTGGCCGGTGTGATCGGCCACGAGAGGGCCGAGCAGCTGCGACGACTGACCCTCGCGATCTACGGCCGCGCCGAGACGATCGCCCGTGAACGGGGGATCATCCTGGCCGACACGAAGCTCGAGTTCGGGGCGAGGCCCGACGGCACGGTGGTGCTCGCCGACGAGGTGCTCACCCCGGACTCGTCACGGTTCTGGCCGGCCGACGCCTGGGAGCCGGGCCACGCCCAGCCGTCGTACGACAAGCAGATCGTGCGCGACTGGCTGACCTCGGCGGCGAGCGGCTGGGACCGCGCCTCCGGGGCGAAGCCGCCGGCGCTGCCCGACGAGGTGGTCGCCCGCACCCGCACGAAGTACATCGAGGCGTTCGAACGCCTCACCGGCCAGAAGTTCGAGAACCCGTCCCGCTAACCGCCCGCCAGCCTAAGGAGCGACCCCGTGCTCAACCTCTCCGTCTTCCTCGAGGACAGCGCCCGCCGTGTGCCGGATCGCGACGCGGTCGTCGTCGGGGACATGCGACTGACCTACGCCCAGGTCAACGGCTTCGCGAACCAGGTCGCGAACCTCCTGGTCTCCCGTGGCATCGGGGCCGGCGACAAGGTGGCGCTCTCGTGTCCGAACCTGCCCTACTTCCCGATCGTCTACTACGGCATCCTCAAGTCCGGCGCCACCGTGGTCCCCCTGAACGTGCTGCTCAAGGGCCGCGAGATCGCCTACCACCTCGGCGACTCCGACGCGAAGGCCTTCTTCTGCTTCGAGGGGACCCCGGACCTCCCGATGGGCCAGATGGGCCACCAGGGCTTCGAGCAGGCAGAGCTGTGCGAGCACTTCTTCATGATCACCGCGGACCTCGGGGCGCCCTCGCCGATCGAGGGCACGCAGACCATGGCGCAGGCCCTCGCGGACCAGCCGGCGACGTTCGAGTCGGTCGCCACCGAGCCGACCGACACCGCCGTGATCCTCTACACCAGCGGTACGACGGGCCAGCCGAAGGGCGCTGAGCTCACCCACAGCAACATGGTGATGAACGCGCTGACCTGCAACCGCCTCTTCGGGTCGCTCCAGACCGTCCACGACACCCATCTGCTCACGCTGCCGCTGTTCCACTCGTTCGGCCAGACGGTGAACATGAACGCCGGGTTCTCGACGGGCTCGACCCTGGTGCTGCTGCCGCGCTTCGACGCCGACCAGGCGATCGGCCTGATGCAGAAGGAGCACATCACGGTCTTCGCCGGCGTGCCCACCATGTGGTGGGGGCTCCTCAACGCGCTCAAGGACGGCGTCGACGTCGACAGGATCGCCGGCAACCTGCGTCTCGCGGTCTCGGGCGGCTCGGCCCTCCCCGTCGAGATCATCAGGCAGGTCAAGGAGAAGTTCGGGGTGCAGATCCTCGAGGGCTACGGGCTCTCGGAGACCTCACCCGTCGCGACGTTCAGCGACCCCGAGCGCGACCCGCGTGCCGGCTCGATCGGCGTGCCGATCTGGGGTGTCGACGTGAAGCTCGTCGACGGTGACTGGAAGACCGTCGAGGGCGTCGACGAGGTCGGCGAGATCGCGGTGCGCGGCCACAACATCATGAAGGGCTACTACAAGCGCGCCGAGGCCACTGCCGAGGTGATGAACAACGGCTGGTTCAGGACCGGTGACCTGGCCCGTCGTGACGAGGACGGCTTCTACTACATCGTCGACCGCGCGAAGGACATGATCATCCGCGGTGGCTTCAACGTGTACCCCCGCGAGATCGAGGAGGTGCTGATGACGCACGAGGCGGTCTCCCTCGCTGCTGTCGTCGGCGTCCCGGACGAGAGCCACGGCGAGGAGATCAAGGCGTTCGTCATCTTGAACGAGGGCGCTCAGATCACCGAGGACGAGCTGCGCGAGTGGTGCAAGGAGAACATGGCGAACTACAAGTACCCCCGCATCATCGCGTTCGCCCCCGACCTGCCGATGACGTCCACGGGCAAGATCCTCAAGCGCGAGCTCAGCTAGCGGCCCGGCGGGGGTACGACGGTCAGGGTGACCGTCGTACCCCGTCGCGGACTGCGTCAGGGACCCGGCGGGCCCGGCACTAGACTGACCGCGACAGTCCCGAGCACCCTCAAGGAGCCTTCCGTGGCCCGTGTCGTCGTCGACGTCATGCTCAAGCCCGAGATCCTCGACCCCCAGGGCAAGGCCGTGCACGGCGCGCTGCCCCGACTCGGGGTCACCGGGGTCACCGACGTCCGCCAGGGCAAGCGCTTCGAGCTCGAGGTCGACGAGCTCACCGACGAGCGGCTCGCGGAGATCCACGACATCGCCGAGAAGCTGCTCTCGAACCCGGTCATCGAGGACTTCACGGTGCACGTGGAGGGTCAGGCGTGAGGATCGGGGTCGTCACCTTCCCGGGCTCGCTCGACGACGTCGACGCGGTGAGGGCAGTCGGCTTCGCCGGCGGGGAAGCAGTCCCGCTCTGGCACGACGAGCACGACCTCCGCGGCGTGGACGCGGTGATCCTCCCCGGTGGTTTCTCCTACGGCGACTACCTCCGCTGCGGGGCGATCTCGCGGTTCTCACCCGTCATGACCGAGGTCATCGAGGCGGCCGCCAAGGGGATGCCGGTGCTGGGCATCTGCAACGGCTTCCAGATCCTCTGCGAGTCGCACCTGCTCCCCGGGGCGCTGATCCGCAACGACGCGCGGAAGTTCGTCTGCCGCGACCAGCGGCTGCGGATCGAGAACAACAAGACCCCATGGACCTCCGACTACGACGAGGGCGCGGAGATCACCGTCGTCCTCAAGAACGGCGAGGGGAAGTACGTCGCCGACGAGGACACCCTCGACCGGCTCGAGGGCGAGGGCCGGGTCGTCGCCCGCTACCTCGAGGTGAACCCCAACGGGTCCCTCCGCGACATCGCCGGCATCACCAACGAGGCGGGCAACGTCGTGGGTCTCATGCCGCACCCGGAGCATGCCGTCGAGGACCTGTGTGGCCCGGGCACGGACGGTCTGGCCTTCTTCACCTCCGCCGTGTCGCGGCTCCTCCGCGCCTGAGGCCAACCTGTGTACGGCCTCTCGGCGGGCTCTCCGAACATGCATTCACCGGCTGGTCGTGGGTCCGTCAGGCTCAGGCCAGCCACCGACGTACGGCCACTGCATGTTCTTAGGACCCGGCCAGAGGAGCTGCGGCGTGAGATCCTGGCGCCGCCACGCGAACTCGCGCTAGACGACGACGCGGATGACCCGGTCGTCGTTCGGGGCAGCCGGAGAGGGTCGGCCGTCGTGGTTGCTCGTGGTGATCCACAGCGAACCGTCGGGCGCCTTCTGCACGGTGCGGATCCGGCCGAACCGCTCGTGGAAGTAGCGCACCTTGCGACCCGCGTGCGGGCCGTAGAGCCGCACCGCCCACAGGGCGTGCCCTCGAAGCGCTCCGAGGTAGGCGCGACCCCCGGCGATCGCGATCCCGCTCGGCGAGCAGTACTCCGGCCGCCAGGTGGTGAGCGGGTCGCGGTACCCGCCCCGGCCGTCGCCGCCCTCGACGCGCGGCCAGCCGTAGTTGGCGCCCCTGACGATCCGGTTCAGCTCATCGCGCCGCTTGTCGCCGAACTCGCTGGCCCACAGGTTGCCCCTGCCGTCGAAGGTGATGCCCTCGACATTGCGGTGGCCGTAGGACCACGTGTAGTTGCCGAACGGGTTGCCCCGCGGGACCCTGCCGTCGGGGGTCAGCCGCAGGATCTTGCCCGCCAGCGACCGGCGGTTCTGTGCGTTCTCGCCGTTCTCCGCATCACCCGTGCTCGCGTACAGCAGGCCGTCGTGGAAGACGAGACGTCCGCCGTTGTGGTGGGTGTTGGTCGGGATGCCGGCGAGGACGACGTGCGGCCTGCCGAGCGACCCGTCGGCGAACCGCATCCGGACGATCCGGTTGTCCGAGCCGGTGGACAGGAAGGCGTAGACCCAGCGGTCACGGCTGAAGCTCGGCGACAGCGCCAGGCCGAGGAGGCCGCTCTCCCCCCAGTTCGCCTTCTCGCTGCGTACCCGGAGCCGGCCGACCAGGTGGCGGCCGCCGGCCTTCCGGACCCGGTGCACCTTGCCGGAGTCACGCTCGCCGACCAGCGCGTCACCGTTGGGCAGGAACGCGATGCCCCACGGGGTCGAGAGGTTGCGCGCCACGGCCTTGGTCACGCGGGGCGCCGCCGCCTCCGCGGACTCGATGAGGCCGTCGGTGGCGGGGACGAGCAGCCCGCCGGCGGTCGTGGCCAGTCCGGCCTTGAGGAGGGTACGTCGGTCCATGGCTGATCTCCGTTGTGAGGGCCAGATGCTGAGGCTCGGACTCATGCGTGCGCTGCGCAGCTCATACATTGCCATGCGGAGGTAAAGGGCGAACAGAGCCGAAGCGGCGTTTCGTGTCCCGGGCTGAGGCGGGCCGCCGCCGGCCCGGCCGGTAGATTGGGCCGCAGCCACACCGTCCTGATCGACCGATCCGAAAGCCGATATCGGTGACTGAACAGCGCCCTGAAGCCCGGCTCGACACCGTCGAGGTCGCGAGCAAGGACCCTGACCGCGAGCAGCCCTGGGCCGACCTCGGACTCAAGCAGGACGAGTACGAACGGATCCGCGAGATCCTCGGCCGCCGACCGAGCTCCTCGGAGCTGGCGATGTACTCCGTGATGTGGAGCGAGCACTGCTCCTACAAGTCGAGCAAGGTGCACCTGCGCCAGTTCGGCGAGAAGGTCACCGACGAGATGCGCGCGTCGCTGATGGCGGGCATCGGCGAGAACGCCGGCGTCGTCGACATCGGCGACGGGTACGCCGTCACGTTCAAGGTCGAGTCACACAACCACCCGTCGTACGTCGAGCCCTACCAGGGCGCGGCCACCGGCGTCGGCGGCATCGTGCGCGACATCCTCGCGATGGGGGCCCGCCCCGTCGCTGTGATGGACCCGCTCCGCTTCGGCCCTCTCGACGCCGACGACACCCACCGCGTGCTGCCGGGGATCGTCGCGGGCGTCGGCGGCTACGGCAACTGCCTCGGCCTGCCGAACATCGGTGGCGAGGCGGTCTTCGACGAGTCCTACGTCGGCAACCCGCTCGTGAACGCGCTCTGCGTCGGCGTGCTGCGGCACGACGAGCTCCAGACGGCACAGGCGTCGGGTGCGGGCAACAAGGTGATCCTGTACGGCGCGCGCACCGGAGGTGACGGGATCGGCGGGGTCTCCGTGCTGGCCAGCGAGACGTTCGAGTCTGGTGGCCCCGCCAAGCGCCCCGCCGTGCAGGTCGGCGACCCGTTCATGGAGAAGCTGCTCATCGAGTGCACGCTCGAGATCTTCCGCGAGGACCTCGTCGCCGGGATCCAGGACCTCGGCGGCGCCGGGCTCTCATGCGCCACCTCCGAGCTCGCCTCCGCCGGCGACGGCGGCATGCACGTCGACCTCGACCTGGTGCCGCTGCGCGACTCCTCGCTGGCTCCTGAGGAGATCCTCATGTCGGAGTCGCAGGAGCGGATGATGGCGATCGTGGAGCCGGCGAAGGTCGACCGCTTCCTCGAGATCTGCAAGAAGTGGGACGTCGACGCGACGGTCATCGGGGAGGTCACAGCAACCGGCCGGCTCGTCATCGACTGGCACGGCGAGACCGTGGTCGACGTACCTCCGCGGACCGTGGCTCACGAGGGCCCGGTCTACAACCGCCCCTACGAACGGCCCACCTGGCAGGACGGGCTGCAGGCCGACGCGGCGGAGGCGCTCGAACGGCCGAGCAGCGCCGACGAGCTCCGGGAGACGCTGCTGCGCATGGTCGCCAGCCCGAACCTGTGCGACAAGTCGTGGATCACCGACCAGTACGACCGCTACGTCCAGGGCAACACCGTGCTGGCCCAGCCCGAGGACGCCGGCATGGTCCGCGTCGACGAGGAGAGCGGTCTCGGCGTCGCCGTCTCGACCGACTGCAACGGCCGGTTCGCCAAGCTCGATCCGTACGCCGGTGCCCAGCTCGCCCTCGCTGAGTCGTACCGCAACGTCGCCACCACCGGCGCCCGCCCGCTCGCGGTCAGCGACTGCCTGAACTTCGGCTCTCCGGAGGACCCAGAGGTGATGTGGCAGTTCGCCGAGGCCGTGCGCGGTCTCGCCGACGGGTGCCGGGACCTCGGTGTCCCGGTGACCGGCGGCAACGTGAGCCTCTACAACCAGACGGGCAGCACCGCGATCCTGCCGACGCCCGTGGTCGCGGTTCTCGGCGTGATCGACGACGTCACGCGCCGTACGCCGTCCGGCTTCGTGTCGGAGGGGCAGCAGATCTACCTGCTCGGTACGACGCGCGAGGAGCTGTCGGGGTCGGAGTGGGCCAACGTCGTGCACGGACACCTCGGTGGCCGGCCGCCGAAGGTGGACCTGGCTGCCGAGCGCGAGCTGGCCGACATCCTCGTCAACGCCTCTCGCGACGGCCTCATCGACGCGGCCCACGACCTCGCCGACGGTGGTCTCGCGCAGGCGCTCGTCGAGTCCTGCCTGCGTCGGGGGATCGGCGCGCGGGTGTGGTTCCCCGACGAGCTCGACCCGTTCGTGGCGCTGTTCAGCGAGTCGGCGGCTCGTGCGATCGTCGCGGTGCCGCGCAGCGAGGAGGTCCGGTTCACCGACATGTGCTCCGCCCGGCGCTTCCCGCACGTGCGGATCGGGGTCACCGACGGCCACGGTGCCGAGGCGGTGCTCGACGTACAGGACCAGTTCTCGCTGCCGCTCGCGGAGCTCCGGACCGCCTGGGCGGGGACGCTCCCGGCCGCGCTCGACAGCTGACGGGCGCTCAGTCGGCCACCGGGATCTGCTCGGGGCTCTCGGCCGGTTGCCTGCGCTGCTGGCGCAGCTCGACGACCGAGAGTGCGAGCGCGACCACCACGAACCCGAGCGCGCAGAGGAACGATGCTCTCGCGGCGTCGGCGTAGCCCGCACGGTCGAGGGCCACGCGGAACGCCGCGACGAGCACGGCGGCGCCGATTGCGCTGCCGACCCTGGCGCCGGTCTGGATCGCACCCCCTGCCGCGCCGCCCATCCGAGGTGGCACGTGGCCGAGCGTCATCGTGACGTTGGGGGAGATCACCGCGCCGGAGCCGACCCCGCCGACCAGCAGCGGGAGTGCCGTGGCCAGCGCCGTGTGGTTCGGCACGGTGATGGTCAGCGCCAGCCCGACGAACCCGGTCCCCACGAGCAGCAGGCCGCCGAGGGTGAGCCGCCTGCCCAGCCGGCCGACGAGCCGTCCGGCGAGGACCGCGCTCACGGCGGACCCCACGGCGAACGGCGTGACCGCGAACCCGGACTGCAGCGGCGTGTAGCCGAGGCCGTCCTGGAAGAAGAGCGCGAGCACCAGCCACAACCCGCTGAAGCCCGCGAAGTACACCGTCTGCAGGGCGATGCCGGTGGCGAAGCCGGGCGCGGTCTGCACCAGGCGTACGTCGAGCAGCGGACTCCGCCCGCGTGCGATCACCCGTGACTCCCAGCGGAAGAACAGGAACGCCGCCACGGGGGCCAGCGGGACCAGCAGCCACCAGAGTGTCCCCGGGTTGGACATCGCCCGGACCAGCGGGAAGAGCACGCACAGCACCGCTGACCCGAGCAGCAGGGCACCGACCCCGTCGACCTCGTGCCACAGCGACCGCCCCTCGCGAGGCTCCGCCCTCGGGATCAGACGTGCCGCAAGCACCATCGCCAGGATCCCGATCGGCACGTTGACCAGGAAGACCACCCGCCACCCGTTCTCCTCCCCGAACAGGGCAAGAAGCAGCCCGCCGAGCACCGGCCCGGTCGCCGCGGAGACCCCGACCGTCGTGCCGAACCAACCGAAGGCCCGCCCGCGCTCGTCGCCCCGGAAGAGCTGCTGGATCAGGCCGGTGTTCTGCGGGGTGAGCATTCCGGCGGCCAGGCCCTGGAGCAGGCGTGCCGCGACCAGGAGCTGTTCGTTCGGTGCTGCGCCGGCGGCCGCGCTGGTGAGCGTGAAGGCGACCAGCCCGATCAGGAACATGCGACGGCGCCCGACCAGGTCGCCGAGGCGGCCGCCCGCGACGAGCACGAGGCCGAAGGTCAGGGCGTAGCCGGACACCACCCACTGCACCGCCTGCGGCGACGCGCCGAGGCCGGACTGGATCGAGGGGATCGCGACGTTGACGATGGTGACGTCGAGCAGCGACATGAACCCGACCACGAGCGTGACCGCGAGGATGTGCCAACGCCTCGGGTCGAGCTCCTGGTTCGTCGCTGTCGCTGTCATTGCTCCCGGCACCCCGCGGCCTTACCCGTTCAGGCGGCGGAACATCCCACGCTGTCCCTTGAACAGGCGGGGGACCTCGGCGAAGAGCCGGTCGTAAACGGCGCGGTTGGCGGGGTCGGCCGTGAAGGTGGCGTCGACCGGCACCAGGTCGTGCACCTCCTCCCGGCTGACGTCGCCGAGCACCAGCCCGGCGTAGAGCGCGGCCCCTCGGAGCCCTGAGAGCACCGGGTCGGCCACGCGCTCGACGGTGCGGTCGCAGACGTCCGCGACGATCTGGCACCACAGGTCCGAGCGGACACCTCCGCCGACGAGCCGCACCGGGTCCAGGCGGCGCCCCGTGAAGTGGTCGGCGGCCTCGAGGAGCCACCGTGCGTTGAAGGCCACCCCTTCGAGGACCGCGCGGACCAGGTGGGCGCGGGTGGTGTGGAGCGAGAGGTTGTGGAACCCGGCCCGGGCGTGGGCGTCCTCGGCGGGTGAGTTCTCCCCGTCGAGCCACGGCGTGAAGATCACTCCGCCGGCGCCGGGCGGCGTGGTGGCGGCGAGCTCGAGGAGGCTCTCGTAGGTGGGAGCCGGCCCGGCCAGGAGTCCGTCCGGCGGGGCCAGGACCTCGTCCCGGAGCCACTCGAGGCAACGGCCGGAGGTCCTCTGGTTGTCGACCAGGAGGTACTGACCCGGCCAGAGCCCCGGCACGGCGGCCATCTGCCGGAGCAGGTCGGTCTTCTTCCGCGAGACCGGGCAGCTCACCCACGTCGTCGTCGAGATGGCCAGATGCGTCTGGTGCTCGGCCAGGCAGCCCGAGCCGACGGCAGAGGCGTGGAGGTCCGGCAGCCCGTTGACCACGACGGTGCCGGGGTTGATGCCGAGCTCGGCGGCGACGGAGGGGGCGACGGCGCCTATGGCCGAACCGGTGGGGAGGAGCCGTGGCAGCTTCGCTGCGTCGAGGCCGAGGAAGCCGAGCAGGGTCGAGTCATAGGTCTGTACGTCGGTCCTCCGGTTGTCGATGAGCCACGTCGGGAACATCGACGCCTGCGTCGCCGAGGGCACCCCGGTGAACCGCATCGTCAGGTAGTCGACCGGCTCGAGGTAGAAGGCGGCGGCCCGGGCGATGTCGGTGGCGTCCCGCTCCAGGTAGAGCAGGTTGCCGACCGCATCCCCGCCGGAGCGGCTCGGCAGTCCGCCCGTCCGACGTACCCACTCGACCAGCGTGCGTGCACGGTAGCCCTGGACGCGCCCGCCGAGGACCGCCTCGGAGTGCCGCTGTCCGCGAGTGTCCATCCACATCAGGCACGGGCCCACCGGTGAGCCGGCCGCGTCGACGGGCACGGTGCTGGACCACTGGCCGGTCACCGCCACGGCGACGACCTGATCTCCGCGCACGGTGCCCTCGGCCAGCCCCTTCCGGGTGGCGTCGGCGAGGTTCTCCCACCACTGCTCGGCGTCCTGGGTGGCGGCCCCGGCCGGGCCGTGGACGGTCTCGAGGTCCGCCTGCGTCCACCAGGCGATCCGCCCGTCGAGCGAGACGAGGCCCACCTTCAGGACGCTGCTCCCCAGGTCGACTGCCAGGACGAAGCGTTCGCTCCGGCCGCCTGTTCCGTTCGCGGTCATCGGGCGAGGGGAGGCACGGACTGCTGGGTGTCGAGCATGTCGCTCATGATCGACCTGATGAAGTCCTCCGTCTCCTGGTTCAGCCCACCGGCCACGCCGCCGTACACCGCGGAGGTGAAGGCCTGCTCGCCGGCGGCCTCCTTCTGCTTGGCGTAGGTGACGGCCTCGGCGAGGTCGGTGGCGAACAGGTCGACGACCCCCGGCTGGGTCTGCGGACGGGTGACCGCCATGTGGAAGGAGTTGGGGTACTGCTGGCCGTTGAAGCGCCAGCCCTTGGGGCCCATGTGGTCCCACACGTGGTAGATGTCGAACTCGTCGGAGGTGAAGCTGAAGCAGAACGTCGGCCGGCCCATCACCCGGAGCTCCGGGTGGGAGCGCACCACCTCCTGCATCGCCCTGGAGGTGTCGAAGATCTGGCGGGCGTACTCCCGGTAGCCCTCACGGCCGAGCTGGACCATCGCGGCCCAGGTGGACGCGACGAGCCCACCTGAGCGGGATCCCTCGATGCCGGGCGACATGTACTTGCCGCCGCTCCAGCCGGGGAGGAAGAAGTACTGCGCGTTGCGGTAGGCCTTGTCGCGGAAGAGCAGGGTGGAGCTGCCCTTGAAGGCGTACCCGTACTTGTGGGTGTCCGCCGAGATGCTCGTGACGCCTGGGACCCGGAAGTCGAACGGCGGGATGTCGTACCCGAGCTCCTCGCCGAACGGCAGGATGAACCCGCCCAGGCACGAGTCGACGTGGAGGCCGACGCCCCGCTCGAGAGCCAGCTGGCCCAGCTCCGTGACCGGGTCGATGGTGCCGTAGCCGTAGTTGGTGGCCGACCCCATGATCGCGATGGTGTTGTCGTCGACCAGCTTGGACATCTCGGCCACGTCCGCCCGCGTGGTCTCCGGTACGACGGGCGCGACCCTGAGCTCGACACCCAGCAGGTGGCAGGACTTGTCGAACGCCGGATGCCCGGTCTCCGGCTTCACGAAGTTGGGCCGGTCGATGCCGCGGTGCTTCCTGGCATGGTCGCGGTAGGCGAGCATCGCGTGAAGGATGCTGCCCGTGCCGCCCGTCGTGATCATCCCGGCCGGAGTCGTGTCGGTGACCGCGTCGGCGTGCATCAGGTCGAGCGCCATGGCGATCACCTCGCCCTCGAACTTCGTGGCGCTCGGGCACATGTCGCGCTGCAAGATGTTCACGTGGGCGAAGAGCCCGAACGCCTCGTCCAGGAAGCCGTAGTGCTCGTGGTCCCCGGAGTACATCGTTCCCGAGCACTTCCCGGTCTCCCAGAAGGCGTCCTCCTCGGTGGCCATGGTGCGCATCTCGGCGAGCACGTCCTCGCGTGAGCGGCCGTGGGCGGGCAGCGTGCGGTTCACCGTGAACCGGTCTGCATAGGGGAAGTCGGACATGGGCCGGCACCTCCTGGCGGTCTGGCTTCCGATGCTAGGCCCGCCCTCTGGACGGGAACGGCACTTCGACACCGGCGGCATCGACACACCTGAAGGTCGGGAGGAGGGCACCAAGGGCCTTCTGGACCAGCTCGGTGCCCACCTCGGTGGCTGACTTCCCGCGGGGCCTGCGTCAGAACGTGCTGGCGTCCAACAGCCGTTCCTTCGTGCTGTCGTGGTCGTCGGCGTTGTTCCAGTCGGTCGAGCCGGCGCTCTGGAGGGCGGACTTCACCTGGGCCGGGCTGGCCGAGGGGTTCTTCGACTTGTAGAGCGCCGCGGCCCCGGAGACGTGCGGTGTCGCCATCGACGTACCGGAGATCGTGTTGTAGCCGCCGCCCTTCCAGGTCGAGTTGATGCACACACCCGGCGCGATGATGTCGACGTCCGCGCCGTAGTTGGAGAAGTCCGCGAAGGAGTCGTCCACGTCGCTGCGGCAGGTGGCCGCGGCGCCACCACCGGGCAGGCCGTTGAAGTCGGCGAGGGCGCTGACCGTGATGACCTCGTCGTATGCCGCAGGCACGTGCTTGGCCGCGTCGTCGGTCTCGTTCCCGGCCGCGACGACGTAGGTGACGCCCGCGGCGACCGAGCTGCAGATCGCCTTGTGCATCGCGTCGTTGTTGCTGTTACCGCAGTTGCGGTCGTCGGTGCCGGTGCCGCCGAGGCTCATGCTCGCGACCTCGATCTCCGAAGCGTGGGCGGTGACGTAGTCGATCCCGCAGACGATGTCCGAGAACGACCCGCTCCCGCGGTTGTTGAGGACCCGGACCGGCCACACCCGGGCGCCCGGGGCCATGCCGACCACGCCGATGCCGTTGTCGAGCGCGCCGATCGTGCCCGAGACGTGCGTCCCGTGCCCGTTGCCGTCGGCGGCCGACGTGCCGGAGGAGCAGTTCTTGGCGCCTGCCGTGTAGACGTTCAGGTCGGGGTGGGTCAGGTCGATGCCTGTGTCGATCACGGCGACGTCCACGTTGACCCGCTCGTCGGCGCCGTTGATCTTGGCGGTGGGGCTGGCGTCGGCGTTGGCGCGGTTGATGCCCGTCGGCAGGGACTGTGCCGAGGCCTGGGCGACGCCGTCACGCTGCACGAACAGCACCCGCGAGTCTCGGCTGATCCGGTCCGCAGCGGTCGGGCTCATCCGGGCCGAGTAGCCCTTCAACGCCGACCGGTACACGTGGCCGACCTGGGCGTCGTAGCGGCGGCTGTGCTCGGACGCCACCTGGCCAGGGGCGGTGCCGTCCTTCAGGACGACGATGTAGCCGGAGGCGCCGGAGGTGTCTGCCGGCGCGGCGTGTGCCGCGAGGGTGGGTGATCCAAGGGCGACGAGGGTGAGCGCCGAGGCCACGGCGGTCGTTGTCTTTCGCATATGCGTCCTCACCTGGAGTTCGATCTGCCGGGTCGGCAGGGAGGACGCCATTGCACGGCGGTGTCCGGTTCGGAGGCAATAGCCGCTGTGTGCAGGTTTGCGCAGCTTCACGTTCCTGCAGGAGTACGGCGGCCCGGCGGCCGCCGTACTCCCGCGGGTCGGTCAGAACGTGCTGACGTCGAGCAGGCGCTCCTTGGTGCTGTCGTGGTCGTCGGCGTTGTTCCAGTTGGTCGACCCGGCGTTCTGCAGGGCGGCCTTGACCTGTGCGGGGGTGGCGCCGGGGTGCGTGGCGGCGAAGAGGGCCGCACCACCCGCGACGTGCGGGCTGGCCATCGAGGTGCCGGACAGGGTGGCGTACCCGCCGAGCTTCGACGTCGAGTAGATGCACACGCCCGGGGCGATGATGTCGACGTCGGAGCCGTAGTTCGAGAAGTCGGCGAACGTGTCGTCCACGTCGCTACGGCAGGTCGAGGCCGCGCCGCCGCCGGGCAGGCCGTTGAAGTCAGCGAGCGCGCTGACCGTGATCACCTCGTCGTACGCGGCCGGAGTGAAGGTCGCGGCGTCGGCCGAGTCGTTGCCCGCGGCGACGACGAACGTGATGCCCGCGCCCACGGCCTTGCAGATCGCGGCGTGCATCGCGTCGCCGTCGGTCTTGCCACAGTTGCCGTCGTCCGTGCCGCTGCCGCCGAGGCTCATGTTCGCGACCTCGATCTGGTCGGCGTGGGCGGTCACGTAGTCGATGCCGCAGATCACGTCGGAGTTCAGGCCGCTGCCGGCGTCGGTCAGCACCTTGACGGGCCAGATCCGGGCTCCAGGGGCCATCCCGACGACGCCGGTGCCGTTGTCGAGGGCGCCGATGGTGCCGGAGACGTGGCTGCCGTGGCCGTTGAGGTCGTTGGCGTTGATCGCGCCGATCGAGCAGTTCTTCGCGCCTGCGCTGTAGACGTTGATGTCCGGGTGGGTCAGGTCCACGCCGGTGTCGATCACGGCGACGTCCACGTCGACCCGCTCGTCGGCGCCGTTGATCTTCGCCGTGGGGCTGGCGTCGGCGTTGGCCCGGTTGATGCCGGTCGGGGTCGTCTGGGCGGTCGCGTGCACCGGCCGGTCCTTCTGCACCCACGCCACCGACGGCAGCGATTCGAGCCGGGTCGCGACCGAGGCGGGCATGGTGGCGGAGTAGCCCTTCAGCGCCGAGGCGTAGACGTGGCCGACGTCGAGGCCGAACCGCTCGGCCTGAGCGGCGGCGACCTTGTGGGCGTCCGTGCCGTCCTTCAGGACGACGACGTAGCTGCCGGTGACGTCAGGCGTGGACGGGGCTGCGGTGGCGGTGAAGCCGAAGCTGCCGAGGACCAGCGTGCATGCGGCCGCGGCCGCGAGGGGGAGTCTGCGCAATGGACTTCCTTGTCTCCGAGACGAGCCGCTTGGGAGCGGCCGAACGGAGGCCCAACGAGCCGAGGCAGATGCCGTCACGCTCTGTGGGCTGCCGGATTGCGCAATGCAGAACCTTGCAGGGTCAGAGCTTGCCCGTCTGCAGCTTCTCCCACGTGTCGGAGGCGACCACGCCGGTACGGCGGAGGCCGACGCCGGCCTGGTACTTCCGGACGGCTGCCGTCGTCGATGGCCCGAAGATGCCGTCGACCGAGACTCCCGCCGCGACCGCCGCGTTCAGGGCTCTCTGCACCCGCCGGACGTTGTTGCCGCCGGAGCCGACCTTCACGACCGGGGTGCGGCCGCCCGAGAGCAGCATCGTCCAGGTGCTCCGGAACATCTTGCCGGTGACCCGGACCCCGCGACGCTCCTGGAACCGTCGTACAGCGCGCTCCGTCCCGCGGTTGTACACCGCGCTGAGGCGGCCGCCGTACAGCTTCTTCTGCTTCATCAGGCACTGCACCGCCTTGACCTGGGCACCTCGCGAACCGGCCCGCAGGAACCGGTAGCTCGGGAAGTCGACCGTGGTGTTGCGGCAGAACCTCGGCGCCCGGCCCGCGCGCGTGCCGCCCCCGAGGTGCAGGTAGTTGGTGTCGATGTTGATCGTCGCACCGCCGTGGGTCTCGTTGTGACCGCCGCGGTACTGCCGCATCCGGCGGCCGGGCCAGCCGTCGTCGCTGAAGTAGGACGAGAACAGGCTCGGCGCCGTCAGGGTCGGCGGCGTGCGGTAGCCGGTCTCGCTGACCCACTCGGCAGTCCAGATCCGGTCGGGCATCACGTACCGGCCCGGCTCGAGCACGCGTGCGTTGTCGATCGCCCGGATCCCGGAGGACGCGCTGGAGTAGACGCCGGAGACGTAGCCGAGGCCGTGCAGGGTGCGCGTCCACGAGGACAGGAAGTACAGCGCCGACTCGCGGCAGCGCTTGTTGCCGATGTCGTAGGCCTCGAGGTCGTACCAGAGCGTGCTCCCGGCGGTGATCCCGAGTGCCCTGGCCCGGCTCACCGTGTCCTGCGCCTCGAGCCGGCCCTGCTTGCGGGCCTGCACGTAGTCGTCCGCGGGGTCGGAGACGATCCGTACCTTCTTCGACGAGCTGACGAAGCAGGAGGCCTGGGGACCGACGGTGATCGGCAGCACCTTCCACCCGTTGCGCAGCTGGGTGGCGATCCACGTCGCGGTGAGGTTGCCCTGCCGGGCATCACCGCAGTGGCGGTTCGTGCCGGCGATGTAGACGCCCACGGCCCAGTACGGCGACGAGGTCAGCCACTTGTCCATGACCTCCTGCGACTGGGTCTCGCACTGGTCGAACCCGTAGCCGCTGAACCCGCCGGGGGTGACCCGGTTGGCCGCCTCGGCCGGTACCGCGGCGACCGAGAGGCCGGCCGTCGCGGTGAGAAGCGTGGTCAGGAGTACGGCGGCGCGAGTCGTTGCACGCCGGATGGCCGGGAACTTCATGAGGTCGGACCCCCCGATTGGCGAACTGGCCAGATCAGGCTATGAAAGTAAAGAGACCGACGTGGCTGTTTTGAGAACTTCGGTCGGTCCGCCCCGGCGTGTCACGGCGTGTCCCGGACGAGCCGCAGCCTGTGGGACTCAGCGGTGGCCGGCCTCGAGCTCCGCCCACACGTCCTGCGTGACCACGCCGGTCGGGGTGAGGCCGCGTGCCCGCTGGTAGCGCAGCACCGCCGTGGTGGTCCCGGCGTCGAACACCCCGGTGACCGCGACCTTCCGGTCGAGCGCGGCGGTCAGGCCCCGCTGGAGCCGGCGTACCGAGTGACCCACGGAGCCACGCTTGAGGAGCGAGTGCGGTCCCTCAGCGAGCAGGACGGTCCAGGTCGGGGCGTTCATGGTGCCGGTGACCCGCAACGTCCGGCTGCGCTGGAACGAGCGGACCGCGCGGACCGTTGCGCCGTCGAACCGACCGTGGACCTTCCCGGCGTACTTCCGCTTCTGCTTCAGCAGGCACTGGGCGGCCTGGACCTGGGCGCCCCGGCTGCCTCGGCGGAGCAGCTTGTAGTCGCCGAAGTCCACCTTCACGCCGCAGGTGCTCAGTGCCCGGGGAGCGACCGACCCGCGACCGAGGTCCATGAAGCTGCGGTCGATCGCCAGGGCGACCCCGCCGTAGGTGGCCGCCGTGTCGAGGTCGTACTGGTGGACCCGGGCCCCTGGCGTCCAGCTCTCCTGGCGCACCCACCGGGTGTCGATGCGGGTGTCGGCGCGGCCGTTCTCCCAGGCGTACCAGACCTTGTCCGGCATCGCGTAGGAGCCCTTCGAGACCGTGTCGGCGTAGTCGAGGGTGTGGATCGCGGCGCTGACGTTGCTGTAGACGCCCGAGTCGAAGCCGAGCCGGTGGAGGCGCTTGGTCCAGGCGGAGAGGAACGTCAGAGTCGACTGCCGACACTCCTTGTCGCTGACCGTGAAGTCCTCGACGTCGTACCACAGCGTGCTCCCCGCTCCGATGCCGAGGTTCTTCGCCGCGGAGACGGCGGCGTCGGCGTTCTGCCGACCCTGGACGGCCGCAGCCGCGTAGGAGCCGGCCGGGCTCGGGTCGATGTCGGCGACGTACCCCACCTTCGAGCAGGCCGCCTGCGGGCCGACCCAGATCGGCAGGATCCGCCAGCCCAGCCTGGCCTGCCGGCTCACCCAGGCGCTGGTCAGGTTCGTGCGGTCACAGGTGCTGGCCGCTCCGCCGAGGTACACGCCGACGCCCCAGAACGGCGAGCCCGTGCGCCAGGCGTCCATGGTGGCCGAGTCGGGAGTGTCGCAGGTGTCGAAGGCGAAGCCCGTGAAGCTCCCGGGCGTGACCCGGGTCGCGGCCTCAGCCGGTACGGCGGACAGCGTGACCGCGCCGGTGGCCACAGCGACGAGGGCGGTGATGACCCGGCCCAGCGTCCGAGTGCGCATGCGTCTCCCCGATCCGAGTAGGTCCCCGCACGCTAGTCGGTTCGCCCGGGAATGAGAAGTTCCGTGCCGTATTTCCGGCCGCGCGGGCGGCCCGGCTGGCCGGTCGCCCGGACCCGCCCGCGATACTGGCCGTCATGCCCGTGCGCCTCCGCCCCGCCGACCCGGCTGTCGTGGGTCCGGCGATGAGCCGCTTCCGCAACGGTGAGGCCGGCACCGAGGACCTCCGCCTGCTCACCAAGCACCTCCTCGCCCTGCTCGTCGCGAAGGCCCCGGGCGGTGCCGTCGAGGTGCGGGTGCCGCCCTATGCGGTCGCTCAGTGTGTGGAGGGGACGCGTCACACGAGGGGCACCCCGCCGGCCGTCGTGGAGATGGACCCCGCCACGTGGATCGCCCTCGCGGCCGGAGACCTCGACTGGCACGACGCCGAGGAGGCCGGCCGGCTGACCGCCTCAGGCGAGCGCTCGGACCTGAGCGCGCTGCTACCTCTCCCGGGCAGCGGCGCCTGAGGTCGGCCGCCCGACAAAACGGCCCTAAGGTGGGCGTCATGACGTCCGAGAACAGTGCCACCGCCCCCCTCCGCGCCGCCGTGCAGCGGGTGCTGCCGTCAGTTCGCGCCGACCTCGAGGCGCTCGTCCGGATCCCTTCGGTCAGTGCCGACCCGGCGCTGAAGGAGGAGGTACGACGGTCAGCGGAGGCCACGGCCGAGCTGTTCCGGGCCGAAGGTCTCGACGTGGCCATCCTCTCCAGCGGCGGGGGCGCGCCCGCCGTCGTGGCGAAGAAGCCGGCTCCTCCGGGCGCGCCGACCGTGCTGCTCTACGCGCACCACGACGTGCAACCGGTCGGCGACCGCGCGAGCTGGGACAGCGAGCCGTTCGACCCCACAGAGCGCGGCGACCGCCTCTACGGGCGTGGTGCCGCGGACGACAAGGCCGGGATCGCCGCCCACCTCGCGGCGATCCGCGCTCTCGGCGGCGACCTGCCCGTGGGCGTGACGGTGTTCGTCGAGGGCGAGGAGGAGGTCGGCTCCCCGACCCTCGAGGCGTTCCTCGCCGAGCACAAGGACACCCTCGCGGCCGACGTCATCGTGATCGCCGACTCCACCAACTGGGACGTCGGCCTGCCCGCGCTCACCACGACGCTGCGCGGCAACGTGGACGTCCTCGTCGACGTCGCAACCCTCGACCACGGTGTCCACTCGGGCATGTGGGGAGGCCTGGTCCCCGACGCGATGATGGCGATGGTGCGGCTGCTCGCCACCCTCCACGACGACGAGGGCAACGTCGCGGTCGAGGGCCTCGTGAGCGGGCCGGCGAGCGACGTCGACTACCCGGAGGACCGGATCCGCCAGGAGTCCTCCGTCCTCGACGGCGTCTCGCTGATCGGCTCGGGCTCCTACGTCGAGCGGCTGTGGACCAAGCCGTCGATCTCGATCATCGGCCTGGACACCACGCAGACGGCCGAGGCCAGCAACACGCTCATCCCGTCCGCCCGCGCGAAGGTGTCGCTTCGAGTGGCTCCCGGCGACGACGCCACGGCCGCGCTCGACAAGCTCATCCGCCACCTCGAGACGCACGCGCCGTGGGGGGCCAAGGTGACGGTGACTCCCGGTCGGGAGAGCGGCCAGCCCGGGGTCATCGACGCGCGGGGGCCGGTCTACGACGCCGCCCGGGCTGCCTTCCGTGAGGCCTGGGACGGCGTGGAGCCGGTCGACATCGGCGTGGGTGGGTCGATCCCGTTCATCGCGTCGTTCCAGGAGGCGTTCCCGGAGGCCGCCGTACTCGTCACCGGCGTCGAGGACCCGGACACGCGGGCCCACGGGGCCAACGAGGGTCTCCACCTCGCGGAGTTCGAGCGGGTCTGCCTCGCCGAGACCCTGCTCCTGCACTCGCTCCGCGCCCCGATGTAACGCGGGGTTATGGACGCTCCACAAGCGGCACACCGCTGGGGAAGCGTCCAGAGCGCTGCGCCAGTCGCCTGCAGTCACCGAGGTCCACGTGGCAGACGGATGAGCGGCCGATTCGGGCTGGCCGTGGCCTGCCCCTAGACTCGAGGCGTGTCCGGGAATGCTCGCCGCGGTGACGGCCGCCTGAACCACGACGTCGACCCCCAAGAACGCGGACCCCAGGACGCGTGCGGGGTGTTCGGTGTCTGGGCACCAGGTGAGGACGTCGCCAAGCTGACCTACTACGGCCTCTACGCGCTGCAGCACCGCGGTCAGGAGTCCGCCGGCATGGCGGTGAGCAACGGCCGCCAGAT
>DATGYO010000210.1:0-3529 GCA_035297905.1 Nocardioidaceae bacterium
CGTTGGGAAGCGGAGATTGCAGCCGGGGCTGTCCCTCCAAGGACGTGGCCTCGACGGGTGTCACCCTGAACACCCGTCGAGGCCGTTGTCCCAGTGGTCTGTACGGGCGATATCGATATCGGGTGACGGGTAACACTGCCGCTATGACCATGATTCAGTCCTGCACGCCACTCGATCCGTGGTTGTCCATGCGGGTCGCCGCCTCCGGGCGCTCGGCGGCCCCCGAGAATGGGCGGCGCTAGCCCCATGGCCTCAGCGACACTTTCGGGCTCGGCGGGCGGCACGCGAGACGTCCGCGCACTCCAGCTTGATGTGCGGAGGAACGGCAACGGCGCCGGGGTCGTGGTTCAGCTCTTCGGCGAGCTGGACGTCGTCACCGCACCCTGGCTTCTCGACCGGATGCGCGAGACCCTGTCTCCTGCTGACCGCGCCGTCTTTCTCGAGCTCAGCGGCCTCACCTTCCTGGATGTGGCCGGGGTGCGAGCCGTGGTTGAGGTCGACGACCTGGTGAAGCGGGCCGACGGGAAGCTCGAGGTCAGGGGACTCGCAGGAGGTCCGCTGAGCACTGCCCGCATCCTTGGTCTGGACATGTCCCGCCAGGTTTGACCGCTCCGCACGCTCCCCGAGCACCTGGTCCGGTGGTTCCGCCGGAAGTTCTGAGTTCAGTGGGTTGGCTCTGTCGTGGCTGGGTAGGAGGTCCTGGACCCAGGGGGAGGTACCCCGATGGAGCGGACGAGCGGATCCGTAGCGGAGAGCTTCCGGCTCCCCGTGACGCCGGCCGCCGCCGGCATGGCACGCGAGCGGCTTGCTGAGGCGTGCGCCGGGCTGGACGACGAGCAGCGGTACGTCGCAGAGCTGCTGACGAGCGAGCTCGTCACGAACGCCGTCCGCCATCCTCAGCGGCCTGATGACGGTCCATGGGCCCGGATTGTGGAGGTCGCGATCCACCGCTCTGACCGATGCCTCAGGGTCGAGGTGTGCGATCCTGATCCCCGGCCGCTGAAGGCACCGAGCTGCCCCTCGACACCTCGCGAGTCCGGCTGGGGGCTCTACCTCCTGTCGCAGCTCTCCACGGAGTGGGGATGCAGCTCCGCTGAGGCCGGCGCGGGCAAGGTGGTCTGGTTCGAGATGGGGATCAGCCCTCGCGGCTAGGACGGTTGACTTCGGAAAGCAGACGGGGGAGGAGCCGCGTGAGGCGCGCCTGGTTGGTCTGGGGTGTCGCGGTCGCGGCGTACGTCGTCGCGGTCATGCATCGCACCACGTTCGGCGTATCGGGGCTGGCGGCCGCCCATCGGTTCGAGGTGTCGCCGAACGTCCTGGCCTCCTTCGTCTTCCTGCAGGTGGCGGTGTACCTCGGCATGCAGATCCCCGCCGGGCTCCTGCTCGACCGTTGGGGGCCCCGAGCGCTGTTGACCACCGGTTCGCTGACGATGGCCGTCGGCCAGGGTCTGCTGGCCGTGGCGTCGTCGCTGCCGCTGGTCTACCTGGCCCGTGTAGTCGTGGGCGCCGGTGACTCGGTGATCTTCGTGTCCGCGTTGGCGCTCGTGCCGCGGTGGTTCCCCGCAAGGCGGGTGCCGCTGCTGACCCAGCTGACCGGGACCACCGGGCAGCTCGGACAGATCCTGTCCGCCGTACCCTTCCTGGCGCTTCTCGGGGCAGCCGGCTGGGGCACGACCTACGTCGCCGTCGCGGCCACCGGCGTGGTCGTCGCCGTCGCAGTCCTCGCCGTCGTGCGGGACACTCCCTCAGGCGACGCGGCGCAGGTGCCGTCGCTGAGCCTTTCCGAGATCCGCGAGGCGCTCCTGGGCGTGTGGCGACGACCGGGAACCCGGCTGGGCTACTTCTCGCACATGGCGGCCCAGTTCTCCGGCATGGTCTTCTCGCTGATGTGGGGTGTGCCCTACCTGGTGCGAGGGCAGGGCCTCACGGAGGCACAGGCCGGCACGCTGATGAGCCTGCTGGTCGTCTCCACGGTGGTCTTCGCGCCAGCCATGGGCGTCTTCGCGGCGCGTCATCCCCTGCGGCGATCCTGGCTGGTGCTCTCCGTCGTCGGGGTGACCGCCCTCCTCTGGACGGTCGTGCTCGCCCTCCCACGGCCGGCTCCGCTGTGGCTTCTCGTCGCGCTGGTCGCGGTTCTGGGCGCCGGCGGACCCGGGTCGATCGTGGGGTTCGACTTCGCCCGTACCTTCAACGAGCAGCATCGGCTCGGCGTCGCGCAGAGCCTCGTGAACCTCGGCGGCTTCACAGCGACGCTGGTAGTCCTGCAGCTCGTGGGCTGGGTCATGGACGCGGGCGGCGGGTACACCTTCGAGGGCTTCCGCATGGCCTGGCTGGTGCAGTACCCAGTATGGGCGCTCGCGACGATCGGGATCCTGGTTCAGCGCCGGCGCACCCGAGAGGTCTTGGCAGCGCAGGGGATCAGGCCGCGGCGGGTGCGCGACATCCTTCGCTCGCGACGTGATTGAGCGCTGCCCCACGTCCTGGGCAGGAGCGCTCGTCTGACTGAGGCTTCGGTCAACCCCGCACGAGGCGCAGCACGAGGTCGAGCCCGTGGCTCGTGCCCGTGGTGCGCGGCAGGATCAGTGTCCGGATGCCCAACCGGGCGGCGCCGGCGTCGTCCTGCCAGCTGTCCCCGACCATCAGTGCCCTCTCGGGTGCGACCCCGATCAGCCCGAGTGCGCGCTCGAAGATGGCGGCCTCCGGCTTGACCACCCCGGCCTCGTAGGACAGCACCACCGCGTCGACGAGGTCGCTCAGGCCACCCGTGTCCAGGACCGGTCGGATGTCGATGCCGATGTTGGACACCACGGCGGTCCTGACCCCTGCGTCGTGCAAGCCGCGCAGCACCGGGGCCGCGTCGTCGTACGGGATCCAGGACTCCAGCATGGTCTCGTACAGAGCCCGGGCGAAGTCCTCGTCGATCTCCGGCACGCCCTTGACGACGTCGTCGTACACCTGCCGGTGGCGTTCGGGACCGAAATCGCGCAGGCTGTCCGGGTCGATCTCCCGTGCGTATTCCCAGATCCGGTCCATCCAGGCGGCGATCTCGGCTGCCCGCTCGGCGCCCAGCGACTCTTCCAGGTCGCCGACGCGACCGGCGTGCCGCCAGGCCCGCTCGATCCAGTCGCGGCCCGCACCCTGGTCGATCAGGGTCGAGTGGAAGTCGAACAGCACCCCTTCGAAGGGCTGAGGAGCGGCGGCCGGAATCACCGCGGAACCCTACCGCGTCCCTGTCATGGGTTAGCGGATTTCTCTAGCGGGTAGTCAGGTAGTGGGGCAAAGCGCCGGAGGGAAGGACTGAGAACGTGGCTAGAGCGGTCGTCGTGTTTTGTGACATGCACCTGGAGGAAGGGCAGCGGGTGGAGGCAGAGGAGCTGCCACCCATCAGCATCGAGGGCAAGGGGCCGCGTGTGCTCGCTCTGTGTCCTGAGCACAAACGGGACTACTACGACCCGTTCATGGAGCTCGTGGAGGACCTGGCTCAGGAGATGCCCGAGGAGGAGGCACCAAGGGGGACCTCCAAGAAGTC
>DATGYO010000211.1:0-34210 GCA_035297905.1 Nocardioidaceae bacterium
GTGGAGACCACCGAATGGTGACGTCACCACGCTGGGCATCGTCGACTTCTCGATCTGTCCCCACCTGGCTCAGGACGGCACGCCGGGCAACTCCATGGCCGAGGCGGAGCAATGGGCCGCCGGCATCTCCGGCCCCGCCTACGCGATCGACGACCAGACGGCCATCAAGGTGATCAACGGCGCCGTCGAGGTTGTGTCAGAGGGGCACTGGAAGCTGTTGACCTGATGGCCGCGGTCAACAGTGAACGGCGCGGCGAAGCCTTCGCTCATCTGCCGCAGATAGCGTGCGGTCTGGAGAGCTGCGTTGCCAGCCGTGCCGTCGCATGGCAGCCTCCGGGCGTTGAGGCGATGAGTTCCGTCGTCTCGGGAGGTCCTATCACCACACGAACGCGTCGAGAGGAGTAGAAGTGCCCCAGATGGTGAGAGTCCACAACTTCAACGTGTCGAGTGACGGCTACGCCTCCGGCGAAGGACAGAGCCTGGAGCGCCCGTTCGGCCACGCCGACCCCGCCGCGCTCTTCTCGTGGACGGGCGCGACGGCGAGCTGGCCTACGCGTACGGACCCCGGCGGCAGCCGCGGCCTCGACGACTATCTGGTGCGCGACTTCCACCGCAACATCGGCGCGGAAATCATGGGTCGCAACAAGTTCAGCCCCCACCGTGGCCCGTGGAACGACCACGACTGGCGGGGCTGGTGGGGTGACGAGCCACCGTTCCACACCCCGGTCTTCGTCATGACCCATCACGAGCGTCCGTCGTTCACGCTCTCCGACACCACGTTCAACTTCGTCAGCGGTGCGGCCAAGGACGTGCTGCAGCTCGCGCTCGAGGCAGCCGACGGCAAGGACGTCCGGCTGGGAGGCGGCGCGAACACCATCCGGCAGTTCCTCGACGCCGATCTCGTCGACACTCTGCACGTCGCCGTCGCCCCGGTGGAGCTTGGTGCCGGATCCCGGCTGTGGAGCTCTCCCGATGAACTCCTCGACCGGTACCACCGTGACGTCGTACCCAGCGGGAGCGGCGTCGTCCACCACCTCTTCTGGCGAAAGTGAACTCGTTGAGACGGGGCACGATTCGCAGGCAGAGCACGGTCCCGTCCGACCGTATCTGTCGCAGATAGTCTCCGCTGCGGCCATCCGCACATGCCGCGGTCAGGGACGCCCGCGACTGCCGTGACTTGCGAACGGCTTCAGTCGATGAGGGGACCCGGCTCAGTGCCGGGGGAAGGCTCTGGAGATAAGGCCCGGCGGGCCCGGCGCTGACGGAGTGCGAGGAGTTCGCTACCGGCCACTGCCGAGACCATTCCCGCGAAGAACCAGTCAACAGTCCAGAGCAACGAGGCGAGAGCCATCGCGACACCGCCGAACCCCCAGGACAAGGACCCACCGTCGGCTCATCGCTGCCTACCGCTCCCGCGACTCAGTCATGGGCCGAGTCTATCGGCGAAGTCCGGACTCAGAGCCGGAGCAGCTCGACTCAACCACCGCTTGGCATCCGGAAATGCCGCAGATAGCGTGCGCTGCGGCGTGTGCGGATGGCAAGTCACGCGCGTCGTGATACTGCGTGCGTCCTACGCGGATCGCCATGCCGACGACGACAACTGCCAGCGTTATGGCGATGACCAAGCCACCGGCACCTGGTCGCACGCCTCAGGGGTAGGCGCCCCGCGCCCGGAGATGTCGGCTCCGAAGAGCCTCTCCAGGCACGTCATGTACCGCGCGTACCCGATGACCGTCACCCACACCAGCCAGGTTGGGATGGCCAGCGTCGCCAGCCATCCCCCCACGCCATCACCGGTCGCCTGCCCTGCGGCCGGCCCCCCTCCATCATCGGTTGCCCCGTTCCCTCTGACATGACACTTCGAACGATAGGCGGGCTGAGTCGGCTCCCGACGCACTGACATTCCGCGATTGGTGGAAGCGCGGTCATGCCGACAACCGCGGCTCTTACTGTGCGAGCGATATGCCTGTCCAGCTTTCGTCATCGCTCACGTCCTCAACGATGTCGAGCCAACCGGGAACGAACTGCGAGGGTTGATCGCGGTCATCGATCTCTGCGATCAACGTGCCGTCCTCGTGTTCATCGATCGCGACGATCAACCCATCGCGGTGAACGATGTGCCGCTTCTTGCGAAGCACTCGTCCGGGCAGAGTTGAGAGGACTGTCCACTCCTGAGCGTTCAGGTAGAAGTTGGTACAGGCGATTTCCGCGGGTCCCTCGCTGAGACGAACCTTGTGCCCGAACTTGCGAACCAAGGTACCGTCGCCTTCGCGAACTTCACGGAGCCTCAGACGAGTCCCCGTGATGTACCGGTCAATGATTTCCTTGGTGCCGACAACGCCCTCGGGCAGGCTCGCAAGCAGGAACCGGCGCTCGCGCTCGACGACGGCGTACTTCAGTGAGACAGGCACGAGGCGAGGCTATGCCACATGCAAGCACATAGCCGCGGAGAGTGAAGCGCGAACATGTCCGCTCGGCGCTCCACTCACTGGGACTGGGACGCAGACCGACGTCTCGTGACCGTCAAGATACCTTGACACTAACGGATGTAAAGGTAATCTTTACACGTGCATCTCGGAGTCGGCCCGCAAGCACGGAGTCGACGACGAGGACATCGTGCACGCATGGGAGAACGGGATCCGGTACGTGGAGTACGACTGCGACGGTGACGAGAGGCTCCTGGTGATCGGAGCTGACCGGCACGGCCGGATGCTGGAGTTGGTTGCCGTCCCCGCCGACGAGCTGACTCGGATCATTCACGCGGACCGCCTTCGGCCCAAGTTCTACGAGTTCCTCAGGTGATGCAGATGAAGACGAAGCGAAAGAACGCCGATGCGACCGGACTCGACGCGCTCGCGCCGAGCGAAGTGCAGTCCCGGGACGCCCTCCACTTCCGCAAGATCATCGCTGCCCGCAAGAAGGTGGCCGAGGCAGAGCAGGAGCTGCGAGACGCGGTCCAGGCGGCACGAGACGCAGGCGACTCATGGACAGTGATAGGCGCGGCACTCGACACCACTCGGCAGGCTGCATTCCAGCGCTTCGGCAAGACCGCGAAGGGCAGCGAGTCCCCAGGGACGCCCCCGCGGCGCTGAGTGGGTTACAACTTTCCTTAGTGGCTCAAGCGCGCCTTCGGCGCGAGGGCGCGCTGCGGGCGGCGCTCGCGCGCCGTCCTCGCTCACCCATACGAGCGAGCAGAAGGGCCCGCGTCGCGAGGACATGGGCGCCCTAACAACAAGCGTGATGCCACCCGTCATGGTCCGCCGCGTAGGTCACCTCCGAGCCGCCGGATTCGGGGGCCGGGCTTAGCATGCCGAGCATGAAGCGGTACGTGGACGAGGACATGGAGGGCGTGGAGTTCCGCGAGTGCAACCTCAACAACACCCGTCTGATCGGCGTGATCATGCAGGACGCCGTGATCGACGGGCTGGTGACCAACCTGGTCGTGAACGGCGTCGAAGTCACGGAGTACGTCGAGGCCGAGCTCGACCGTCGTCACCCAGTCCGCCGGCTCATCCGGTCGGACGACCTGGCCGACCTGCGCCGAGGATGGCGGCAACTGCACACCGACTGGGCGGCGACCGTGGCGCGCATGCGGGAGTCGCCCGGCATCGAGGACGAGAGCGTGAACGACGAGTGGTCAGCTGTGCAGACGCTGCGCCACCTGGTCTTCGTCCACGACTCGTGGTTTCGGCGCTGCTGCCTCGGGTCCACCGATCTGTTCACTCCGATGGGCCTGGGCATCGAGTCCGTACCCAGCCGCGAGGAGCAGGGGCTCGACCCCTCGGCGGACCCGACGCTCGACGAGGTGCTGGCGATCAGGGACGAACAGGCGGCCGAGCTCGAGCGCTGGCTGGACGCCGTAACCTCCGAGCAGCTCCAGGAGCCGGCACCGATCCCCGACAACGACATGTGGCCGCCTTACGCACGCGGACGATCGGTGCGGCAATGCCTGGGCACAGTGCTCGGCGAGGAGTTCGAGCACCACCAGTTCTGCGTGCGCGACCTCGACCTCATTGAGAGATCGGTCGCTGGGTGATGCCCATCCCGCACTGGTCACGCTCCGCGTCCCGATCGGCTTCCGCGACGCTCTGAGTCGTTCTAGGAGTGCAGGCTCTTGCCGCGGACAGTGAAAGAGCGGAGATCCCGATAACAGGGCGCCCCATCACCTATTGCTATCGGGAGCGTAAGAGCGCAGGCAATTCGCGTAGAGAGCGAATTCGTGCGGGTTCATCCAACGGGCCGGCGTCGGCTCGATCAAGGTGAACGGCCTGGAGACCGGCCTCTCGCGGAGCTGCGACGTCCAGCGCGTACAGGTCGCCCACGTGGAGCGCGCAACCAACCTCGACGTTCAAGACCTCACAGACGTTGCGATACGTGCAGAGTTCAGGCTTGGCGGCTCCCAAGCTCTCGGCCGTGAAGACGTGCCTGAAGCGTCCCTCTAGGCCGACCGCTTTGAGCTTCGCGCGCTGCTGTTCATCTGTGCCGTTAGTGAGGACTGCCGTCTTCACAGGCAGCCGCGAGACCTCCTCCAACGTCTCCTCAGCGTCGTCGAAACACATCCAAGCTGACTCGTAATGCCGCAGGTAGCCAGAGAAGACCTCATCAAGTTCTGCGTCGTCGCCGACCCGGCTGTCGATGAGAGGAAGAAAGTCGCGCAAGCGTCGGCGGCGCTGCTCAGCGAACGTGACTTCACGCGAGCGCCAAGCGGGGAAGTGCTTCTCCTCGGCTACGAACCAAGCCGCAGTCAGGTCTTCCGTCAGAGTTGCGCCGAGTTCGGGCAGCCACCCTTCGAGCGCCTTGGTCGCGGACCCAACGTGGTCGATCAGGGTGCCGTCGAGGTCGAAGATCACGGCTCGAATCTGAGTCACTGTGCGGAGTCTATGAGGTCCTCTGCCAGTCCCGGACGGTCCGCCAGCTCAAGGGAACCGGGCGACGCGCGCACATCAGCGGATAGTGAACGCGCTGAGTTGCCAATGACAGCGCGTCTCCTGGCCGAGCGGCCGAGGCAGGAGACGATGTCTAAGGAAAAGCGCCTCGCACGCCGGTAAAGGCTCACACCCGATCGAGTCACAGGTTGCAGCGATCAATCCGAGATGAGGCGGCTCGCAGCAGTTCGCTGGCTGTGGGGCCGTATCGGCATGCCTTTAGAGGGTCGCGAGGCGTTGATATTGGCGGCCGTCCGCATCGAAGTTGACTGGGTCCAGCCAGCGCTCATGCCTAGCGCGGACCTCGGGCCACTCCGAGTCGAGCATCGAGTACCAGTCGGTGTCACGGTTCCGGCCCTTGGTCACTATGTGCTGCCGGAACCGCCCCTCGTAGGTGAACCCGAGACGGACCGCAGCCCGGCCTGAGGGCTCGTTGAGGCTGTCGCACTTCCACTCCACGCGGCGATAGCCGAGCTGGTCGAAGGTATACCGGAGCATGAGGTGGATCGCCTCGGTCGCCGCCGTTGTCTGCTGCATCGCGCGCGCGAACATGACCCCTGAGATCTCGACGACCCCAGAGCAAGGAACGCAGGGGAAGAATGTCGCGAGCCCCGATGCAGAACCGCCCGCAGGAACGAAGGCGTACGAGGCGCTTTCGGCGTGCTCTGCCAGCAGTCGCACAACTTCCGCGTCGAACGCGGCAGCCGAGGCCGGGCGTGGCGCTGGTCGGTACGTCCACAAAGCCTCGTCGCCAGGGCCACAAAGCGCGGCGAACAGGGCATCGGAGTGGCGTGCATCGATCGGCTCGACCGTCACGTACCGACCGGTAAGCACCATCCGCTCAGGCATCGGCCGAGGCGACCATCCCGGAATCAACGCCCCCACGGGCTGGCCATGCTCGTTGATCTCCACGACCGGACGATATCGGGAGAACGCACTGCATCGGTTGGTGACGTGGTGGCTAGCGGATCACCGTCAGCGGTCCCTCGTCGGGTGTGGGCGCCTCGAAGTGGTCAAAATACTGGGCGGCGAGGTCTTCGCCGATCGCATAGTCGTCCGAGTGGTCGCCTTGTCGGTCGCGGACGCGTCGCAGAACCGTCGCGCGGTCGGTAGCAAGGTAGATCGTCTCCGGCACGACCCCGGTGGGTTCCAGCAACTGTCGCCACCCATTGCGCATTCCACGGGACCAGAAGGCGAAATCCAGCACGACGTCTACACCCTCAGCAACCAACTGAAGGAGTCGAGAGCGCAGGTCGGCCTCAATCTCGGCCCGCGTGTCCGGAGGTAGCGGCACGATGGTGATACCCCGACGCCACATCTCAACGTCGAACGAAAGCCTCGTGAAGCCCTGGTCCTCCAGACGCTTGGCGTATGTGGACTTGCCTGACCCCGACGGACCACACATAAAGATCACGCGACTCATGTCGGCGACCATACGGGCCCATCGGGACGGTTCCGCGCTCGATTCCGCACCGGCATTCGACCCGCACGGATATGCCGCCTTGCGCGAAGACAGCAACTGCCGCAGCGCGAGTGTTCTCGCTACCCGTGAGGATGTGCGACAGGGCGCCTCATCTGACCCGGTGAACGTGTCGTAGAGCTGGGGCAAGACACCCCGCGAGAGCATCGAGCAGGAATGTGCACGTCGCGGGAAGGATGCTGTAGTCGCCAGCTGCATGGAGCTGCTTGCCGGCGGCGAAGCTGACGCCGAACTTGTCCTGGCCCTGGGCGGCCCGCCCGCGCGCGTCGGGTCGTCACCGGGGAGCGGGCCCCGCGCTGCGGGCGTCGCTGGCGCGCTGTCATCGCGCACCCCACCCGCTCACGCCGGGGTGTCGAGCTATATCGCAGCGACCTGCAGAACGAAGACGGCAGCGATGAGGCCCATCGCCGGCCACTTGCAGATCCGCCAGACAACCGGCGAGTCCGAAAACGCCATAGGCGAGGCAACGGCCAGCGCTAGCCCCCCGGCGATGTTCCTCAGGTCTTGGGCGCCAGAGCTAGGACCCATGGCGAGCGACAAGATCCAGATTGCGGAGAAGAAGACCAACGCGGCGACCCGCTCTGTGCGGGGGGATTCGCGCCACGACTTCTCCGGGGGCGCTTGCGGTGAAGGCTCCGAACTCACCACGAAAGTATCGGCCAGACTCGCGTGCCGTGTCGGCATTCCCTGTCACGGACCCCACAAACAACGCACTTCCGAGCCGCCGACTCGATCACGAGGATTTGTGTCAACGCCGGTCGAAAACTGACCCCTTCATCAGGTGCTTCACGTTCAGGTGAGGTGGTGCGGGGGCATCGGGTCCGTAAACGACTGGAGTCATCGATCTATTGCGACATCTGGAGCAGGTGGGCTTTGCAGGCGCCCCTGGGGTACGTCCGCAACTGCCGGGATCCGCGCGACGCGCACCTGAGCGGTAGCCAGCGGCCCAAAGCACCCCAGGCGTCGACTGCCCTGTCCGGCGCAGGGCCCGGGTCCGGGTTGCATCGAGGTTTGCAGCGGGGGGTTTCAGTCACGGTCGAGCGCCGCGCGGTTGTCGAGGTCGCCCTGGGGACCAGCTCCTCGCCGAAGTCGCGCCGCGCGCCGGCGGCGCCGGTGGTGGCGTAGCGCATGTGGCGGAGCCAACCCCGCGTGTCGTGAGACGGTAGGTGAAGGCCCGGCTCCCCGGGGGTACACGGGTTCCGTGACCACACAGCTGCTGCCCACCGTGCCCGCCCGGACCCGCCCCCGACTGGTGCTCGGCGGGCTCGGTGCCGCTTACCTGGTCGCGCTCGCCGCCGTCTACGTGCTGACCGTGCGCACCGTTCCGGGCCGGCTGGTCAGCGACGCGGCGCTGCGCGGCGCGCTGAGCACCCGGTCGGCCGTCTCCGACAGCGTGCACGCGGTCCTCGACGTGGTGTCGGTGGGCTCGCTCGCGGTGGCGACGGCGGTCGTCGTGGTGATCGCGCTGCTCCGGCTGGCCGGTCGCGCGGCCGTCGTCTCGATCGGTCTGCTGGCCGCGGCCAACGTAAGCACCTGGCTGCTCAAGAACTACCTGTTCTCGCGACCCGACCTCGGCCTGCGCGAGGCCGCCCCGGAGACGCTGAACAGCCTGCCGTCCGGGCATGCCACCGCCGCGTTCAGCGCGGCGGCGGCCCTCGTCCTCGTGGTCCCGGTCGCGCTGCGCCGGGTCGCCGCCGTCATCGGGGCAGCCATCGGTGCGCTCGTCGCGGTCGCGACCATGTCGGCCGGGTGGCACCGCGCAGGCGACGCGCTCGCGGCGTTCTGCGTGGTCGGCTTCTGGTCCGTGGTCGCGGTCTGGGTGGTGTTGCGCGGCAGGGACCAGGCGGTGCCCGGCGAGGACCGCTGGCGGCCGCCGGGTCGCACCGGAAGGATCGCCCTGGTCGGCGTCGGCGCCGGTACGGCGGTGTCGGTGCTGCTCGTGCTGCTCGCGCACGACTCGACGAGCACACCGGTGGCCGTGACGGCTCTGCTCGGCGGGGTGCTGCTCGTCGTAGGCGGCGCGTTCGCCGCCATGCTCGGGATCCTGCGGGCCGTGGACCTCGCCGGGACCGGACGCTAGCCGAGCCGGGACACGTCCTCCCGGCAACGCCGCTCCGCCTCGGCCAGGTCCGCGAACGACTCGTCAATGTGACCCTAGGTGTGGGCATCTGCCTGCGAAGGCAGCGACATGCGGCGATCCGCTCCTCTCCGAGACTGGCGCGCCGTCCCCTCGAAGGAGGTCGATAATGCGCATATGCCCAAGCGCTACACGTGCCCTTGCTGCGGTTATCGCACTCTGACTGAGGGTCCTGGCGCCTACGACCTATGCCCTGTGTGCTTCTGGGAGGACGACGGCATGCACGAGGACGATGCGGCTTCGTTGGAGGGCCCGAACGGCATGACCCTCGCGGAGGGGCAGCGCCTCTACCGCCGATATGGCACCAGCGTCCTGCACGCACTTGGGAAGGTACGGTCACCTGCGGCCGAAGAGCCCCGAGACCCCGACTGGCTCCCCCTCCCGAGGCCAGCCGGAGAGGACGAAAGCCAGTACTTCCTGTCCGACCTCGGGGAGCTGCTGATGCACCGGACCGAGGAGGCCCGAGAGGCAGCGCGAAGTACCCGATCGGATCTGGATATCGGTCGTTTCGAGGGGCTCCGTGATGCCGTAAGCCTCCTGATCCAGCAGGCCCGAGGCTTCGGTATTCCGCGGGCCAAGGTGGGCATCGATCCACAACTCATCGTCGACCGGGACCTGCGCCTTGATCCCCCTCCTGGGTACTTCGCGGGCTGAGCCAGACACGCACATCCGCAGCCGCAGAGCGGTTAAACAGCAGGCCCGCGCGACGACCATGTCGTACATCAGCTGACACAGATCTGTCGCAGATCACCCGGCACAGGACATGGCGATGGCGATCGTGGCGATCGCTGCGGTTACGACCTTCTCTACTGGCTCAAGCGCCTTCGGCGCGAGCGCGTCCTCCGCGCTGACTCCGCGGGGTCCCGCGCTGCGAGCGGCGCTGGCGCGCCGTCCTCGCGCCGACGAACCGAGGTGCAGATAACCGCCGGGGCCGAACCGATGCGGCTCGCCAGCCTGGTGCGGGCTTCGGACACCCGCACGAGCCCGCCGATGCGGTAGCGCGTGCCGGGTCACCCCTGCCCTGCGGCGTAGTCCGTTTGGGTCTATCGGGCGTGCGGGCGATCTGCGAGGCTCGTCGCTGACGGTCGCACCTTCCGGGCCGTCCGACACAACCTTAGAGCGGCGCGCCAGGCGCTCTCAGGGCTCCTGCGAACGCGCTGCGGACGTCAGGAGCAGACGATGTCCGATCTTCACCAGCCCCTCGGCCTGACAGAGTCGTACCTACCGGCCGACACCACCGGGCCAGTGTTGGAGACCACCTGCGGCGGCGTGCTGCGCGCCGCCGCTGAGGAGGCGCCCGACATGGTGGCGCTGGTCGCCGGCTCCCCTGACCCGAAGGCGAGATCGCGCTTCACCCACGCGGACCTGCTCGCCGAGGCCGAGCGGGTCGCCGCGGCGCTGCTCGGGAGGTTCGCGCCCCGGGAACGGGTGGCGGTCTGGGCGCCGAACCTGCCCGAGTGGATCGTGCTGCAGTTCGGCGCTGCCCTGGCCGGGCTGACCCTGGTGACGGTGAACCCCCTGTACAAGGCGCAGGAGCTGCGGCACGTGCTGCGCCAGTCGCGCGCCGCGGGCATCTTCCTGGTGCCCGAGGTGCGGGGCGTGTCGACGGTCGACGCGCTGGAGGAGATCCGCCCGGACCTGCCAGAGCTGCGCGAGCGAGTGCTGTTCTCCGAGTGGGAAGCATTCTGCGCGACTGGATCGCCCACCGAGGTGCTGCCGCGCGTCGACGCGGGCGACGCGGCGCAGATCCAGTACACCTCCGGTACCACCGGCGTCCCCAAGGGGGCCGTCATCCACCACCGTGGGTTCACGAACAACGCACGGTACGTCGCCGGGCAGCTGGAACTCAGGCCCGGCGAAGCCGTGGTGAACCCGATGCCGCTCTTCCACACCGCCGGGTCCGGCTGTCTCACGCTGGGGCCGCTGCAGGCGCGGGCGACCCAGGTGCTGATGCCGTTCTTCGACCCCGGGCTGATGCTCGAGCTGGTCGAGAGCGAGCGCGGTGTGGCCTTCGCAGGCGTGCCGACGATGCTGCTCGCGGCGCTGGCGCATCCGGACTTTCGCCGTCGGGACCTCTCCTCGGTTCGTGTCGGGTTCTCCGGTGGCGCAGTCGTGCCCGCGCCCGTCGTACGCCGGGTCCAAGAGGCGCTACACATCCCGTTCACCATGATCTACGGGCAGACCGAGTCGTCGCCTGGCATCACCGGCACGCGGGTCACCGACGACCCGGAGGACCAGGCCACGACGATAGGCAGGCCCTACCCGCAGACGGAGGTGAAGATCGTCGATCCGAGCACTGGCGAGACTGTTTCCGTGGGCATGGTTGGCGAGCTCTGCACCCGCGGCTACCACGTGATGCACGGCTACTTCGAGAACCCGGAGGCGACCGCGGCCGCGATCGACGCCGACGGCTGGCTGCACACCGGCGATCTGGGCTCCATGGACGAGCGCGGCTACTGCAGGATCGAGGGCCGGCTGAAGGAGATGATCATTCGCGGCGGAGAGAACATCTACCCGCGCGAGATCGAGACCCTGCTGCTCGAGCACCCGGGCGTGGCCGACGTCGCCGTCGTCGGCGTACCCGACGAGCACTGGGGCGAGCAGGTCGCCGCCTTCCTGCGGCCAGCCAGCGACCCGGCGCCGACCCCGGCCGACCTCGACGCGTTCTGCCGCGGCCGGCTGGCGTCGTACAAGGTCCCGCGGTACTGGCAGGTGGTGGACGAGTTCCCGCTGACAGCGTCGGGGAAGGTGCAGAAGTTCGTGCTGCGCGACTCGTTCCCCCCGGCGCCGTCATGAGGCGCGGCCGCGCACGACGCCGCCGCCCTCGTGCGCGGCACCGAAACGCATCCGCTCCGTCTCGCAGGGGGAGCCCTTGGCTGAGGCACGCGCACCGGCTCGCGTCACCGAGCCGCATGGCCGGAGTCAGGAGCTCGTGAGGATGACCAGCTGTTGGGTCGCTCGGGTCATCGCCACATAGCGATCGACCGCTCCCTCGATGCCGGTGCCGAGCCCCTGGGCATCGATGAGGAGGACCAGGTCGAACTCGAGCCCCTTGACCAGCTCCGGGGTCAGCGATCGGACACGGGGCGTCGCCCGGAACGTGGGGTCACCGATGACGCAGGCGACTCCCTCGGCGTGCGCGGCGAGCCAGGTGTCGAGGATCCTGTCCCGATCCAAGGCGGATCCGTGCAGGACCGGGACGCCGCTCTCGCGGATGGAGGTCGGCACGTTGGCGTCCGGGAGCGCGGCCCGGATGACCGGCTCGGCTTCGGCCATGACTTCTTCCGGCGTCCGGTAGTTGATGGTGAGGGACGCGAGGTTGACCTGGTCGAGCCCGATCCGTTCGAGGCGTTCCTGCCACGACTCCGTGAACCCGTGCCTGGCCTGGGCGCGGTCCCCGACGATGGTGAAGCTCCGGGACGGACAGCGGAGCAGCAACATCTGCCACTCTGCGTCGGTCAGCTCCTGCGCCTCGTCCACGACGATGTGCGCGAACGGACCAGCGAGCAGGTCCGGGTCGGCGCTGGGCAGTGCGGCCTCGTCGACCAGCCGGTCCTGCAGGTCCTGCCCGCGCAGCATCGACATCACCAGCATGTCGGAGTCGTCGGCAGCGACCAGGTCGTCGACCACCCGGTTCATGAGCTCCCGTCCAGCCGCGACGGTGGCCTCCTGTCGACGCCTACGTCGCGACGCGTCCGGGTCGCCGAGCCGCTGACGGGCGGCGTCCAGGAGCGGCAGGTCGGAGACCGTCCAGGCGCGGGCGTCCGTGCGCCGCAGCCGGCGGATCTCGTCGGGACCGAGCCAGGGGGCACACATGCGCAGGTAGGCGGGCACTTCCCACAGGTCGGCGACGAGATCCGTCGGTTCGATCATGGGCCACGCCTTGGTGAGCGTGTCGACCAGCTCGGTGTTCCGGCGGAGTGCTGCGCCGACCTGCTCCGGCGAGACGGCCTCGTCGTCGTGCTTGTCGACGAGGATCGTGACCAGCGCGTCCCAGATCTGGTCGCGCGCGTCGTTGTGCGGGGTGCCGGGCTCGGGCGCGTCGAACGCCTCGGCCCAGTCGTCGGTGCTCAGCCAGACATCGGCCCAGGGGGTCTCGACCTCCATCCCCTCGTTGGGTGGCTCCTCGTAGAACCGGACGGCCGGCTCGATGGCCGTCACCATGTCCGCGGACGACTTCAGGCGCGCGACCTCCGGGTCGCTCTCGAGCGGCGCCGCGGCTCCCTCCGGGACGAGGTCGCGCAGGGTGCAGGTCTGCACGCCCTCCTCACCGAGGCTGGGCAGGACGTCGGCAACGTAGGCCAGGTAGGGCTGGTGCGGACCCACGAACAGCACGCCGCCCCGGCGATGACCGAGCCGAGGGTCGGAGTACAGGAGGTACGCCGAGCGGTGCAGAGCGACCACGGTCTTCCCCGTGCCCGGGCCACCGTCGACGACGAGGGCGCCGCGGGACCCTGCGCGGATGATGGCGTCCTGGTCGGCCTGGATGGTGCCGAGGACGTCGCGCATCCGGGGCGACCGGTGGCTGCCGAGGCTTGCGATGAAGGCGGACTGGTCGTCGAGTGCCGGATTGTTGTCGAACCCGACGATCTCGTTGGGGGTGAAGACCTCGTCCCAGTAGTCACTGATCCGGCCACCGGTCCAGCGGTACCGGCGTCGGCTGGCCAGCCCCATCGGGTTGGCATGGGTCGCGCCGAAGAACGGTTCGGCCGCGGGCGATCGCCAGTCGACGAGCAGCCGACGACCCGTGGCGTCCGTGAGTCCGAGCCGGCCGACGTACACGGGCTCCGGGTCGTCCGCGCTGACCATGTGGCCGAGACACAGGTCCAGGCCGAAGCGACGGAGGGCGCGCAGGCGGCCGGTCAGTCTGTGCACCTCCTGGTCGCGGTCCAGGGCCTCCTGGCCGGAGCGGCCGGGCGCCTTGCGTGCGGCGTCGAGACGCTCGGACAGATCGGCGATCGACTTCTGGAGGGTCTCTGCGATGGCGGCGAAGTGCCGCTCATCGGCGGCGATCAGCCTCGGGTCGGCCTTGGCGGCGAGGCGATCGGGAAGCTCGAACGCGCTGGTGCGCAACGGGTTCACGTCGTGGGCTCCGATCGTGCAGCAGCGTGGCGGCCACCGTCGCCTGGCTCCGCCACCTGTTCGACCTCTTCGCGCGACGTGTACGTCGACGACAACACACGCATTGCGCCACCCCCGTGTCCGTTGATTCCGGCCCTGGTCGGCGATTCTGAGGCACGACCAGGGCCTTGCCGCAAGGCCCCAGGTGCGCTATACGTTGAGAACGGAGGGGCGAGTCCTCTCTCTTTTCATGTAGCGGCGAGTTTCATGTCGCGGCGAGACTCAACTCGCGCCGGTCGTCCCCACGGGGCGACCGCGTATTCAGCGGACGCGAACGCTCACCGGCGCTGAGGCGCGGCGGGCAGCTGCGTCGACGACACGGAAACGGTTCACGCCCCGGTGGCCAGAGGCGACCCAGGTCCGGTACCGACCGCCGCGGACCGTCACGCTCACCGGGAACCGCGCCCAGTGCCCTCCCTCGAACCGTTGCACCACCAGCCGGGCGCCACCGTGACCGGGGTAGCGACCCATCAGGTGGATCCGGCCCATCCGATGAACCTGCCGGGGTGACACAGCCAGTGTCAGATCCGCGTGGTGGCCGGCCCGCCGGCCCGGACGTCGCTTGTCTTTCACGCGCTGTTTCGAGCTCCTGTGGCTCTTGGGAGAATGGCCCTCGGTTGACTTCGCCTGTTGCTTGCGAGGCGCGGGTTCTGCCGTCGTGGGTGACGGGGAGGGCGAGACCTGGGAGGTGGTGGGCTGTCCGCCGGTGGTCTCATTCGCGGCGACCGACGCGGCCGCCTGCCCCTCTCCACCAGCCAGCCCGGCGGCACGCGCGGCGCTGTAGGCGACGGCGCCGAGCACACCCCCGATCACCAGCCCCACGACGATTACGGTGCCGAGTGCACGGACAACTCGGTCTCGCCACTCCGTTGCGGGTTCTGCCATGTACGTCTGCTCCCCGAGAGATCGGCGCCCGGACAAGGCGCCACGAACCATATGACCCGATATGTTCGCGTACCCGGGTTCCGAACCCTCACACGGGTTTCGCGCCCCCCTGCCGCCGCAGAGGCATAGGCAGCGGGCGCGGCATGATTGACGCAGAAGGGAGTAAGAAGATGCCTGGCGGACCTACGTCGTATGACGAGACCACGGCCCTGGTCGTGGTTGACGTGCAGAACGACTTCGCCCACCCCGAGGGCGGCCTCTACGTGAGAGGTGGCGAGGAGATCATCCCGATGATCAACGACGAGGTCTCGGCGGCGCAGGGCAGTGGTGGCCTGGTGATCTACACCCAGGACTGGCACCCGGAGACGACGCCGCACTTCGCCAAGGATGGCGGCATCTGGCCGACCCATTGTGTCCAGGAAACCTGGGGAGCCGGATTCCACGATGACCTCGAGGTGCGCGGACCCGTGGTCAGGAAGGGCACGGGTGGGGAGGACGGCTACTCCGGCTTCACGGTGCAACATCCCCTCAACGGCGAGACCAGCGCCACCGGGCTCGACGATCTCCTCAGACAGCGCGCAATCGAGAAGCTGGTGATCGTCGGTCTTGCCCAGGACGTCTGCGTCAAGGCGACCGTGCTCGAAGCGCGGAGCCTGGGTTACCAGGTAAGTGTTCTGACTGAAGCGACGCGGCCGGTCAACCTCAGTCCGGGTGATGGCGAAGCGTCCCTACGGGCCATGACCACCGCTGGCGCGCGGGTCCTGTAGCCGGGGCTACTCGGCTGACAGGTCGTCCACTGCCGGCCACGTGCCACCACGCGGCATCGACAACGGCTGCGTGAGCCCTTGGCGCCACGGCGGCGGGGCGAACGGTTCGCCCCAGTAGTCGGTCACACAGACCGCCTTGCCGTCCTCCAGCTCGGCGATGGACACGTTGCGATAGACCCGGCCGTCACCGTAGTCAGTGCTCCACTCGACCACGACCGTGCTACCGAGATGGTGCCTTCGGCCGACCCCGAGGCGGAGGCCCTCGAAGTGGGACTCCACCTCGGCAATGCGCCTTCGTCCGTTGACGATCTCGCCGCTCTGGGGCCACTGGCGAACGGCGTCTTCGGCCAATGGCACGCCGAGCACACGCTCCACGCGAGTCTCATGGGTTGGTTGCTCGATCACTGTCGACCCTCCCACTGCAGTCCTTCGGCCACGGTAAGTCACACGTAAGGCACTCGCCATCTGGCCCAGAACCGGAACACCTGCGTCGGTCCGCTGTTAACTTCTGCTCGTGGGCCTGGCGACGGAGCTTTCCTACAACTACCGGCGACCGAATCGGCTTCAGCGGTCGGTGCAAGCGCTGGCCTCCACGCGCCCGGGCGCATGGTTCTTCTCCAAGACACTGGCCACGATGGACCGGGCCGTGAGCGAACGCACGAAGGGCCGCGTCAGCATTCCCTGGCTGCTTGCCGGGCTCCCGGTCGTCGTGCTGACGAGCAAGGGCCGCAAGACGGGTCAGCCGCGACAGACGCAGCTGATCGCCCTGCCGATCGGCGACACCCTCGCGCTCCTCGGCACGAACTTCGGGCAGCCGAAGACCCCCACGTGGGTCCTCAACCTCGAGGCCGAGCCGCGGGCCAGCGTGGGGTACGGCGGCATCACCCGCGACGTCCTTGCGCGACCCGCGACGGACGCCGAGCGGGCAGAGATCATGGCGAACTCAGCCGCGGTCTACGGCGGCTACCTGAAGTACCAGCAACGCATCACCGGTCGCCGGGTCCGCATGTTCGTCCTCGAGCACAGCAACTCTGACGAAGGCACTGACCGGGCGGAGGGGTCCGTGGATGTCTGAGCGCACCTTGATCTTGCTGCGCCATGCCAAGTCGGACTGGTCGGGCGACGCGGCCGACATCGCGCGGCCACTGGCAAAGCGTGGACGACGTCAGGCCCCGGAGTCGGGGCGATGGCTGAACGCGAACATCGCCGGCATCGACCTCGCCATCGTGTCTCCTGCCTCGCGGGCACAAAGCACGTGGGATCTCGTCGCAGCGGAGCTCGACGCGCCTCCGCCGACGCGGATCGACGATCGTGTGTACGCCGCGTCCGGCGTCGATCTTCTCGGGGTCGTGCAGGAGCTCCCGGAAGACATCGACACGGTCGTACTGGTCGGACACAACCCCGGGCTCGAGGAGCTGGTCGCGCGTCTCACCGGCGAGCCGGTCCCGCTTCCGACCTCGGCCATTGCCGTGATCGCGATGCCCGGGTCCTGGGTGACCGCGGGCCATACCTCGGCGGCTCTCCGGGCATCCGGGCGACCACCGACAGGGTGATCATCGTCCCAGCCGACAGCAGGGCTACGAGGAATACGTCCCCTCGGGTCTCGGTTGGGAGGTTTGGGCGCTTCCGCACGCGCCCTGAACGACGCCGACCCTCCGCCTCTGCGCACAAGGATCTCTTCTCTTGACGCCAACCACGTCTGCCTGGACCACGACCGCACCAGTCTCGACGAGGCACATCGCCCTGGCCACGACCGCGCTGGCCATGGGCGGGTTCGCCATCGGCACGACGGAGTTCGTGACCATGGGGCTCCTCCCCGAGATGGCTGACGGGGTGAGTGTCTCGATCCCGACCGCAGGTCACGTGATCTCGGCCTACGCGCTCGGCGTGGTCGTCGGCGCGCCCGTGATCGCGATCTTCGGCGCACGGCTGCCGCGTCGCGCGCTGCTTCTGCTGCTGATGGGGGCGTTTGCCGTGGGCAACGCCGCCAGTGCCTTGGCGATCGGCTACGACGCGCTCGCGACCGCTCGTTTCTTCGCCGGGCTCCCACACGGAGCCTTCTTCGGCGTCGCGTCGCTCGTCGCGGCCGCGATGGTCCAACCGGCACGCCGAGGGCGTGCAGTCAGCCTGGTGATGCTGGGGTTGCCCGTCGCAAACGTCGTCGGCGTGCCCGCGGCCACCTGGATGGGGCAGCACCTGGGCTGGCGCTCGGCGTACTGGGCGGTCACCCTTCTCGGCGCCCTCACCATGGCCCTGATCGTGCTCTTCGTGCCGGCGACTCCGCCTGACCCGCGGGCGACCGGGCGGCGGGAGCTCCGCGCCTTCGCCCGACCGCAGGTGTGGCTCACCCTGCTGGTCGGCGCGATCGGCTTCGGCGGCATGTTCGCCATGTACAGCTACATCGCTCCCACCGTCACCGACGTGGCGGGCCTCCCGAAGGCGGCCGTGCCGCTGTACCTGCTGGCCTTCGGCGTAGGTGGCGTGGTCGGCACCATGCTCGGTGGGCGCCTTGCGGACTGGTCGATCTTCCGATCGCTGATCGCCAGCGCGGTCGCCATGGGGCTTGCGCTGGTCCTGTTCACGGCCACGGCCTACCACCCCGTTCCGGGGGTCCTCACGGTCTTCCTCGTGGCAACCGTCGGTTCCGTCCTGGTCGTGAACCTGCAGATGCGGCTCATGCAGGTCGCCGGAGACGCCCAGACGCTGGGCGCGGCGATGAACCACTCCGCCCTCAACGCCGCCAACGCCCTCGGCGCCTGGCTCGGCGGCCTGGTGATCGCGGCCGGCTGGGGCTACACCGCCCCGAGCTGGGTGGGCGCCGCGCTCTCAGCCGGAGGACTCGTCGTACTCCTGGCATCGGCGGCACTGCATCGACGTACGACGAACCGCGACGTTGCGGTCACGTCCGACGACCGGGCGGCGGCGTACGCCGCGTCGAACACTTCGTAGCCCGTCACTCTCGTGGGACGCTGGAACGGTGCCCTCCCACAGGTTGACGCCGTGGCTGCTCGCGCTGACGGCGGGCGTCATGGCTTGCAGCGGCGGGCACACCACGACCAAGGAGGAGACGGCCGTGAACGCACCCGAGGTGATCACGGTGAGAAGCGCGGACTTCGGGGACGGTGAGCCCATCCCTGCGCGATTCACCTGCGACGGCGACGGCGTGGCCCCGACCCTGTCCTGGGACGGCGTGCCCGACGACGCGCAGTCCTTGGCGCTGGTCGTCGACGACCCCGATGCCCCACGCGGGACCTTCGTGCACTGGGTGGTGCTGGACATGCCCCCCGGAACCACGGGCGTGGATGCCACGGGAATCCCGACGGGCGCCGTACAGGCCAGGAACTCTGCGGGTCGGGCGTCGTACTTCGGGCCGTGCCCACCGAGCGGCACCCATCACTACAGGTTCACGGTCTATGCGCTGTCGAAGCAGACTGGCTTGCACGACGGGGCAGAGCTTGCCGATGCGGTCCATGCGGTCGAGTCGACCGCGACCGCGCGGGGCCGCTTGGTCGGTACCTACGCACGACACGGTTGACGGTTCACGCCGCGAATTTCTCCAATCCTGGGACGCGGAGGCCCGGCCCGGTCGATACTTCATTCACGCCCCGATGGACCCGAGACCGTCGGGGCGTCCTCATGCCCGGCCGATGCCGCTGCGCGTCCCAAGCTGTCCAGACCACTCGAAGAAAGCGGACGCTTCGGGCGCCTGGAGATGCTGCGGTTCTTCGGTACCCGGGTAGAACGGTGAGGGAGGAAAGAGGTTGGAATGACAAAGAAGCTCTGGGCGGCCGTGCTGGTCGCGCTCACCCTCGACGCGCTCATCACCGGCTATGGCGCCGTGGCGGCCGGCGAGGAGGGCCGAATGACCTGCTCCCAGGACCAAGGCGTCGTCCGTCACCACGAGTGCATCAAGGGCGGGCACGTCCTCTTCGCCGTGCCGCTCTGACATGTGAGGGTCGTCGCGGCTGACTCCGCGATCTTCGCCCTGCCACGCAGGGACGTTTGACCCATCCCGGCCGATGTGGCCTCCCCTCATGCTGACGTTGAGGGAGGCGCGATGAACGTGGCCGTGGGCGACCGGAGGCAGATCGATCTGTCGGGCCTGCAGGGGCTCATCGACGTTCTGGCGGCGCGCGGCTACACCGTTCTCGGGCCGACAGTGCGGGACGGAGCGATCGTCCAGGCACCGATCCATGTCGTCGACGACCTCCCGCGCGGGTGGGGTGACGACCAGGAAGCAGGTCAGTACCGGCTCCGCCGCCGCGACGACGAGGCGCTGTTCGGGTTCGCGTCCGGCGCCCAGTCGGCCAAGCCGGTCTTCTTCCCGGCCGAGACGCTGCTGTGGCGCGGGCGTCGAGACCACCAGACCTTCAGCGTCGAGGCGCCGGATGGTTCGAGCACGGACCAGGCCGGGAAGGGCGGGCCGCCGTACGCCGTCCTCGGGGTGCGTTCTTGCGACCTGTGCGCCATCGGCGTACAGGACACCGTCCTGGCAGGGAGAACCTTCACCGACGCGGACTACCAGGACCGACGGGCCGGATCGTTCATCGTCGCGGTGACCTGCTCGGATCCCGGAGGCACCTGCTTCTGCGTCTCGATGGACACCGGCCCCAGGCCGCAGGCCGGCCGCGGAGCCGCCTTCGACGTCGCGTTGACGGAGCTGATCGACGAGCGCGGACACCGCTTCCTGGTCGAGGTGGGCACGGAACGCGGAGCGGACCTCCTGGCCGAGCTGGCTGCTCCATCGGCCTCGGCGGAGGACCTCGGCGCGGCGGACGACGTGGCAGCTACGGCGGCCGAGCGGATGGGGCGAGAGCTCGACACCGCCGGCATCAAGGAGCTGTTGTACGCGAGCGCAGAGAGCCCGCGCTGGGACGACGTGGCGTCCCGCTGCCTGTCGTGCACGAACTGCACGGCCGTCTGCCCGACCTGCTTCTGCACGAGCGTCGAGGACGTCTCGGACCTGTCCGGCGACCAGGCCGAGCGCAACCGGATCTGGGACTCGTGCTTCAACGCCGAGTTCTCCTACATCCACGGAGGCACGGTGCGGGAGTCGCCGCGCTCGCGTTACCGGCAGTGGCTGACGCACAAGCTCGCGTCGTGGATCGACCAATTCGGTACCTCCGGCTGCGTCGGGTGTGGAAGGTGCATCACCTGGTGTCCCGCTGCCATCGACCTGACCGTCGAGGTCGCTGCGCTCCGGGAGAGCGCGCCCACAGCGCGGTCGGACGACTAGGGAAGGCGGCGGCAGATGCAGTCGATCGAGCAGTACCTCGAAGAGCACCCGTTCTTCGAAGGCCTGGGAGAGGAGTCGCTCACCCTCATCGCAGGCTGTGCCCGGAACATCCACGTTCCCGCGGGAGCTTTCCTGCTCCGGGCGGGAGAGCAGGCCGACACCTTCTACGCCATCCGGCACGGCCGGGTGGCGATCGAGCTCGGCGGGCCGGCCGGCGGACCGGTCGTGCTCGACAGCGTCCATGACGGCGAGATCGTCGGCTGGTCGTGGCTGATCCCTCCGCACCGCTGGAAGTTCGACGCGCGCGCGTCGGAGCCGACGAGTGCCGTGGCGTTCGACGGGGCCTGTCTGCGTGGCAAGTGCGAGTCGGACACGGCCCTCGCGTACGGCCTGCTGCTGAGGGTGGCGCAGGTGATGGACCGACGGCTGCAGTCGGCGAGGGTGCGGCTGCTCGACATGTACGGGGTCAGCCCATGACCGACGCGGTCGGGCAGGCCCCGATGCTGCCCCGCCTGTTCAGCGTGACCCGGAGCCGCCAGGACACCACCGACACCTACACCCTCGAGCTCCAGCCGCTCGACGGCTTCCCGCTGGTCTTCGAGTCCGGACAGTTCACGATGCTGCACGCCTTCGGAGTGGGCGAGGTGCCCATCTCCATCAGCGGCGACCCCACCACACCGGGGCCCCTGAAGCAGACGATCCGCGACGTCGGCTCCGTCACCCGGGCCCTGGTCGCGGCGCAGCCGGGCACGGTGCTCGGGGTGAGAGGACCGTTCGGGGCAGGGTGGAACGTCGCGGCTGCGGCCGGGGGCGACGTCGTCTTCGTGGCTGGCGGCATCGGTCTCGCTCCGCTTCGCCCGGCGATCCTGGAGGTCTGCGCCCGCCGTGAGGACTACCGCCGCGTGGTGCTGCTTTATGGGTCGCGGACGCCGGCCGACATCCTCTTCCAGGACTCGCTTGACACCTGGCGACGCGATTTCGGCCTCGACGTCCAGGTCACCGTCGACAACGGGCAGCGGGACTGGCACGGACGCGTCGGCCTGGTCACCCACCTCATCGCTCACGCGGGGTTCGACCCCCAGCAGACGACGGCCCTCATCTGTGGCCCCGAGGTGATGATGCGCTACGCGGCCACCGCGTTCCTCGACCGCGGCGTGCGGCCCTCGAACGTGCGGCTCTCCTTGGAGCGCAACATGCGGTGCGGCGTCGGCCTGTGCGGCCACTGCCAGTACCGGGAGTTCTTCCTGTGCGTCGACGGTCCCGTGCTGGACTACGCACGTCTCGAGCCGCTGATGGCGCGACGGGAGCTGTGAGGTGACGACGATGACCAAGCCCAAGCTCGCGGTCTGGAAGTTCGCGTCCTGTGACGGTTGCCAGCTCACGTTGCTCAACTGCGAGGACGAGCTGCTCGCCCTCGCCGGCGCGATCGAGATCGCCTACTTCCCCGAGGCCACCCGAGCCGTGGTGGAAGGCCCCTACGACGTCTCGTTGGTCGAGGGTTCGGTGACCACTCCCGAGGAGCTCGAACGCATCCAGCGGATCCGGGAAGTGTCCGGGAAGGTCATCACGATCGGTGCGTGCGCCACCAGCGGCGGGATCCAGGCGCTGCGGAACTTCGCCGATGTCGCAGAGTTCCGCTCCGTCGTCTACGCACATCCGGAGTACGTCGAGACGCTGGCTCGCTCCACGCCGATCTCCGCCCATGTCAACGTCGACTTCGAGCTGCGTGGGTGCCCTATCGACAAGCGCCAGCTGCTCGAGGTGCTCGCGGCCGCCGTGCAGAACCGTCGGCCCAGGATCCCGTCACACAGCGTGTGCGTCGAGTGCAAACGACGTGGGAACGTCTGCGTCACCGTGGCCAAGGGGGTGCCGTGCCTCGGGCCGGTGACTCAGGCCGGCTGCGGCGCCTTGTGCCCGAGCTTCGCGCGCGGGTGCTACGGCTGCTTCGGCCCGCAGGACACGCCCAACACCGCCTCGGTCGCCGACGGGCTGCGCGTTCTCGGCATGGACGAGGCAGCGGTGATGCGCATCTTCCGGACCTTCAACGCAGCGTCGGAGCCCTTCCGCCGGGAGAGCGAGCGGCATGAACCGCGCGGCGAGGAGCAGGAGGTGCTGCCATGACCCACAAGCTCACCGACGGCGGCCGGGTGATGCACGTCGGGACGCTCGCGCGAGTCGAGGGCGAGGGCGCCATGCACATCGAGGTTCGTGACGGCGAGGTCACCGACGTACAGCTGCGGATCTACGAGCCGCCCCGGTTCTACGAGGCGTTCCTGCGGGGGCGTGCCTACACCGAGCCGCCGGACATCACCGCGCGGATCTGCGGGATCTGCCCGGTGGCGTACCAGATGAGCGCGTGCGCGGCCATCGAGGACGCGTGCGGCGTGTCCGTGCCGGCCGAGATCGGTCTCGTCCGCCGCCTGCTCTACTGCGGTGAGTGGATCGAGAGCCACGCGCTCCACATCTTCCTGCTCCACGTGCCCGACTTCCTCGGCTACGAAGGCGCGATCGACATGGCGGCGGACCATCCCGCCCTGGTCGAGCGCGGTCTGCGCCTCAAGAAGGCCGGCAACAGGCTCATGGAGGTCGTCGGAGGGCGCTCGGTGCACCCGGTCAACGTGCGGGTCGGAGGCTTCTACCGGATGCCCACCGTCCTCGAGCTGCGGGCGGTGAGGCCTCTGCTCGAACAGGCTCGGGACGAGGCGGTGGAGACGGTCAAGGTCGTGGCCGCCCTCGACTTCCCGGACATGGAGCAGCCCTACGAGTACCTGTCCCTGCGCGCCGCGGAGGGGTATCCGATCGAGGCGGGCAGTGTCGTCACGACGGCGGGGAAGGCGTTCGAGGTGCAGGAGTTCACCGAGCACATCGAGGAGCTCCACGTCGCCCACTCCAACGCCCTGCACTCCCGGCTCGACGGCGGAGGGCCGTACGTCGTCGGGCCGCTCGCCCGCTACACCCTCAACTCCGACAGGCTCTCGTCCATCGCGCGGCAGGCGGCCCAGGACGCGGGACTCGACGACACCTGCCGCAACCCGTTCCGGTCGATCGTCGTTCGCGCCGTCGAGCTGGTCGAGGCGCTGAACGAGGCGTTGCGGATCATCGACCTCTGGCGTGACGGCATCGAGCCGTCCGTTCTGGTGCCCCCGCGCGCCGGCGAGGGGTTCGGGGCAACCGAGGCTCCTCGTGGTGTGCTCTTCCACCGCTACGTGCTGAGCGGGGACGGCATCATCGAGGACGCGCAGATCGTGCCTCCCACCTCGCAGAACCAGGCCAGCATCGAGGCCGACCTTCGCGCCATGGTGACGATGTGGGGCGACCTCGACGACCACACCCTGGCGCACCGTTGCGAGCACGCGATCCGCAATTACGACCCCTGCATCTCGTGTGCGACCCACTTCCTGGACCTCACCGTGGACCGCCGATGACCCCCTTCTCGACCAGCGGCGCGCCACTCGTCGTCGGGCTCGGTACCCCCGATCGCGGCGACGACGCGGTCGGACCTCTCGTGGCCCGGGCCGTCGCCGCGGAGGGCGTCCCCGGTGTGGAGGTCGTCGAGCAGGAGGACCCGACCGCGCTGGTCGAGCTGTGCTCCGGCCGGGACCTCGTGGTCGTGGTGGACGCGGTGCGATCGGGCGCCGAACCCGGATCCGTCGTGGTTCTGGAGGTCGGCGCCGGCTCCGGACCGATGTCCGAGGCGGCCTGGCGCGGCACAGGCAGGGGAGGGACCCATGCGTTCGGGCTCGGACCAGCGGTCGAGCTGGCCCGGGCGCTGGGCCGGCTTCCGGAGCGGGTGGTCGTCGTCGGGGTCGAGGCGGAGTCCTTCGAGCCCGGGGAGCCCCTCTCGCCGGCTGTCGCCGACGCGTTGCAGGACGCGGCCGATACGGTCCGGCGCACGGTCGGGGGCGCCCTGATGGCCGTTTCCAGACCTGAAGGGAGACCGGCATGTGCCTCGCACTCCCCGGACTCGTCCTGAGCATCTCCGAGCGGGGCGGGACCCCGATGGGTGTCGTCGACTTCGGCGGTGTCCGCCGGACGGTGTGCCTCGAGTACCTTCCCGAAGCACGCGTGGACGACTACGTGATCGTGCACGCCGGCTTCGCCATCCAGCGGCTCGACGAGGAGTCGGCCCGCGAGAGCTGGGCCGTGTTCGAGGAGCTCGGCATTCTCGAGGCGGAGCCCGGCGCGGGCGGTCCGGGCACCGGCGAGCCGTTGCGTTAGCCTTCGCAGCGGGGAGACGACGGACGCGCTCGGCCCGGAAGGGCCGCCCACAGGTTGAGGAGTCACACGCATGGCAGGTCGCCGGATCTATCTCGTCGGTTCGTCGGGATACCCCTACTACGGTGACGAGTCAGTGGCCGCGGCCTGGCTGCGCCACCTCGCGGCGACCGAGCCCGACGCCGAGGTCTACCTCGACTGCCCGAACCCCGGTGGTGCCCAGCTCTTCCTCGCCGACCTGCACCCCAACGTGCGCTTCCTCGACACGCTCTTCCGGCTGAGCTGGGCGGCTCCGTCCGAGGACCCCGAAGCGGTCGTCGACTTCGTGGCCCAGGCGGCCCGCCAGCCGGGTTTCGGCTACGCCCACCGCGCCGCGGGCGTGGAGCTGCTGCACACCGCGGACGTGGTCCACATCATCGGCGGCGGCTACGCCAGCTCACTGTGGCCCCGTCACATCGGCCTCCTCGCCGCCGGCCAGGTGCTCGCCGAGGAGCACGGCAAGTCGGTCTCGATGACCGGGCTGGGCCTCCTCCCGGCCTCGGCCTCCGGCGGGACCCTCGACCGGATGACCGCGGGCTACGCCGTGGTCGACGTACGCGACGCCCGGTCCCGCGAGCTGTTCTCCGCTGACAGCGTGACCGACACCGGCGACGACGCCCTGCTCGACCTCGGCGACGACGCGGTCTACGACCACCGGGACAGCGTCTCTACGATGATGTGCCTCCAGTCCGACCTCGTCGAGACCGAGGCCGGTGTCGAGGCGCTCGCGAGGAGTGCCGTCGAGACCGCCAAGGCCTGGGGCCTGCGGCCGGAGAAGATCGGCTACATCGAGTCCATCCCCGGCCAGGACCGCGTGGTCTTCGAGATGATCGAGTCCGAGCTTCCCGGCATGCGGTTCTACCCGTTCACCGAGATCTGGCGGGAGGGCCTGCCCGCCCGCCGCGGCCAGCGCTGGATCACCACCCGCGAGTCGCTGCACCTCGCCGCGGCGGCTGTCGGCGCCTGGGGCGTCGCCTTCCCGGTCAAGGCGGGGTATGACGACATCACCCACCAGGACCTGATCGACAAGGGTTCGCGGTGGGTCATCGGCACCCCGGGCGAGGCCGCTCCGGAGACTCACGGCGAGGCCGGTTTCGGCTCGGCCCTCGACGGGCTGGTGCAGGCCAAGAAGGCTCTCGCGCAGCGCATCTACGGTCGCTGAGGTCAGATCCAGGCGCGGAACCAGATCCGCTCCAGCCACTCCCGCGTGGTGATCAGCTGGTCGGTGTAGATCGGCCAGAACCAGGCGAAGTTCACCACGACGAGCACGACGAACGTGCCGGCGGCGATGGTTCCGAGCATTCGCTGCCGGTACGACGCTCTCGGACCGCCGAGGAGCGCTCCCATGGCCAGAGTGATCGCGAGGACCGTGAACGGGATCGTGGCGACCGCGTAGAACGAGAAGATCGGCCGGTTGGCGTACTGCAGCCACGGCAGCCACGTCGAGACGACCCCGACGACCGCGACGCCGTAGCGCCAGTCCCGCCGCGCGACCCACGCGAAGAGGGCGTAGAGCATCGCGAGCACCCCGCCCCACCAGAGCACGGGCGTGCCGAGCAGGATGATCTGTCGCAGGCACGTGCTGCCCTGAGCCGCGTCGCACCCTTCGACGCCCGGCTTGATGTCGAGGTGGGCGTCCACCCCCACCGGTCGGTTGAGCACGAGCCAGCCCTTCGGGTCCGACTGGTAGACGTGCTTGGAGGTGACCAGCCCGCGCGTGTGGAACGTGTAGACGTCCTGGTGGTAGTTCCACAGCGAGTGGAGCGACTGGGCGAGCTCGGGGACGAACCCCTGGGCGTCGTGGTCCTTGTAGGAGCCCCAGGGTGCGCCGTACTGGGTGTCGGACAGGTGCTGCTCGTACTCCGACGCGTGCATCAGCCACCCGGTCCACGAGATGACGTAGACGAGAAGGGCGACGACGACGAGGTGGAAGAACGCGGGCAGCGCGTCCACGAGCGCCGACTTCAGCCCTGCCCACCGCACGCCCAGCGAGCGACGGGCGCCGGAGTCCCACGCCCACACCAGCAGGCCGAAGGCGGCGAGCGGGTAGACCGCGTTCCACTTCGTCCCCGCCGCGAGGCCGAACATCACGCCGGCGAGGAGGCGCCAGGGTCGGAACCACAACCCGCGCAGAGGCCCCCAGTCCCCGGCCCGGGCGACCCATCCGGCGGGGACCCGTCGTGCCATGCGCAGACGCGTCCAGTCGCGGTCCACCACGAGCGCCGCCACGGCACACAGCAGGAAGAAGCTCATGAAGATGTCGAGCAGCGCGAGCCGCGACATCGAGTACTGCAGGCCGTCGAAGGTGAGCAGCAGGCCCGCCGTGCAGCCGAGCAGGGTCGAGCCGGTCAGGCGGCGCACCAGCCGGATGAGCACCAGGACCATCAAGGTGCCGACGACTGCGGAGGCGACGCGCCAGCCGAACGGATCCATGCCGAAGACGGCCTCGCCAGAGCCGATCAGCCACTTCCCGACCTCGGGATGGACGATCATGCTCGGCGCCTCTTCGAAGATGCCCGTGACCCGGCCGGCCAGGATCTTCTCGTCCGCGCCGGCGACGTACCCGGTGGTGTAGCCGTGGTGGATCAGAGACCAGGCGTCCTTGGCGTAGTAGGTCTCGTCGAAGAGGAACGCCTCGGGGCGGCCGAGGTGCCAGAACCGCAGAAAGCCTGCCAGTGCCGTGACGGCCAGCGTCGCGACCCAGCCGGCGCGGGCGTCGAGGTGACGGATCAAGGGCACCATCCGCCGACGCGCACTCGGCACAGGGCGGCCGTCGGCGGTACGGGAGAGACCCATCGTGCGCTGACGCACCCGTCGGGGCGGCTCCGAGGTCGTCGTCACGCGCCAATGCTACGGACGAGGCCGAACGGCAAGCAGATGGCATGATGCGCCGCGTGAACGACTCCGGAGTCCTCGTCCTGGCCGCGACGCCGATCGGGCGGGTGGAGGACGCACCTCCCCGGCTCGCGACCGAGCTGGCCCACGCCGACGTCGTGGCTGCCGAGGACACACGCCGTCTCAAGCGGCTCTGCGCCGACCTCGGGGTCACGATCGGCGGCCGGGTGGTCTCCTACTTCGAGGGCAACGAGTCCTCGCGGACCCCCGCCCTCGTCGAGGCGCTGGAGTCGGGGCAGCGGGTGCTCGTGGTGACAGACGCGGGCATGCCGAGCGTGTCCGACCCCGGGTACCGCCTCGTCGCCGCGGCGGTGGAGCGTGACATCCCGATCACCGCCGTGCCAGGGCCCTCCGCGGTGCTGACCGCCCTGGCGGTGTCCGGGCTTCCGGTGGACCGTTTCTGCTTCGAGGGGTTCCTCCCGCGCAAGGCCGGCGAACGCGCTCGCCGGCTGGCCTCGCTCGCGTCCGAGGAGCGCACGATGGTCTTCTTCGAGGCACCGCACCGCACCGAGGCCACGCTGACCGCGATGGCCGAGGCGTTCGGCGAGGACCGCCGCGCCGCCGTGTGCCGGGAGCTGACCAAGACCCACGAAGAGGTACGGCGCGCGGGGCTCGCGGACCTCGCGGCGTGGGCCGCCGACGGCGTGCGTGGGGAGGTCACGCTGGTCGTCGCGGGCGCGACCGCCACGTCCGACGTACCGACCGACCCGGCCTCCCTGGCGGCTCTCGTGGCCGAGGCAGAGTCGGAGGGGAGCACGCGCAAGGACGCGATCCTCGACGTCGCCCGGCGCGCCGGGCTGCCCAAGCGGGTCGTCTACGACGCTGTGCACAAGAAGTAGTGCGCCCCCTCGTAGACTCCGCCGCATGGCGCCCGATGCACCCACCCGCGACAGGTCGTCGAGCAGTGAGGGAGGGGGCAGGCGGGACCGCAGCCGCCCCCCGGCGCCCGAGCCGTTGCCGGGACCGGTCGTGGACAACCACTGTCACCTCGACATCGCGGACGGTTCCTGGATGGCAGTCGAGGACGCGCTGGCCGAAGCCACGGCGGTCGGCGTGCCGCGGATCGTCCAGATCGGCTGCGACCTACCCGGCGCGCAGTGGGCGGTCGACGCGGCGGAGCGGTTCGACCCGATCGTGGCCGGGGTGGCGCTGCACCCCAACGAGGCCCCGCTGCTCGCCGCGGACGGCAGGCTCGACGAGGCGCTCGCCGAGATCGAGCGGCTCGCGAAGAGCAGCGACCGGGTGCGCGCCGTGGGCGAGACAGGGCTGGACTACTTCCGCACCGACGAGGCCGGGCGGCCTGCGCAGCACGAGTCGTTCCGGCGCCACATCGACCTGGCCAAGCGTCTGGACAAGACGCTGGTCGTCCATGACCGCGACGCCCATGACGACGTGCTTCGGCTGCTCGACGAGGAGGGTGCCCCCGACCGGGTGGTCATGCACTGCTTCTCCGGCGACGCCGACTTCGCGCGAGCCTGCCTCGACCGAGGAGCGTGGCTGTCCTTCGCCGGGACGGTCACCTTCAAGAACGCTGAGCCGCTGCGCGAGGCGCTCCGCGTGACTCCCCGCGACAGGATCCTGGTCGAGACCGACGCGCCGTACCTCACCCCGATGCCCTACCGCGGTCGACCCAACGCGTCGTACCTGGTCCCGGTCACGATGCGAGGGATGGCCGAGACCTTGGGAGCAGACCTGGAGGCTCTCTGCGCGGCCGTCGACACCAACACGAACGCCGCCTTCGGGGGCGAATGGGGCGCCTGAGACCAACCCGATCTACCCCCGCGAAGTAGCCCGAACGGGCCCGCTCGACGCCGTGAGTCGAGTCACGATACGGACGTTTCGGTTTGGTCTCCGCGGGGGAACCTCGTTATCGTCCTGTGACTGTTGGCCGGGAGTGGGGAAGCTACCGGGCAGCGCCTAGGCGGTCCTCTCAGATCCGGCCGGCATCAACCGGCCTCCATCCGTGGGGGATTGCTGTGCCGTTTCGTGCAACACGAGTACCAGTGCGTACTCCCAGGAACGAGCACACGCGCTGCACGTCCCGCGGCCCGGGGAGTACCACCATTGGAGCATCGTGCGGAGTCCTATCGCACTTCTCAGCAAGAGCAAGCTTGCCCTCAGCGTTCTCGTCGCCGCGGTCCTCACCGCAGTGGTCGGGACCACCGTCGGCTACGCCGCGATGAACAAGACCGTCACTTTGTCGGTGGACGGTGAGGCCGACCAGGTCCACACGCTCGGCGGCACCGTCGGTGACGTGCTCAAGTCGGAGGGCATCGACATCGGGAAGCGCGACGTGGTCGCGCCCGCCCTCGACACCAAGGTCAACGACGGAACCCGCATCGCGGTGCGCTACGCCCGCCAGCTGCAGGTCACCGTCGACGGCAAGGAGCGGGACTACTGGGTCACCGCGAGCGACGTGAGCTCGGCTCTCGAGCAGCTCGGTCTCCGGTACAACGGTGCCGACCTCTCCGTCAGCCGTAGCGCGGACGTCCCCCGTGAGGGCCTCGACCTCGACGTCGTGACTCCCAAGACGATCAAGCTGACGAACGGTGCGCACAAGGCACGCACCGTGACGGTGCCGGCCCTGACCGTGTCCGAAGCGCTCGACAAGCTCCACATCGACCTCGGTCGCAACGACGAGGTGAAGCCGGGCAACGGCGCGACGCTCAAGGACGGCGACAAGGTCGTCGTCACCCGGGTGCGCCTCCTCACCAAGAAGGCGATCGAGGACGTCGGCTACTCCACCGTCGAGAAGTCCGACTCGTCGATGCTGGAGGGCAACCGCAAGGTCGTCCGCGAGGGACGCGCCGGATCGCGCTCCGTCGTCTACCGGCTGCGCTACGAGAACGGCAAGCTCGTCGACAAGAAGGCGCTGCGCTCGAAGGTGCTGAGCCAGCCGCGCAACGCGATCGTGCGGGTCGGCACCAAGTCGGCGCCCGCTCCTGCCGCGAACTACGCGAGCGGCGACAGCGTCTGGGACAAGATCGCCCAGTGTGAGTCGGGCGGTAACTGGGCGGCCAACACCGGCAACGGCTACTACGGCGGCCTCCAGTTCAACCTGGAGACCTGGCACGCCTACGGCGGCACCGGGTACCCGAACGAGAACAGCCGCGAGGCACAGATCGCGGTGGCTGAGCGGGTTCGCGACGCCAACGGCGGGTACAGCGCCTGGCCCGTGTGCGGCGACGGTTACTGACGTCGATCGCGAACCGTCTAGGCTCGCCTGCGTGGTGAGCGAGCATGACATGACATCCGCCGGACCGAGACTCCTCGGTCCGGCGGATGTTCGTTCGCTGGCTGCCGCTCTGGGCATCCGACCCACCAAGCAGCGCGGCCAGAACTTCGTCATCGACGCCAACACCGTCCGCAGGATCGTCCGCGCCGCTGCCCTCGACCCGACCGACGTGGTCGTCGAGGTCGGTCCCGGGCTCGGCTCGCTGACCCTCGCGCTCCTCGGCGCGGTCTCCCGGGTCGTGGCGATCGAGGTGGACCCCCAGCTCGCCCGTGCGCTACCTGCGACCGTCGAGAGGTTCGCGCCCGAGTACGTCGACCGGCTCGAGGTCGTGGAGGCTGACGCCCTCCGGGTCGACGCGCTTCCCGGGCCGCCGCCGACCGCGTTGGTGGCCAACCTGCCCTACAACGTCTCCGTACCCGTGCTGCTCCATCTCCTGGCCCTGCTGCCCTCGCTGAGGAAGGGCCTGGTCATGGTGCAGTCCGAGGTCGCCGACCGCCTGGCGGCCGAACCCGGCTCCCGCACCTACGGCGTGCCCTCGGTCAAGGCCGCCTGGTACGCCGACGTGCGCCGCGCGGGTGCGATCGGCCGCAACGTCTTCTGGCCCGCCCCGAACGTCGACTCCGGCCTCGTCGCCTGGGAGCGGCGCGACCCGCCGGCCGTCTCGGTGACCCGCGAGGAGGTGTTCGCCGTGGTGGACGCGGCGTTCGCGCAGCGGCGCAAGACGCTCCGCTCGACCCTCAAGAACATGGCCGGCTCCGCCGAGGCGGCCGAGGCGGCCCTGGCGCACGCCGGCATCAGCCCGATGGCCCGCGGTGAGGCGCTCGGTGTCGAGGACTTCGCGCGGGTCGCCGAGGGGCTCGCGTCGGTCCGGTCCGGAGGTGCGGCATGAGCCGGTCGGTGACCGTCGCCGCGCCCGCGAAGATCAACCTCCAGCTCGGTGTCGGCCCTGCACGGCCGGACGGCTTCCACACCCTGGCGACGGTCTACCAGGCGATCGGCCTGTACGACGAGGTCACGGTCAGCCCAGCCGGGGCCACGACGCTGACCGTCGTGGGGGAGGGCGTGGACGTGTCCGACGTACCGACCGATGCCTCGAACCTCGCCCTGCGCGCGGCGGCGTTGCTCGCGTCGCACGCCGGCGTCGACGGCCCGGTGTCGATGACGGTCCGCAAACGGATCCCGGTGATGGGTGGTATGGCAGGAGGGAGCACCGACGCCGCTGCGGCGCTGCTGGCCTGTGACACGTTGTGGGGCCTCGCGACGCCTCGAGAAGAGCTCCTGTCGCTGGCCGCCGAGCTGGGCAGCGACGTGCCGTTCTGCCTGGTGGGCGGCACTGCGACCGGCTCGGGGCGAGGCGAGGTCGTCTCGGCTGTCGAGGACGCCGGCGCCTACTGGTGGGTCGTCGCCCTGTCCGACCGGGGACTCTCGACGCCGGCGGTGTTCGCGGAGTTCGACCGGAGTCACGCCGGCACCGAGGTGGCACAGCCCGAGGTGTCCGCGGGGCTCGTCGCCGCGCTCGCGGCAGGTGACTCGACGAGGCTCGGCGAGAACCTGCTCAACGACCTCGAGGGCCCGGCCCTCACGATGCGTCCCGATCTGGCAGCGGTCCTCGACCTCGGCGACCGCCCACCCGCCCTGGGAGCGCTGCTCTCCGGTTCCGGGCCGACCTGCCTGTTCCTCACCGCCGACGAAGCCGATGCCCGCAAGGTCCGCGACGTGCTGACCGACGCCGGGATCACCGCACTGGTCGCTCCGGCCCCCGCGCCCGGCGCTCACGTCGTCTCAGCTCTGTGATGCGATAGCCCCCTGATGGCCTCCCCTGCTGCGAACCTCGTCAACCTCGAGCGAGTCCACAAGTCCTACGGCATCCGGCCGCTTCTCGACGGCGTCAGCCTCGGCATCGGCACCGGGGAACGGGTCGGTGTCGTGGGCCGCAACGGTGACGGGAAGACCACGCTGCTGCGCATCATCGGCGGCCTCGAGGAGCCTGACCAGGGGCGGGTGTCGCGGGGGCGCGGCCTCCACCTCGGGTACCTCACCCAGGGCGACGACCTCGACCCCTCCGCCACGGTCCAGGAGGCGGTGCTCGGCGACCGCGCCGAGCACGAATGGGCCGCCGACGCCTTCACGCGCGAGATCGTCGAGGTGCTCCTCGCCGGCGTCACGCTCGACCGGGTCGTCTCGGGCCTCTCAGGAGGTGAACGGCGCCGCTGCTCCCTCGCGCGCCTCCTGCTCGAGGACCACGACCTGATCGTGCTCGACGAGCCGACCAATCACCTCGACGTAGAGGCGGTGGCGTGGCTCGCGGAGCACCTCGCCCGTCGTACCTCTGCGCTTGTCGTCGTCACCCACGACCGGTGGTTCCTCGACGAGGTCTGCGACACGACGTGGGAGGTGCACGACGGGGTCGTCGACGTGTACGACGGGGGCTACGCGGCCTTCGTGCTGGCCAAGGCCGAACGGCAGCGCCAGGCCGCGGCGTCGGAGGCGCGACGGCAGAACCTCATGCGCAAGGAGCTCGCCTGGCTCCGTCGCGGTGCGCCCGCCCGGACCTCGAAGCCGAAGTTCCGCATCGACGCCGCCAACGAGCTGATCGCCGACGAGCCGCCCCCGCGCGACTCTCTCGAGCTTCAGCGGTTCGCGACCCAGCGGCTCGGCAAGGACGTCCTCGACGTCGAGGACGTCACGCTGGTCCGGGGCGACAAGACGCTGCTCGACCACGCCACCTGGCGTCTCGGACCGGGGGACCGGGTCGGACTGGTCGGGGTGAACGGCGCCGGGAAGACCTCGGTGCTCCGGCTGCTGGCAGGTGAGCTTGCGCCGGCCGCCGGGCGGGTCAAGACGGGTCGCACCGTCGCCCTCGAGCAGCTCACCCAGGGCCTCGACGAGCTCGATCCGAACGAGCGCGTGCTCGACGCGGTCGAGGCCATCAAGCGGGTCACCCGCACCGCGACCGGTGAGGTCACCGCCAGCTCCATGCTGGAGAGGTTCGGCTTCACCGGCGACCGCCTGACGGCGAGGATCGGCGACCTGTCTGGTGGGGAGCGGCGACGGTTCCAGATGCTCCGCCTCCTGCTGTCGGAGCCGAACGTGCTGCTCCTCGACGAGCCGACCAACGACCTCGACATCGAGACGCTGAACGTGCTCGAGGACTTCCTCGACGGCTGGCCGGGAACGCTCGTGGTGGTGTCCCACGACCGGTACTTCCTGGAGCGGGTGTGCGACACGGTGTGGGCCCTGCTCGGAGACGGCACCATCCGGATGCTCCCGCGCGG
>DATGYO010000212.1:0-3137 GCA_035297905.1 Nocardioidaceae bacterium
GTGGCCGGACGTGTCGGCGTCGACGTACGGCGCGTTCATCGCCGCCGTGCGCGACCCGATGGCGCCGTCCATGCAGAGGTCGCCCGCGGCACCGACGCAGCCGAGCTCGATCGCGGTGTCGACGTCCTCGAGGGCGCCCCAGTAGCCGACCACCTCGGGCAGCGTTGCGCGTGCACGGAGCTCTGTGATCGTGGCGAAGTCCTCCGGCGGCGACAGATGAGGTGCGCCGAGCTCGTGCACCATGCCGATCCCCTGTCGGCCGGCCTCCTCCAGGGCTCGGCGGATCGCATCCTCCCGTGCTGAGGGTGGGATCAGCCCGAACGTCGCCTCACGGACGACGTGATGGGCGTCGCGAGCGCAGCAACCCGATGCGTCGTACCCGTCGGCGCCGATCACGGCCGGAGCGGCATCGAGCATCGCCGACGACACGACCGCGGAATGCACGTCGACCCGTGCCAGGTAGGCCGGGCGGGCACCCACGGCGCGGTCGACCTCTTCCCGGGTGAAGGCGCGGCCCTCGGGCCACTGGGTCTCGTCCCAGCCGAAGCCGAGGACGATCGGGAAGGTCGACGACGCGGCGAAGGCAGCGAGCGCATCGAGCGCGTCGACCAGCGAGACGGCCCGGCTCAGGTCCAGGCTGCCCGCTGCCAGTCCCGTCTGGGCGAGATGTGCGTGCGCGTCGACGAAGGCCGGGGTCACCAGGCGGCCGTCGAGCTCGACGATGCGGTCGGCGTTGTCCACGAAATGCGCGGAGGCGTCGTCGTCCCCCGTCCACACCACCTGGCCGTCCTCGATGCAGATGGCGGTCGCGTGGGGGTCAGCGGGGGTGTGCACGTAGCCACCGCGAAGAAGAGTCCGAGTCACAGCCTCATTCTCCGCATACGCACCCGGGCAACGTCGAACCGGCTCATAGACGTCGTTCGAAGAGACTGCGTACACCGGCATTGTCGCGCAGCAGCTCCATGGCGAAGTCCGCGTGACCAGGAACGTACCCGTTGCCGACGAGCATGGTCACGTCGGCAGCGAGGCCTTCTGCACTGAGCGCCGCCGCGCTGAACGAGGTGGCCATGGAAAAGAAGATCACCGTGCCCCGCTCGGCGGTGGAGAGGATCGCCCCTCCCTCACAACCGGGTACGTCGACGCAGACGACCGTGACATCGGCCGGGCCGCCGGCCTCGGTGACGGCCCGTGAGAGGGCGACCGGGTCTCGGGCGTCGGCGACCGTGACGACGTCGGCGATCCCGGCCTCCTCGAGCAGCTCCGCCTCCTGCTGGTGCGGGACCACGCCGATCGTGCGTGCGGCACCAGCCTGCTTGGCGGCGACGAGCGAGAGCGACCCGGACTTCCCCGCACCACCGATGACGGCGACGGTGGGGTCCTCGAACTGGCCCACCACGCGCGAGGTGAGGGCCGGGGCCCCGCAGACGTCCATCACCGACAGCGACAGCTCGCTGGGCAGGTCGTCGGGGATCCGTGCGGCGATGGAGCGGCCGAAGAGGATGGCGTACCCGTCGGCGGGAACTTGCTCGCTGCAGCCGTCCCAGCGAGCGAGACCGTCTTCGATCACCAGCGGCGTGAGGGTCAGTGAGACCAGCGTGGTCACGTGGTCGCCCACAGCGAGGCCGAGCGGCGACTCCTCCCCCACCTCCTCGACCGTCCCGACCAGCATTCCGCCCGACCCGGTCTCGGGGTTCTGCATCTTGCCGCGGGTGGCGATGATGTCGAGCACCTCCGCGCGGACGGCGTCGCCGTCTCCACCGTGCTTGCGCTCGAGCTGACGGAAGGACGCGGCGTCGAGGTTGAGCCGCTCGACCCTGATCCGGACCTCGTCGGGCCACAGCTCGCGACGGGTGTCCAGACGAAGGGCGGCCTGGGGCAGCACGCCCGCGGGCTCGAGGACCCTGTGCAGACCGGTCGGGTCGCCCGCCTTCAGCCCCGCCGATGTCGCCTGCGACACACTCATCATCCTTCCCAGATGCCTGCTGCCAACAAATCTTGCGGTGTGTCAGTTGTTCACCAACAGATTCTTTGCGTACTCTGTCACGAAGAGCCGCCGCCGTACAAACAGGCGCGCCCGCCCGACGTACCGCGTTCGATCAACGAAGACCGGAGTGACGATGACGATCCAGCTGAGCGCCCAGACCGGGGCCCAGAAAACGGCAGAGACGGGCACCCAGCCCGCCGCCGAGAACACCGGCCAGCCCTACCCGTACCGCCAGGTCGAGCTCGTGGAGCCGGACTGGACCCGGTTCCCAGGCTGGAAGGACGTCACCGCCGAGGAGTGGGAGTCGGTGCAGTGGCAGCGGGCTCACTGCGTCAAGAACGTGAAGCAGCTCCAGGCGCTCATGGGCGACCTCGTCGATGAACGCTTCTACGCCGACCTCGAGCGGGACCAGCAGGAGCGGGCGACCATGTCGATGCTCGTCACCCCGCAGATGATGAACACGATGATGTCGCACGACGAGCCGGCGGGACCTGGCTCACTCACCGAGGCGATGTACGCCGACCCGGTGCGCCGCTACATGCTGCCGGTGTTCTCCGACCGTCGTACGGACTGGCCGTCGCACCCGCACGCCACACGCGACTCCCTCCACGAGCACGACATGTGGGTCGCCGAGGGGCTCACCCACCGTTACCCGACCAAGGTCCTCGCCGAGCTGCTGCCCACCTGCCCGCAGTACTGCGGCCACTGCACCCGCATGGACCTCGTCGGCAACTCCACCCCAGTGGTCGACAAGCTGAAGTTCGGCATGAAGCCGGTCGACCGGCATGCCGCGATGCTCGACTACCTGCGCGGCACACCGACCGTGCGCGACGTCGTGGTCTCCGGCGGTGACGTGGCCAACCTGCCGTGGGCGCGGCTCGAGGACTTCCTCAGCAAGCTGCTCGAGATCGAGAACATCCGCGACATCCGCCTCGCGACCAAGGCGCTGATGGGTCTCCCCCACCACTGGCTCCAGGACGACGTCCGGGCGGGCATGGAGCGGGTTGCGACCGTGGCTCGCCGGCGCGGCGTGTCGATCGCGATCCACACGCACGTCAACCACGCCAACTCGGTGACGCCGCTGGTGGCCAAGGCGGCGCGGGCGATGCTGGACACCGGCATCCGCGACGTCCGCAACCAGGGCGTGCTGCTC